>CAKUPH010000013.1 GCA_934675115.1 uncultured Oscillospiraceae bacterium | reverse complement strand
TGGTGGGCTCGTCCAGCAGCAGGATGTCCGTATCCTCCAGAATGAGCCGGGCAAGGTTGATCCGGGTCTTTTCCCCGCCGGACAGGGCGGCAAAGGGCCGGGCACGCATATCGGCGTTGATGTTCAGGCCGTTGCACACTTTGTTGAGCCGGGTCTCGGTGTCGTACCCGCCGCCGACCTCAAAGGCGGCGGTAAGCTTGTCGTACCGGGCCATGACGTCGGGGTCGGCGCTCTCCCCCATCCGAGCAGCCAGTTCCCCCATTTCGCGCTCCATGTCGTGGAGGGGTGCAAAGGCGGTGTCCAGCACGTCCCGAACGGTGTACCCGTCGGGGTACACCGGGATCTGGGAAATAAGCCCCAGACGGCGGCCGGGGGCGATGGTGACGGTCCCCTCGTCCGGCTCCACCTGCCCGGTCATGATGCGGAAGATGGTGGTCTTGCCCGCGCCGTTCTTACCCAGCAGACCCACCCGCTCCCCAGTATCCACCTGAAGGGAGAAGCCATCCAGTATGCGGTTGCCGACCTCAAATTCCTTGACGAGGCCGGTAATCTGTATGTCGATCATAAAAATTCTCCTGTATCCGCGCGCGTCAGCCGTTCTCCTTTGCGGCGGCGGTCAGCGCGTCCACGATCTTTTCAAAACGCATGGCGCGGGATGCCTTGACCAGAATGGTAGTGCCGGGCTGAAGCTCATGGCAGATGGCCGGCATGGCCAGATCCTGACTGGCATAGTACCGGACCTGCTCCAGTCCGGCCTCCTCCGCGCCCTCCGCGATGTGCCGGGCAAGGTCGCCCACGGCAATAAGACTGTCCGCCCCCATTTCGGCAAAGCAGGCCCCCACCGCGTGGTGGAACATGGCGCTGCCGTCGCCCAGCTCCAGCATGTCGCCTACCACGGCCACCTTCCGGCGGCCCTTGGCGTCCCCCAGCACTGCTGCGGCGGCCCGCATGGACTGGGGATTGGCATTATACGCGTCGTTGAGCACCACCACATCGCCGGGCAGGCGCAGGACGTTCATGCGCATCTTGGTGGGCAGGAAGTTCTGCACGCCCCGGGTAAATTCCTTAGAAGTCATGCCGAACAGCTCGCCCACGGCGCAGGCCATCAGCGTGGGGTAGATCATGTGATTGCCCAGCGCGGGGATGGTGACCTCAAAGCGCTCCTTCGGGGTGTTCACCCGGCAGGCGAGATGGGTCTCGCCGTCGCTCTGGATCTCGTCAGCACGGTAGTCAAGGCCCTCCCCCGCACCCACGAACAGAGTGCGGAAGGGCAGATTTCCCCGCAGCTTCGTCAGCCACTCGTCGTCGCCGTTGAGGATGGCGGTGCCGCCGGGCTTCATGTGGGAGAAAATCTCGCACTTGGCCTTGAAAATGCCCTCCCGGCTGCCCAGATTCTCAATATGGCTGTCGCCCACGTTGGTGATGAGGGCCACGTCCGGCTCCACGATCTCGCTGAGGTATTCGATCTCCCCGGCGTGATTCATGCCCATTTCCAGCACGCACAGCTCCACGGAGCTGTCCAGCCGCAGCAGCGTCAGCGGAAGGCCGATGTTGTTATTGAAGTTGCCGTCGGTCTTGAGCACCCGGTACCGCTCCCCCAGCACCGCCGCCACCATGTCCTTGGTGGTCGTCTTGCCCACCGAGCCGGTGATGCAGATGAAGGGGATGTCGAACCGGCGCTTGTACCACTGGGCCAGATCCCGCAGCGCCCGCTGGGTAGAGCGCACCTTGACGTAGAATTTATCCGGCCGATAGCTCTCCCGGGGCCGGGCAGTGAGGCAGCCCGCCGCGCCGGTCTCCAGCGCCGCGGGGATAAAGGAGTGGCCGTCGAACCGCTCCCCCTCCAGCGGGATGAACAGGCTGCCGGGGTGCATGTTCCGGCTGTCTGTGTCCACGGCGGTGATCGCGGCGTCGAGGTCGGCAAAATCGCCCAGCAGCGTGCCGTCCACGGCGTCCAGAAGCTGTCTCAGTGTGATGGGTTCCATAGCTTGCAAACTCCTTCGGGGCAGCCAGACTGTCCGCCGCCCAGTTCAAATTTCTCTCGTTGCCGGGTATACTGTGCTGCCCGATATTTCGATAGTTGAATTCAAAGAAAAATCAATACATGCCGTTCTTCTTGCCCTCGATTATAGTTTCCCACAATCATCCTTCAGCAGACCATAAAAATACAGGTCGGCCCAATGACCATGAATGTCTCTGGTCTGACTGCGCTGAATGCCCTCAAGCCGCATTCCCAGCTTTTTCATCAGACTTACCGATCTCAAAGTATCGATCGACTCCGCAAAAACCTTATGCGCATTCAATTCATCAAAGGCGTGATCGATTACCGCTTTACAGGATTCGTACGCGTATCCCTGCCGCCAAAAGCCGCGGTTATATATCCATCCCATTTCATATACGCCATCAGCGATCTGGTTAAACAGGATGTAGCCTATCATTTTTCCGCTTTTCTTATGAACTGCCGCAGCAGCGCCTTTCCGGCTGATACAGAATGAAATCAGAAAATTTTTTGTTTTTCCAAAGTCATATGCCGGTTCGCAGTTTTCCATGGTTTCATCATCGCCGAGGATGTCATACAGATCAGCGGCATCCTCAGGCGCGAAATCACGGATGATCATGCGATGAGTTTCTATATACATACTGTCTCAGTTTTTTCCGCGCGCCTTCAGGGATGCTTCAATGATGCGCTCGCACAGCTCGCCGTAGCCGATGCCCACGGCGGCGGCCTCCTGGGGCATAAGGCTGGTGGGCGTCATGCCGGGGAGAGTGTTGATTTCCAGAAACCACGGCGTACCGTCCTCTGTGACAATAAAATCCGCCCGGGAGTACACCGCGAGGCCCAGCGCCCGGAACACCGTCAGTGCCGCGTCCCCCAGCCGCTTTTCCCATTCCGTGGGAATGGGGGCCGGGCAGATCTCCTCCGCCGCGCCGGGCTGATATTTGTTCTCATAGTCGTAAAAGCCCTCTTTGGGGATGATCTCAATGGACGGCAGCGCCCGGTCCTCCAGAATACCAACCTGAATTTCCCGACCGGAGATGTACTGCTCCACGACGCAGTGGCCGCCCAGCGCAAGGCCGGTGCGCAGAGCTGCGTCCACCTCTTCCCTGTTTTTCGCGATGGCAACGCCGATGGACGAGCCGGAGTCCACCGGCTTGACCACGCAGGGCAGCTCCAGCCGGGCGGTGAGAGCAGGAATATCCGCTTCCTGATACCGGATCGTCTCCCACTTGGGCGTCACCACGCCGAGAGGGGCCACCATCCGCTTAGTCAGGTCCTTATCCATGGCGATGGCGCTGCCCAGATAGCCTGAGCCGGTGTACGGCACGCCCAGCAGATCAAGGGCGGCCTGCACCCGTCCGTCCTCGCCGCAGGAGCCGTGCAGCGCCAGAAACACCACGTCGGCGCTGGCGCACAGCTCCAGCACGTTCGGGCCGAACATACTGTCCCCGCCGGAGCGGCGGGAGGCCCGCACCGCGGCCAGATCCGGCGCCTGACGGCTCACCTTCCGGATCTCGTCGGGCAGCGGAGCGGTAAACAGCTCCGCCGCCGCACCGCCGTAGCGCTCGGTCCCGAAAAACATATCCACAAAGGCCGCCTGATGCCCGCGATCCCGTAGCGCCTGGCACACCATGGTGCCACTGGACAGGGAGACATTGCGCTCCGGACTCAGTCCGCCGGCCAAAACAACGATCTTCATATCGCAAAACTCCTCATACAAGTTCGTTCTCTCTGATTTTATGCCTGAATAAAAATTATATCACCTTTTGCGCCGCCGCACAAGAGCAGACTGTCAAATCTCCGGGCTTTGTGGCGTTTATCATTAAGTGCGAAAGAGCTAATAAGCTCCGACGCACTTATTTTTTTACGCAGAAACGGAGGCGAGGCTATGAAATACGAGTGCTTAAAGCTCGAGGAGCGGCGGATTATCGAGGAAATGTACGCAAAGGGCGCAAAGCCGGGCGAGATTGCCGAGCGTGTCGGCAAGTGCCAAGCGACCATATACCGCGAGCTCGAGCGAGGCAAGACCGGGGAAACGGACTCCCGCTTTCGTCAAGGGTATAGCGCGGCGGTAGCGGAGGCTCGAGTAAATCGGTCGTACCGAAATAGAGGCCGTCGGAAAGCGGCTCAATAAAGAAACGGAGGTTACTCATACCATGTTGAAAATCAAGAACACAAAGCATCTCGATACGGCGGAGGAAATCTTTACGGAGTTCCTCGACAAGTTCCAAAAGTACGCGGCGGAGGCGGCGGAAATCTCAAAAGGAAAAGGCAATTTGAGCCCGGCGGATAAGTTGAAAGCTCTCGAGTGCCTCGAAACGCGATACGCGGCTTTGAGCAACTTTTTCACGGGAGAACTCGGGTACGAGGTAAGGCTCGAGGACGGTTTTCTCTTTACACAGTATTATTTCAACCGAATTTTCTACTTTCGTCAGATCAAAATGAGTGCTCTCATGCGAGGTATGAGCGACGAAAGTCCGCTCCGAGCTATCGAGGCGGGGAAATAAAGGAGGAGTAACACAATGAGCGAAACGAGTTCGAGAGTCCGGCTTATGGCAAACTTGCAAGCCGCCGTCGCGGAGGCCGTCTCCGGCACAATGGAGGAGCGCGGGCGCGGCTTCGCCTCTGACCGTGAGGCATGCTCGAGACGATGCTCAAGCATGGACACTCAAAAAAGGAAATCGCCGAGGAGCTGGGCGTACATATCAGCACCGTTTACCGCGAGCTCAAGCGCGGGACGTATGAGCATCTAAACTCCGATTATACGACCGAGGAGCGGTATAGCCCGGAAAAGGCCGAGGCGCGCTATCAAGAGGGGCTCGCCGCGAAAGGCGCTCCGCTCAAGATTGGGAAAAATCACGCCGCCGCGCAGTTTATCGAGGACAAAATCGGAAACGAGGACTATTCCCCGGCGGCGGTGTGCGCTCTACTCAAGCAGGAAAAATATAAACACTTCGGAATAACCTTTTGCCGTGCGACGATTTATAAATACGTCGAGGACGGCGTTTTCCTCACGCTCACAAATCAAGACCTCCCGGAAAAGGGCGACCGCAAAAAGAAGCATAGAACAATCCGCAAGAAACAGGCTCGGGCATCCAGCGGCACGAGCATAGAGCAGAGGCCGGAGTATATCAACGAGCGGCAGGAGCCGGGACATTGGGAAATGGATACCGTCGTCGGAAAGAAGCGGACGAAAGCCCGCCTCCTCGTCCTCTCCGAGCGCGTCACGCGGCGGGAAATCATTATCCGCATTAAGGACGGGCGCGCCGAGACGGTCGTCGCGGCATTAGACCGCCTCGAGCGCCTTTATGGTGCGGCGTTCTATCGGATATTCAAAACGATAACCGTAGACAATGGCTCCGAGTTCGCGGATGCTGACGGCATCGAGCGGAGCGCCCGGCGCAAGGATGCAAAGCGGACGACGGTCTATTACTGCCATGCGTATAGCTCTTGTGAGCGCGGCACGAATGAGAACATTAACCGCATGATACGGCGGCAGTTCCCGAAAGGGACGGACTTCGACAAGGTGACGGCGGCGGAAGTGAAGCGCGTCGAGACGTGGCTCAACAACTACCCGCGAGAAATACTCGGCTTTATGTCCTCGGCGCAAGCGTTCGAGCTCGCTTTTGACCGCGCCGCATGAGCCCTCAAAAAATTATTCTATCTTTTTCGCACAATTTACTTGACATTTGCGCAAATCTCCGGGCTTATTCCGGTATGCTTTCCGGTATCCGAATATGCGCAGGAAAGCCGGAAGAAGCAGCGGCAAAACAAAGAACCCCCGCATGGCCCTCAAGCAGGCCATGCGGGGGTTGGTTTGCTGTTTCTACCGCCGCTTCATCTGCCGCAGAAACAGCCAGACAGCAAGGGCCGCGGCCACGGCGGCATAGCAGAGCACCCAGATGAGGTTCGGCAAAATATCAGAAAAAATCCCGTTCAGCGCGGCCCGTTCCAGCTCCACCGCATGGACAAAGGGCAGCGCGTAGGCAATCTTTTTGAACGCCCCGCCCACCAGCTTCAGATCGAACCACGTGCCGGACAGCCACGCGGACAGGTTGGTGAACAGCGCGCCGCAAACGCCGCCCACCTGCTTGACGTTCAACATGCTGCCGCACAGCAGTCCCACGGCGATGAAAAACAGCGAGACTGGCAGCATGAGCAGCACCGCATACAGGACGTTTACCGTGATACGCAGCCCCAGAACGGCGGCTACGGCGTAGCAGATGACACTCTGGGCCAGCGCGATGGGCAGAATGGGCAGCAGATAGCCCAGAATGAAATCCGCCGCCGTCAGCGGCGTGGTGTAAAGTCTCGCCAAAAAGGCGCTCTCCCGATCCTTTGCGATCAGCGTCGCGGAAAAGAGCGTCAGAAACGCAAGGCCGAACACGGTGATGCCGGGGGCAAGGTGTTGAATCTCAAACAGGCTCACCGGGACATTGGCCTGAATGGCGGACAAAAGCAGCAGCAAAACCACCGGAAAGCCGATGCCAAACCCCAGATTCAGCGGGTCCCGCAGAATCTCCTTTGCCGTCCGGCCGGAAAAGGCAAGCAGTCTCATATGGTCTCCCCCTTCACGATGGCGACGAATGCCTCTTCAAATTTGTCCTTCCCCGCCGCGCGCTTCAGCTCCTCCGCCGTTCCCACCATGAGCAGCTTCCCGCCCTTCATGATGCCGATGCGGTCGGAGAGGGCTTCCGCCTCCTCCATGTAATGGGTGGTCAGTACGATGGTGATTTTCCCTTTCAGGGCGCGGATGGAGTCCCAGAGGTCGCTCCGCGCCAGCACGTCAAGACCCAGCGTCGGCTCGTCCAGAAAGAGTATCTGCGGCTCGCTGATGAGCGCCATGGCGATACTGAGCCTGCGCTGCCAGCCGCCGGACAGCTTCCCGGCTTTTTTCTTCAGAACGCTATCCAACCCAAACTGCCCGGATAGCTCCGCCATTTTTTCCGTCTGCTTTTCTCGGGAAAAACCGTGTACACCGCACATCAGTTCCAGATTTTCCTTTACGGTCAGGTTGGGCGCCACCGCCGTCTCCTGCGGAGACACGCCGATGATAGCCTTGACCGCCGCCGCGTCGTGGACGATGCTCTTCCCGTTCAGGTGTGCGTCGCCGGATGTGGGGCGGCACAGGCAGGACAGCATTTTGATGGTGGTGGTCTTTCCCGCGCCGTTGACGCCCAGCAGAGCAAACAACTCCCCCTGCTCCACCCGCAGGTCGAAGCCGTCCACCGCCGTAATGTCCTTGTATTCCTTTCTCAGCTTCTCGGTTTCAATGGCTGGCATGATCCAATCCCTCCTGATAGCGGTATTTCAGCCCGATGTAGGCATCCGTGAGCACCCTGCTGACAAATTCATCGTCCCAGTCCAGATAAGAGGTCGCGATCATGGTGGCGATGCCGTGGACATACACCCACATTTCCAGATGGAACAGGTAGGCATCGTCCTCGCTGACGCCTAAATTCTTTTGGAGCAGCTCCAGCAGCAGCCGGATGGACTCCCGGTCCTCCTCGATACGCTCGCCGCTCCGGTCCCGCATGAACAGCAGCTTGAACAGCTCCCGCTCCTCCCGGGCAAAGCCGATATACGCCATGCCGCTGGCCTTGTAGGGCGGGTATTTCCCGCTGCTCATCCCCGTCTGAATGGCCCCTTGATAGAGCTCATTGGCAGCGGCAAGGACCTCCTGCTGGACCTCCTCCATGCTCCGGAACAGACCGAAAATGGGCTTGACCGAGCAGCCAAGCTCCGCCGCCAGCGTCCGGGCCGTCAGACCGGACATCCCGGCGCTCCTGACGATATTCAGCGCGGCGGCAACGATCTCCTTTTTTGTAAACATGAATTTCGGCGGCACTGTCATCCCTCCACAAAAAGAAACATACGTTACGCAACTTACGTTTCTTATTATAAGCATTTCTTTTTCATTGTCAAGTGCCAGACAGCCGCCGAGATTTCATTCCGTCTCTGCATGTCGATCTTCACCGGATGCAAAAATCCCCTCTGTCTCTTTGGAGACAGAGGGGATTTTTTTACGATACCGTCAGAGCCGGTATGGCCGGTCAGTTATCCTGATAGGCGCGATAGAGCAGGGTGACGATCTGTCCGCGGGTGCAGTCCGCATTGACGGAGAAGGTCGTCTTGCCCGTGCCTTTGGTGATGCCCGTCATGTAGCACCACGCCACGGCCTCAAAGGCCCAGTCGGGGACGTCGGTGAACGGGACGTGGAACATCCACGCGCCGGTGAAGCCGCCGCCGTTCCGCTGAATGTCACGGTAAATGAAGGTCACGCTTTCCCCACGGGAGCATACCGCGTCCGGGGAGAAGGTGGTGTCCGTGGTGCCCTTGGTGATGCCGTTCTCCACCGCCCAGAGCACAGCGCTGTAATAGTATGCGCCGTAGCTGACGTCAGCGAAGGGGTTCACGCTGCTCTTGGGAGCCGGGCTTCCGGCGGCGCGCCACAGGAACGTGACGATCTGCGCGCGGGTGCAGGGCATATCCGGGCTGAAGGCCGTGCCGCCCGTGCCGTTGGTAACACCGTTTTCCACCGCCCACTTGACTGCGTCATAGAAGTAGTCGCCCTCGGCAACATCGCTGAAGGAGTTGCTGCTGTTCTTGGCGAATACCGCCTTGACGGTGACATCGGACGCGGGCATGGTGAAGGTGTACTTGCCGTTTTCCATGGAGAAGAAGATCTTTTTGCCGTTGGTGTCACTGATGGTCAGTCCACGAAGGGCATAGCCCACATCAGGCATCACGGTCAGCGCGACCTTCGCGCCCTCTTCGGCGCTGGTCTTGTCGGCGCTGACTTTGCCGTTGACGGCGGGCTCCACACTGACTTTGTAAGTCCCGGTGGGATTCCCGGTGGACGGCTGGCCGCCGGTCTGGCCGCCGCCGGAGGACGCGTTCTCCCAGTGGGCAACAAGGATCACATCATTGTCCGGCATGATGAAGGTCAGTGAAGGCTCGCTGGCGTTGAACAGCGTGATGCCCACGGCGGTCCAGCCGGTGAACACCTTGCCGGTAGAGGGAGCCACCGCCGCGGCCCAGACCAGATCGCCGGCGGCGTAAGTGCCGCTGCCGGTGCCGCCGATGACGGTGAGGGAGTAGGCCTTGGTCTGGCTGTCCGCCACCGTGACGACCACGGACGCGGTGAGACCGTTAGGATTGGTGATGCCATCGGGCAGAATCAGGGTGCCGGTAAAGATGTAGCTTCCGGCGGTCTGGCCGTCGTAGCTGTCACAGCTCCACACAACGGAAACATTCCGCTTCGTGTTGTCATCCAAAGTGACCTCCACCGTCTCGGGCAAAGAGATGCCGCTCTGCGCCGTGCCGACGGGGACCGTCCGGCCCGCCACAGGCGAAACGGCGGTGATGCTGTGCGTACCGGTCTCCTCTTCCCCGACGTTTACAACAACATAGGCCATGAAGTTCCGGGTGTTGGTGATGCCGTCGGCCAGGACCAGGGTACCGGTAAAGGTGTAGCTGCCAGCCTTCTGGCCGTTGTAGTTATCACAGCTCCACACGACGGAGAGCGTCCGCGTCGTGTTGTTGTCCAGCGTGACCTCCACTGCGGCGGGAAGAACGATATCGCCCTTGGCCGTGCCGAAGGGCACGTTCTGCTGCGCCAGCAGTTCCACGAAGGTGATGTCATAGGTGACGACGGCGATGTCGCCGAACAGGACCCGGTCACCGGTCAGCGCCCACTGGAGGAACCCGTTATCGCAGCGGTCCTCAAAGATGCTCACATCGCTGTCCAGTACTTTCAGCGACTTGAAGTAAGTGCTGGCCGCGGTTTTGTAGGTGTTTTTGCGGTTGTCGTTCAGCACGGACGCAAAGGCGCTGGACGCAAGCTCAGACGCGGTCTTTGCCACCGTGTAGGTCTCATCGATCTTGACAGCGGAGCCATTGTCCCAACCGGTGACCTGACGGCGCTCGGTCTTGCCCTCGGATGGATCACCCGCCAGATCGACGTTGCTGAGCTGGTCGGCGTTTTTGTCATAGTAGCACTGATAAAGCGCACAGCCGGACTCGGTGGAGCCGACCAGAAAACCGATGGCCGTGCTAGCGTCATCCAGCAGGATGTTCGCCTTGGTCTTGCTGTTGGTGTAGCAGTTGTAGACTGCGCCGTTGGAGCAGCCCACAAGGCCACCCACCCGGAGGGTACCCGTCCCGATCATACCGGGCACAGTGCCGAAGGAGGCGCAGTTGGCGATCAGGCTGCCCTGTTCCTGCTTGCCGCAGATGCCGCCCATGGAGACCACGACCGCAGAGAGAGCCGTCGTCCCGTAGCTCAGGCCCACATCACTCCAGCTGTTGGAAACGGAGCTGCCGTACATCATGCGGCCCACAAGGCCGCCGATGGCGGCGGTCTTGCCGCTGTTGATGGAGAAGGTCTGATCCCCACCGCTGACGGAGCAGTGATCGATGAGCGCGCCGCTTTCCAGCACACCCGCGATGCCGCCGGCGCAGATGATGCCATCCTCAACGCTGTAGTCGTTATAGAACTTGTCGATACCCACGTTGAGGTTCTTGACCACGCCGCCCCGGGCCACAACGCCAAAGAAGCCGGTGGACTCATACCGCGCGGGAGCGGAGCCGGTGCCACAGGTGATGTGGGTCACGGCATAGCCGCGGCCATCGAAAGTACCGGCAAAGCCGATGTTTCTGCTGTGCTCGGTATAGCCGATGGGCGTAAAGGTCTCGCCGGTCATATTGATGTTCGCGCCAAGGGCGACAAACTTACCGGCATAGTCGGTGCCCGCGTTGACAGCGGCGGCAAATGCCTGAAGCTGCGCCACGGTGCAGATAAGATAGGGGGACTGCTCCGTGCCGTTGCCGGAGTCGAAAATGCCGGAGTCGTCGCGGATTGCGCCGTGCAGCGCGTTCTTGACGGCTTCCTTGATGGCTTCGCTGGACTTCGTCGCCTCCGTGACCGTATCCACGGCGTCCAGATCGGTATCGTTGCCGATGCCGATGATGCGTTTGATGATCTCGACAGCCATTTCCCAGTAGGTCTTGGTTTCCTTCTGCTCCAGAACCTCGACGGAGGTAATAAAGCCGTTTTCAACGGTGACACGGACGGTCACCGGGCCGATCTTGCCCTGCGCGGTACCCTCGTAGGTGCCGTCCTTGTACTCGCCGACGGTGGGCGTGACGGCGTCCTGCTCAAAGAGGGCCGTTACGGTGACGGCCCGCGCGGGCATAATGAAGGTATTGCCGGAGATCACCTCGTCGTTGGCCTTGAGAGAGCCTTCCTTGAGGTGATAGCCCGCGGCGGGGGTCACGGTCAGGGTGACGGTCTCCCCTGCCGCCGCGACGCTCCTGTCTGCGGTGACAGTACCGTTGGTCATGGCCGCGATGGTGATGCCGTACAGCGTAGGATCGACAGCGCCGCCCGCGTCGAGCACCACGTTGTCCACCTCCACAGAGCCCTTGCCGAGAGAGGCGGACTCAAAAACGAAGGCAAAGCGGGCTTCCGCGGTGCAGTAGGCCGCGGGAATGGACACGCTGCCCTTGCCGGTGACGTACTCGTCCGCATCATCCTCGCTCACAGCGGAGAGGACTGTCTGCGCGTTCCAGATCTCCGTCCAGCTCTGGCCGTTGTTGACGGTCGCCTTGACGGTGAACTTGATGGCCCCGGTCATGACCTCGCTGTAAGCCGCCGCGAAATCGAAGGTGAGGAGCATATTGCTCTGCATCTGGATGCGCGGCAGGATGAGGTACTCGTTCTGGCTCCCGGCCATACCCATGAAGTTCTGCGTGCAGACGGCAACATTGCTGTTGTTCAGCTGCTCAGATCTTGCGATCTTCCAGGTCTCATAGTACTTGCTCAGACCATCGGTGGTCCAACCCTCGGGCAGAAAACCGGTGTTGAAGTCTTCGTGGATGCTGGTGGGCAGGATCTCGGGCAAAGTCTTGAAGAAGGCCGCGATGGTCTGATTTTCCGTGATATTCGCGAAGGTATAAGTCTCGACCGCGCCGACGGACTGGCCGTTCACCAGTACGTCCTCGATCTCGTAGCCCTCAGAGGGCGCGATGGCAAAGGTGGTCTGGTTCTCGCCTTTCGTCACCGTGACTGTACCGCTGGGGGTGATGGTGCCGCCCTGACCGGCGGAAGCAGTGATGGTGACGGTCTCCTCCACGGGAGGCTGGGGCTGGCTTCCGCCCGCGGCAAATATTTTGATATTGTCCACGTAAACCGTGCAGCCGCCGGTATTCCCGAACTTGGTCTGATAGCGGAAGGCGAACTGCACACCGTCCTGCAGGAAGTCCTCGGGGATCTCAACGGTGAAATCAGCGGAAGCAACATAACTGCTGTGAACGCCGGACACGAGCTGATCCGATCCATCCGCGGCGTTCCAGATTTCCGTCCACGTCTTGCCGCCGTCAAGGCTGGCTTCCAGCGTAGCCGTGGTCTTATTGCTTACAACAGTCTTGCTGAGACTATTCTTCTGACCGCTGAACTCGAAGGTCATAGTGGCGGTCTTGCCCGCAAGGTTCAGCGCCGGGCTGATCAGAAATTCGTCCTGACCCGCGCCATACTCATCGCCGCTCCAATAGTCGCCCTCAGAATCCGTGTCGGCGGAGCAGCTGGCGGCCAGCGTATCGCCCAGCTTGGAAATTTTCCATGTGTCAGAACTGTTCTTATTCTTCCGGGTCCAGCCATCCGGCAGGGTGCTGCCGACTTCGCAATCGTTGAAGTCCTGCTCGAGGATCAGCTCGCTGTCACCGGCGGAGGTCTTTTCAGCCAGAAGCTGAATGTTGTCAATGAATACGATAGTGCCCGTCGTCGCGTACTTCGGAAACGTGTAATGAAACGAGAACAGCACGCCGTCGGCCAGCATTGCCTCGGGAACCGCAACGGAGACATTGGCTGTGCCGATCGAAGAGGACGCACTGTTCAGCACTCCGCTGGTGAGCTGGCCCACAACATCCTTCGCGTTCCAGATCTCTGTCCACGTGGCGCCGTTGTCGGTGGACGCTTCCAGCGTACAGACGGTTTTCCCGTTTTCCAGCCTTGTCTTGTTGGCGGAGAACTGGAAGGCCAGATTGGCCGTCGCACCGGCCAAATCCTGCGCCGCGAAAACAATGCGCTCATCCTGACCCGCGCCGGAATTAGAGAAATCAGAATCATACTCATCGGCGCTTATATACAGGCCCCAATGCTTGCTCAGATACTGGGACACGCGCCAGTTATAGTATCCTCCGCTGTTGGTCTTGCTGATGACCCAACCCTCGGGCAGCGCGCCATCTTCAAAGTTCTCATCAATGAGCAGCTGTCCGGAATCGGAGCCGCCGAAGGTGACGTCGATGGTGTGATCCGCCGTCACCTTGCTGAAGGTGTAGGTGCTGGGCGTACCGACGGATACGCCGTCCACCTTCACGTCAGCGATGTAGTGTTTGTCCTCCGGCGTGATGGTAAAGGTACGGCTCTTGCCGTCCATCACGGTGACGCTGCCGGAGGGATCGATGATGCCGCCCTCGCTTGCGCTGGCGGTGATGGTGTGGATCATGCTGGGGTCCTCAACGTACAGGTTGATGTTGTCGATCCACAGGCCGGAGCCGTTCTTGCCCTGATAGACGAACGCGAACTGCACATTCTCCGCATCCTGATACTTGTCGGGGATGGTGACCTTGGCCTGAGTTTTCACCCATGCGTTGAATTCGTCGTTTTTGTTCCAGTCCCAGAGCTGCCAGATCGTCTCCCAGTTCTCGCCGTCGGTGGACGCCTTGACCAGAAGGTTGTGGTAGTGGTGCTGGACGCTGAAATAGAACGTGGTGTAGAAGTCAAAGACGATGCCCGCCTTCGTCTCCTGCTGGCTCAGATCCACGGCGGGAGAAATGAGCCACTCGTCCTGCTGCTCCGTGTCAGAGTGGTCGCACATGGCCATCTTGGAGCCGTAGTCGGAGCCATGATACCAGGTCTTGCTGCTGTTGGTGGACTTGACATTCCAGCCCTTGGGCGGGAATGTGTCGCCCTCGAAGTCCTGCTTGAAGACGGATTTGGTGGGGACGATGACCTCGGAGTTGTCCGTGTTGCCCTCCGCCTTGACCTGATAGACCTTACGGTTGCAGGCGTAGTCGTTGACCACGATCTTGAG
The DNA here is from genome assembly GCA_934675115.1 of uncultured Oscillospiraceae bacterium. GTDB lineage: Bacteria > Bacillota > Clostridia > Oscillospirales > Oscillospiraceae > Enterenecus. Next base: position 22,736 of record CAKUPH010000013.1, on the reverse strand, counting down.
GTTCTCGCCGAAGCCGGTGACGTCGCACCGGAGCACCGTCTCCGCGCCGCGGGTGGTCTCCGCGACGGCGTAGCTGGCCAACTCCTTGCTTTCGGCGTTGTTGGTGATGGTCACGTTGGAGACGTACTGGTTGTCCGTCACCGTCAGGTCAACGTAGTACTTGCCGTCCTCCTCGGTGACGGTGATGTTCTTCGCCTCTGGCTCCTCCAGATCGATGGTGATGGGGAAGGACCAGGACAGGCGGTCGTTTTTCACCTCATGCTCACTGTAGGGCAGCGTGCACTCAATGGTGACGACCGCTTTGTCGTCGTTCTTGAGCTTGATGCCGCGATAGGAGCCGTCCCACGGGTCGAACTTGTTGTAGCTCTCCACGCCGCAGGGGATGATCTGATAGTAGTTGGAGCTGTATACGGACTTGATCTCGTAGTCCACAGTCTTGGTGTAGTAGACCTTGCTGGAGTCCGCCGCGTCGGTGATGGTGTACGTCACGGTGCGGGCGTTGCGCAGCAGGCCGGTATACACGAAGCTCAGGGTATCGAGGTAGTCGTCGCCGTTCGGGGAAATGGCGTTGCGGTCCGCGAGATACTCCACCTCGCCGGGGTGATAGGGATTATCGCCCAGATAGGTGTTGATTGTGCCCTCAAGGGAACTGACGCCGGCGGTGTTGACATCGGCCTGCGCCCAGTTGTCCCCGTCGTCGACCACCGCAGGGTAGTCGGTGGCGTCCACCACGGGAGCCTCGGTCCAGTCGCCGTAGAAGCCCATGTAGGGCAGGGACAGCACCGCGCCGCTCTCCGGCGTCAGAGTGACAAAGCCCTCCACGTACATACCGTTCTCAAAACGGGTATTCAGATAGGTCTTGTCGGCGTCAGACAGCGTAACGGTAACGCTGACCGTCTTGGTCTCCCCCGCCGCGACGGAGACGGTGGAGCTGTCCGCCGAGACCGTGCCGGACAGGTGGTAAGGCTGTTCGGTGGTCTGCCAGACGTCCACGCCGCCGATCTGGCCGGTGACTTCCGCGCCGTCGGTCTGCACGGTGCCGCCGACGGTATAGGTCACGGCGGAATCGGAGTAGTTATGTACCTCAAAGGAGAAGGTGTAAACGCCTTTCCGGCCCACATCGTCGCCCAGCGCAATTTTCGGGCGGCCGCCGCCCACGGCGGTAAGGTACGCCGGACTGCTGACCGCAGCCGCGATGGCCACGCAGCCCGCGCCCTGCTTTCTCGGGGAGAAGGGCGCCGTGCCCACGTAGAGCACGTCGGCGGTGCTCATCAGCAGGTTCTCAGTCAGCGAAGCCAGCGCCTGCGCGTCATCCGCCTCACCGGCGTGCTGGGCCTTCAGGTACTGCTTTACCACGGCCATGGCGCCGGAAACATAGGGCGTGGCCATGGAGGTACCGCTCTTCGTAGTGTAGCCGTTGTTCACGGTGGCGGACTTGATGTTGCCGCCGGGGGCAGTGATGTCAGGTTTGAGGGTCAGCTCCGGGGTGACGCCCCAGGAGGAGAAGTCGGACATCTCGCCGTCGGTGGGGTTGTCCACCTCGCCGCGGCTCATGGAAATGGTCAGCTTCTGCTCACTTTCGGCGAGAGCGGCAAGGTACTTGCCGTCCACCATGGAGATGAACGCGGAGGGCAGATCGTAGTTGTCAAACTGCATATAGAGCATACCCGGCTCATTGTTGTACACGATCATACCGGCTGCGCCCGCGCTCTTGGCCGCGGCGCGCTTCGCCTCGTAGGTGATGGAACCGCGGGAGACCAGAACGATCTTGCCCGTCACGTCCAGCCCCTCGTAATCCGCCGCCGCGCCGCTGCCGGGAACGGAAACGAACTGCCGCTCAGACGCGCCCAGAGACTTGAAGGTCACCGCGTCCGCGGGCAGACCGGTCACATCGTCCTCCTCCGCCGTATCCTGATAGGCGATCTTCCGATCGCCCACGGTGAAGTAGGAAGACTGGATCGTGGCGGCCTTCTCTACGCTGGCCACAGCGAGAGACGCGCCGTAGCTGGCGGGACTGGCTACCGTGCCATAGTCCGGGTTGGCGGTCAGGGCATGGCCCTTGCCGATCCGGGTGCCAAGGGCGGAGCTGTACTCGTTGCCCGCGGCGACGGAGAGCAGAACGCCTGCGTTCACCACGGTCGCCAGCGTGCTGATAACGCCCTCATCCCCTTCGGGAGAGCTGTAGCCGCATGTGGCGCCGAGGCTCAGGTTGATGACGTCGGCACCCAGACGGACAGCGTCCTCCATGGCGGCTAGGATGTCGTCCCAGGTAGCGCCGTTGCTGCCGCTGGAGCTGAACACCTTCATGGCCAGGATCTGGGCCTGGGGCGCAACGCCCACCACATCTGCCGCGATTCCCTCGTTGGCCGCGGCGATGCCCGCGACGTGTACGCCGTGGTCACCGGCGCTGCCGGGATTGACGTCCAGGTCGTTGTCAGCGTAGTCGAAGGCAAAGGGCACCTTTGCGGTGCGGTAGAGCTGATTGGCGGTCACGCCGGCCATCTTGCCCTCCGCGGCCAGATCGTACTTCGCCACGGCTTCAGCCACCTTTGTCTGCGTCAGCGCGGGCGAGTTGGGGGCATCCTTGAACACGGAATGGGTGATCTCCAGACCGCTGTCCACGATGGCGATGACCATGCCCTCGCCGCGATAGCCGGAGGAATTCTCCAGCCCGCCGAAGGTCGTCATGGACGCGGTCATGTCAGGCGCGACCTTGAACTCCGGCGCTACATAGGCGTTGGCGACGCCGGACAGCGCGCGGATCTCGTCCAGCTTGCCAAAGGGCACCTTGGTGGAGAAGCCGTTGACCACGACGCTGTAGCTGTCCATGACCTCAAGGGCCGCGCCGCCCAGCACCTGCCGGGAAATCTTGCTCTGCACCGCCTTCTGCTGGGAGAGCAGCGCGCTCTTGTTGACGGTGTTCACCGCGCCGTCAACGGTATGCAGCACAGGCGCGGCCTCCAACTCGACGATCACGGTGACGTAATCGTCCGGCTCGTAGGTGACCTCCGGCTCATAGGTGGTCAGACCGTCAGAGCTCTTGATCTGCTCCACCCGCGCACCGGTCGAAGACACAGGCTCACGGGGAGGTTCCTGCACTTCGGCCGCTGCCGCGGCTGCCAGGTTTGACGGAAACATCAGCAATGCCGCCGTCAAAAACGCAATGATTCTTCTTTTCAAACTTGCAGCTTCCTTTCCTCTGTTTTCTCTCTCCTTCAGCTGCATGTCCCGTACAGTCTTGGTTAGCTCTCGCTAACTCTCAGCCATAAATATTACCAGACCGCTGGGACTTTTGCAATAGGGACGGGATAAAAATTTTTCTATGTTCAATTACCGCAAAATCTGCTATAATTGTTTTGAATACCCTTAAATTGTAACCCTGCGAGGATGTGAACCAATGAACGACAAGCAACTGGCCGCCAATCTGGTCAATGAAGTCAAAAAAGCCGTCGTCGGCAAGGATGACGTGATCATCCGCACCCTGCTGGCCATTCTGGCCCGGGGGCATATTCTACTGGAGGACATCCCCGGCGTGGGCAAGACCACCATGGCCCTTGCCTTCTCCAGGGCGCTGGGCCTGACCTGCCGCCGGGTGCAGTTCACACCGGACGTGATGCCCTCTGACCTGACGGGCTTCACCCTTTACAACAAGGCCACCGGCCAGATGGAATACCAGCCTGGCGCGCTGCTGTGCAATCTCTTTCTGGCCGACGAACTGAACCGCGCCACCAGCCGCACCCAGTCCGCCCTGCTGGAGGCCATGGAAGAGGGCCAGATCACCGTGGACGGCGTCACTCGCGCTATCCCCGATCCCTTTCTCGTCATCGCCACCCAGAACCCGGTGGGGGCCTCCGGCACCCAGCTCCTGCCCGACTCCCAACTGGACCGCTTCGCCATCCGGCTGTCCATCGGCTACCCCTCTGCCCGGGATGAGCTGGAGCTGCTCCGCCGCAAGCAGCGGGGCAATCCGCTGGACGACGTGTGCCAGATCATGGACCACCGGCAGCTTGCCCAACTCCGGGGGCAGGCGGACAGCGTCTACGTGGACGACGACCTGCTGGGCTACATCGTCCGGCTGGTGCAGACCACCCGGGAGCATCCCCAGCTTCTTCAGGGAGCCAGCCCCCGGGCCGCCATCGCCGTCACCGCTCTCAGCCGGGCCACCGCCTTTCTCCGGGGCCGGGACTTCGTCATCCCGGAGGATGTGCAGTATATCTGGACGGACGCCATTGCCCACCGGCTCATCCTGCCCACCGGCACGGCGGGCAGCAGCGAACTGACCCGGAGCATCGCCGAGGACGTGCTGCGCTCCGTCCGGCCGCCCCGCATCGGGAAACGGCTATGATCCACCGCAGGATCGTTTACGCGCTGGTTCTGGCCGCGGCGCTGCTGTTCCAGATCACCAACGACAACTATCTGGGATTTTTCCTGCTGGCGCTGGTGCTCCTCCTTCCCGTCCTATCGCTGATCCTCAGCCTGCCGGGGATGACCGGCTGCCGCCTGACGCTGGCCGCCCAGCCCGCCATTCTGCCCCGGGGGCAGGAGGGAAACTGGCTTCTGTCCGCCCGGAACCGCGCCGGCCTGCCCCTGTCCCGGATCACCGTCCGGCTGGAGATCCGGGATCTGCTGTCCGGAACGTGCAGGAAAGAATCCCGGGCCTTTGCCGGGGTGGTCAGTCGTAAGCCGATGCGCCGCCCCGCGGACACCGCCCACTGCGGCGCGCAGGAGTACCGGGTGACCCGGGCGCGGGTTTGGGATTATCTAGGACTGTTCTCCCTGCCCTGCCGCCTGCCGGAACCAGCGCGCCTTCTGGTGGAGCCGGTGCCCATCGCCCCCGACCCCATTCACATCCCGGAGGGACAGGGTGTGCGCCCCGCCGCCGACACCGCCGCCCGGCGGGGCCGGGGCGAGGACTACGACCTCCGGGAGTACCGCCCCGGCGACGCCATGCGCTCCGTCCACTGGAAGCTGTCCTCCAAGCGGGACGAGCTCATCGTCCGGGAGCCCGCGGACACCCTCACGCCCCTGCCGCTGATCACCTTCGACCACCGGGAGCCGTTAGAGCAGCTGGACGAGACGCTGGACCGGCTGACCGGCTATTCGCGGGCCATGCTGGCCGTGCAGCAGCCCCACGCCATTCTCTGGCTGTCACCGGAGGGCACTCCCGTCCGCCGGGACGTCTGCGATGAAAAAGATCTGCGGGACTGCCTGCTGGCGATTTTGTCCCAGCGGGCCGCACCGGCGGGCGCTCCCTCCATCGCCGAGCGGGACGACCTTCTGCCCGGCCAGCGAGGGCCGGTGTTCCGCATCCACGTCGCTCCGGGAGAGGATGGCGGTCATGGATAACAACACCAAAACGCAGGGCCTGCGGCTAAGCGCTCTGGCCCGCCCGGCGGGCGATCTGCTTCTGCTGCTGTGCGCCGTTCCGGGGCTGCTGCGCTCCTTTTTGTCACTCTATAACTACGCGGACAGCGAAGCGATCCTGCTTGCCTCCTTTATCCCGCCGGATCTCGTCTTCTGCGATTGGCGGCTTCTCACCAAACTGGCCATCCTGTTCGCGCTGGCGGCGCTGCTCATCTGGTCGCTGCCCCGGTTCCGCTGGGCCGCCGCGTCCGTCTCGCTGGCCGCCATTCTGGCGACCGCCTTCCGCCATCGGGCCGAGGTCGTCACCGGTGCAAAGCTGGCCTTTCAGCGGGCGGCGAACCTCGTCATCCAACAGATGGCGTGGGACTTCACCGTGGACTCCGGCGTTTCGCTGTCATGGGCCGAGCAGACGGCGGTCTCGCTGTTTCTGGCGCTGGCGCTGGCCGCGCTGGCCCTGCTCATCGGCTGGGCGGTGGTGCGGGCGCGGCGGTGGTGGGTCGTGCCGCTCCTCACCATGCCGTTTCTGCTGCCCGGACTCATCGCCGACCTGTACCCGGACTGGCCCGCGTTCCTGCTGCTGGCCGCCTGCTGGTGCGCCATGCTGCTCACCGACCTGTGCCGCCGGGCCAACCCCGCCGCCCGGGGACGGCTGACGCTGGTGGTGCTGCCCTGTGTGGCGCTCCTGCTGGCCGCTCTGTCGCTGGCGGTTCCGCAGGAGGGGTACAGCCGTCCCCAGTGGGCGCTGAAGGCAGAGCAGCTTCTGGTGGACTTCGGCAATCGGAATTTTTCTTTCTTTTCCAAGTGGAAAGGGCCGTTCCACACCGCATCTTATGTGGGCGCGGCAGAGGAGATCGACCTTGCGTCCGCCGGGCCGCTGCGGTATACCGGCCGGACGGTGCTCAAGGTCAGCGGCGATTTTTCCAGAAAGATCTATCTCCGCGGCGCATCGCTGGCCCATTACGAGAACAACCATTGGGAGCCGCTGAGCTCCTCGGAATACGCCGAATACACCGACGCGCTGGAAGAGACCGGCTATCAACACATCTCTCCCCTGCTGTTTTCGTCCTATGTAGCCTACGGCCAGTACACCCGGACTGTCACGGTGGAAAACGTCGGCGCTTCCGCGTCCTGCGTGTACGCCCCCTACTATCTGGCCCAGCAGGACTGGGAAAGCGCGGGCGTTCAGCCCGTGGACGACAGCGTTCTGGCCGGACGGCGGTCGGAATCGAGCTACACCTTTTCCGTCATCCCAACTTTGGATCTGGACAACGCCCGTTCGATGCTACCGGAGAGCTACAAATCTGAGGTCCTGTACCGTGATTTTGTGCGGGAGCACTATCTGGACGTCCCGGCGGAATTTGCGGAATATATCGAGAGTCTGTCCGGCATTGAGGAAGCACTCTCCCCCTATCTTGACGAATATCTCTGGCCGCAGCTTCAAAATCCCGCGCTGGCCGCCAACGCCGTGGCCGACTATCTGGCCGACCTGTGCGAATACGATCCCAACACCCCCGCCGTTCCGGATGGTGAGGATTTCGTCCTCTATTTTCTCACCGAGAGCCACCGTGGCTACTGTATGCACTTCGCCAGCACCGCCGTGCTTCTGCTCCGTCAGCTGGGTATCCCCGCCCGGTATGTGTCCGGCTTTACGGCGGACCTCTCCGCCGGCGAGACGGTAAATGTCCCGGATTCCGCCGCCCACGCATGGGTGGAGATCTATCTGGACGGCTTCGGCTGGTATCCGGTGGAGGTCACCCCCAGCTACACCCCGCCGGAGCCGGACGAGAGCGACGCCCCCTCGGCCACACCCTCCGCCGCCCTGCCCTCGGCGACCCCATCCGCCGAGCCCACGCCTTCCACCGCACCCTCGGCTGAGCCCAGCGCCAGTCAGGCAGTCACACCCCAGGCCCCCGCTGCCAGCGGCGGCTTTGCCCGCTTTGTCCGGGGACTGCTGAGAATTCTGGCCGCGCTGGCCGCCGCCGCGGCGGCGATCGCCGTCCTCTGGCTGGGACAGGCCCTGCCCAAGCGCTACCGGGCCGGACGACTGGCCGATGAAGATACCAATGCCGCCGTGCTGTACGGCTACCGCTGTCTGGAGCGGCTCCAAAAATGGGGCGGCAGCATACCGGAACCCGCGCTGGAGCTGGCCCGGAAGGCCCGATTCAGCCAGTACGCCATGAGCGGGGACGAGCGCCTTGCCATGGCCGCCATCGTGGACAGCCAGCGGCTCTGGCTCCGGGACAGCCTGCCCCGGTTCCACCGCGCCCTGTTCCATTACCTCTGGGGCTGGCCAGCCCAGCAGACAAAGGAGAATGCCCCCGATGATCACCCGTGAACCCGCGTTTTACAGTTCTTTCCGCTGCACTGGCGGCGCATGTCCCCTCACCTGCTGCCGGGACTGGGACATCGTGCTGGACGACGATGCCATCGCTGACTACGCCGCCGCGCCGGAGGGACTGCGCCGGCAGATCGCCGAAAGTCTCGTCACCGACGAGGACGGCGACGTGTGCTTCCGGCTCCGGCCGGACGGGCTGTGCGCCCTGCTGGACGGGGACGGGCTGTGCCCCATCCAGCGTCATTGGGGTGAGGAGCACCTGTGCGGCCACTGCGGGGCCTATCCCCGCTTCATTGAGGAATACGGCTGTCTCACCGAGCGGTGTCAGGCCGTGTCCTGCCCGGAGGCCGCCCGGCTGGTGCTGGAGCGGGGGATCTTCCCCCTCGCGGAAACGGACGACGGCATTGCCGATCAGCCCTTCGACGGCGTGGACGGCGAACTGCTGGACTTTCTCACTGCCGCCCGCCAGCGGGCTTTTGCGGTTCTCAGCCGGGATGGCGCTTCCCTCTGGCGGCGGCTGGCTGCCCTGCTCCGGGACGCGGAAGCGGCGCAGGATGCCATTGACTGGGATGAAACAGACGATTTTCAGCCGGAAACGCCGGAATTCGATGAAATTCCGCATAATTTGACCACACTGCGCCCCCTTGCGGCCCGGCTGCTGGAAGCGCTGGCCGATCTGAACCCCTTGCGGCCCGAATGGCCTACCCTGCTCCGCCGGCGTGTCTCGGAACTGCGGGCGCTGGACGACGCATCCTACGCCGACCTCGCCGCCCGGTATGACGACGCCCGGCCGGAATGGCCGCTCCATCTGAAGCGTCTGGCTGAATATTTCGTATTCCGTCACTACCCGAAGACGGTGAACGACGACGGCCTGTACCCTCGCGCCGCCGTCACTGCCGCCGCCTGCGCGGCTCTGCACCATCTGGCCATGCTGGAATTGCGGGAGCGCGGCGCGCTGTCCGACGCGGACGAGGCCCTGCTTTGGGCGCGGTTCAGCCGCGAGGTGGAGCATCTGGACGAAAACTTTTTCGCGCTGGCGGAAGCACTGTCCGACATTGACGTGTGGCCGCTGGTCGAGATGCTGGAGAATTGAACGCAGCGCCCCGGATAAAATTTATCCGGGGCACTTATTTATTGCTTGACAACCGTGGTCTGTTGTTATAGACTTGTTTCAGTCGATAAATATAGACCAGAGGAGTGACGCGATATGAACGATCTGAAATTGTGTGAAAGCGACTACCGCTTTATGTCCGTGGTGTGGGACAGTGCGCCGGTGTCCTCCGGGGCGCTGGTCCGGCTGTGTCAGGAGCGGCTAGGCTGGAAAAAATCAACCACCTACACTGTCCTGAAAAAGCTGGCGGACAAGGGCTTCCTGAAAAATGAGGACTCCACCGTCACCGCCCTCATTCCCCGGGAACAGGTGCAGATCTTCGAGAGCGGCTACGTAGTGGACAAGGCCTTCGGCGGCTCGCTTCCCGCCTTCATCGCCGCGTTCACGCAGGGCCGCAGGCTGACCGCGCAGGAGGCCGACGAGATCCAGCGCCTCATCGACGCAAGCCGGAAGGAGGGCCATGCATGACCGCCCTGTTCACCACCGTCCTGCGCATGAGCTTCTACGGCGCGCTGACCGCAGTTCTGGCCGCCGCGGTGTTCCTGCTGCTGCGGCGAAGCCGCTGCTCCAAGACGGTACTTCTGCTGCTGTGGGCCGCGGCGGCGCTGCGGCTGACCTGCCCGTGGTTTCCGTCCTCTCCGGTATCAGTGTTGAACCTCGTCCCGGCCAGCCTGACGCAGCAGACGGCAGATGCCGCCCCTGTGGTCCAGCCCTCCAATGCCGTTCCGGTCATCGAGCCGCCAGATAACGTCCTCACTCCGGCCCGCCCGCAAGGTTCTGCCATCTCCGCTCTCGGCCCTGCCGCGTCCCCGCAGTCTTCCGCCCTCCTGGCCGTACTGCCGTGGATCTGGCTGACCGGCACGACCATCATGGTCGGCTGCGGCGTCCTGTCCTATCTGCGGCTCCGGCGGCGGCTTCGGTTCGCTGTCCGGGATGAAGCGGATCCGCAGATCTGGCACAGCGACCGGATCTGCTCCCCCTGCGTGGCGGGGCTGCTCCGGCCGAAAATTTATCTGACTTTCGGACTGACTGAACAGGAAACCGGCCACATTCTGGCCCACGAGCGCCAGCATCTCCGCAACAGAGACCACCTCTGGAAGGCGCTGGGCTGGCTCATTCTGTCCGTCCACTGGTTCAATCCCCTGCTGTGGCTGTGCTGGCCCTGCTTCCTCCGGGCACTGGAAGAAGCCTGCGACCAGCGGGTGCTCCGGGCGCTGGGTGATGAGCAGAAAATCGACTACGGCCAGTCTCTGCTGACGCTGGCCTCCGGGCGGCGGTTCCGCCCCGGCATCAGTCCGCTGGCCTTCAGCGAGGGAGATACAAAAAGCCGGATCCGCTCCATCCTCCGCTACAAAAAGCCGCTGACGGCGGTGACGGTGTGCGTCCTTGTGGCGGCAGCCGCCGCGGCGGTAGTCCTGACCACCGGACGGGCCGACACCCCCGGCGTAGCTTCCGCCGAGCGCGATCCCCTCTCCCCCGCCACCACCGTGCCCTCTGACGACGTGGCCGTGTCCTTTACCGCCGTAGTGGTATCCAGCGAAGACAACACGCTGGTGGTCGAACCGGAAAAGCCGCTGCCCGGCGGCGCAAACGCGAAGCGTTTTACCTTTGAGTGGCCTACCGACGAATACCCCGTGGGCTGCCGGGTCGCCGTTTTTGCCCGCGGGCTGACCGCATACGGGGAAACCGGCAGCTTTGCCTTCGTGGACGAGCTGGTTCCTATCTCAGGTATTGCCGCCCAATGGCAGGTGGACCTCGATCACGACGGGAGGGACGAGAATCTCAGCATCATCGATGCGGGCTACACCTGCTGCCTTCTGGTGCAGAATGAAAACGGCGACATTTGCTGGCATGACATGGCCGCGCGGGCTCACGCCGGGCAGAACGGATATTACCTCTGCCAGCGCGACGGCTACGCGTACCTGCTGCAATGGGTGCCCTACATGTCCAGCGGCTACGCCAGCTATTCCTACCGGCTGTTCTCCCTGACTGAGGAAGGCTCCGGCCATCCGCTGGTGTTCCAGAGCGGCTCCTTTGAGGGCGATTACGTCGATCCCATGTCCATCGACCCGGACGAGCTGGCCGCCTTCCAGAGCCAGATCAACGCCCTTCTGGCCGACAGCGTACTGCTCATGTCCACCAACGGCGACACGGACGAGGTCATCGGCGATCCGGAGCACCCCATCGCCGCCCCCGCATGGAGCTGTCAGGAAGAAATCGACTACTTCGCCGAGCTCCAGAAGCTGATCCACAGCCCCTACACCTTTACCGCCGAAGTGATGGATACAGGAAGCGGGCAGAAGCCCGGCAGCATCATGGCCGCATCTGATTCCATCCTCATGAACATGGGCGTGGAGAACCCCTACGGCTACGACCTTTTCGTCTGCACTCTTCCCGTGGACGACGCATCATTATACCATGCGGGCGACACCATCACCGTCAGCGCCGACGGCCCCCTTTACCGCTGGGAGCTGCCGGACGTGGGCACTCACGTGAGCGTCACGTTGGACGCCCACGGGCCGGAAGAAAACAGCTGAAATTACATACAATAACGAGAAACCTCCGCCCGGGATTCCGGGCGGAGGTTCATTTTTTATATTTGCCGCACGCCGTCCACAAATACGGTCTTGAGGGCCAGATCACGATCCAGCACCAGCACATCGGCCCGCAGGCCGGGGCGAAGCTCACCTACGTCATCCAGCCCGGCGGCGCGGGCGGGTGCTGTGGACGCGGCGTACAGCGCGTCCGCCAGCGGGATATCAAAGGCCACCGCATTCCGCACGCCGTCCAGCAGAGAGATGGACGAACCGGCCAGCGTATCTGTGCCGGACAGGCAGGCCCTGCCGTCCCGTACCGTCACCGCCTGACCGCCCAGCGTGTATTCGCCGTCGGACAGCCCTGCGCAGCGCATGGAGTCGGAGATCAGATCCAGCCGTTCACCGTACAGCCGGTGCGCCATGCGGACGGCGGCGGGATGAACGTGCAGGCCGTCGCAGATCAACTCCACGCTGGCTCCGGCGTCCATGGCCGCAGCCATCAGTCCGGGCTGCCGGTGGTGAAACCCGGCCATGGCGTTGAACATATGAGTTACGTGGCTGGCCCCGCAGGAAAAAGCCTCCATGGCCTGCTCGTAAGTGCACTCCGTATGCCCCAGAGAGACCACGGCCTGCTCTGACGCGTACCGGATGAACTCCATGGCCCCGGGGCACTCGCAAGCCAGCGTGATCATCCGCACCTGTCCGCCGCAGGCGGCGTTCAGCCGATCAAACAGCGCCCGGTCCGGCAGGCGGATGTTCCGAGCCGCCTGCGCACCCCGCTTCCCCGCGCTGAGAAACGGCCCTTCCAGATGGACGCCCGCGCACTTCGCTCCGCCCTGACGGCAAAAGCCACCGACCGCGTCCATGGCGCGGAGCAGCTCGTCCTCACCCATCGCCATGGTGGTGGCCAGATAAGACGTCACGCCGCAGGACGCATAATAGTCCGCCAGCGTCTGCATATCCTGCCGCCGTCCGTCGGAAAAATCGCAGCCCATGGCCCCATGAGTGTGGATGTCCACGAACCCGGGCACCACATAGCAGCCCGTCCCGTCCAGTTCCGCCGGATCGGGAAGGGTTCCGATGGCGGTAATGGTCTCGCCAAAGGCAATGTCCGCCCGGACAAACGACTTGCCCACCAGCACCTGTGCTTGTTTGATCAGCATACGCCCATCCCTCCATGACAGAACGCCGCCCCCTATGCAAAAGATCGCATAGGGGGCGTATCGCGAAAAAATAACTTAGCTTCTGTTCCTGTTGACGAACCGGAGCAGGTACAGGAACAGGTTGATGAAGTCCAGATATAGCTGAAGCGCCGCATAAATGGACGCCTTCTGGAGCATCTCGGCGTCGCCGCCGTAATAGGCGTAGTAGGACTTAATGCGCTGGGTATCATAAGCGGTGATGCACAGGAACAGCGCAATGCCGCCCAGGCAGATCAGCCGCTCCACCCCGCCCATGGGGATGAACATGGAGATGACGCCCATAACGATGAGGAAAATCAGCCCGCCGATAATAAAGGGCCGCATCCCGGAAAGGTCGTGCTTGGTGAAGTGACCGTACAGGGCGAACACGCCGAAATACAGCGCCGTCATGGCAAACACCAGCATCAGGGTGCCCATCTCGAAAATCAGGAAATAGGTGGAGAACACGATGCCGTTGAGCACCGCATAGGCAAAAAACAGCGCCCGAGCCGCGCCCACGGAAAGGCTCTGCACCCGCGCGGACAGCACCATCACCACCACAAGCTCCGCCACCAGCAGCACGATATACATGTACGGGATGGTGAACACGTAGAGGATCACGCCGGTGACTGCGCCCAGATAACCGGTCAGGAACGTGACCAGCAGTCCGGCGAACATCCAGAGGAACGTCCGGGACACATAGCTGTTCAGCGTCAGCCCCCGGCTTTCGCGGGCATAATCGCTGTCAAAGCTGTACTTATTATAATCTTCCATCATCAAGTCTCCTTATCGACCTGCTTCATCTGCTTGAGGTTGCCGATTTTCTTACTCCGGCGGTCAAGCTCCGCCAGAACATCGTCCAGCGGGATGTTCTTCTCCACCATCATCACCATCAGGTGATAGATCAGGTCGGAGATCTCCCCCACTGTGTCGGACGGAACGTCGTTTTTCGCGGCGATGATGGTTTCCGCACTCTCCTCGCCCACCTTTTTCAGGATCTTATCCAGCCCCTTGTCGAAGAGGTAGCAGGTGTAAGAGCCCTCCTGCGGGTTGGCCTTGCGCTCCTTCACCACCGCGTAAAGCGCCTGAAGGGTATCGTTCATAGTTTTTCCCTCCTGTTCAGGATTATATCTCAATTTCACGGAAAAAGCAACTCACCGCGCCAGTATGGCAAGTCGGGCCGTCTGGCTGGCACAGATACAGCAGGGTATCCGTGTCGCAGTCGGTAAAAACCTCCTTCACGTGGAGAAAATTCCCGGAGGATTCCCCCTTGTTCCAGAGCATCTGCCGGCTGCGGCTCCAGAACCACGCCGTCTTTGTCTTCAGTGTCAGTTCCACCGCCTCCCGGTTGGTAAAGCCCAGCATGAGCACCTGCTTCGTATCAACATGCTGGATGATCACCGGAATCAGCTCTGATTTTTGAAACAGGGCATCCAAATCAAACATATCGCTCACCTCACCGGAATATTCCGCCGCGCCAGATAATCCTTCACCTGCGGGACCGTCAGTTCCCCGAAGTGGAACAGGGACGCGGCCAGCGCCGCGTCGCAGCCGGTCTCCTCAAACACCTGCGCGAAATGCTCCAGACTGCCGCAGCCGCCGGAGGCGATGACCGGGATGGACACCGCCTGCGTCACGGCGCGGGTCATTTCGATGTCGAACCCGGCCTTTGTACCGTCGGCGTCCATGGAAGTCAAAAGGATCTCCCCCGCGCCAAGGCGCCGGCCCTCCTTCGCCCATTCCACCGCGTCCAACCCGGTGGGCGTGCGCCCTCCGGCCATGACTACCTCATAGCCGCCCTCCGGCCGCTTCCGCGCATCGATGGCCAGCACCACGCACTGTGAACCGAACCGCTCCGCCGCCCGGGAGATCAGCGTCGGGTCCTTGACGGCAGCGGAATTGACGGAGATCTTGTCCGCTCCGGCCCGCAGCAGAATCTGAAAATCCTCCAGCGTCCGGATGCCGCCGCCCACGGTCAACGGCACGAACACCCGGCTGGCCGTCCGCTCCACCACATCCGCCACCGTTTTGCGGTCGTCGCTGGTGGCGGTGATGTCCAGAAACACGATCTCGTCAGCGCCCTGATCCGAGTAGTAAGCCGCAAGCTCCACCGGATCTCCGGCGTCCCGGATGTTCACAAAGTTGACGCCCTTGACTACCCGTCCGTCCCGAACGTCCAGACAGGGAATAATGCGTTTGGCTAACATTGCGCCCCCGCCTCCTCTACCGCCCGGACCAGATCCACCGTCCCGGCATAGTAGGCCTTGCCGACGATGGCCCCGTACATGCCCATGTCCCGAAGCCGGACGATGTCCTCGCTGCAGGACACGCCGCCGGAGGCGATAATATCGCAGTTCACGTGCGTCTGAAGGGCCGCCAGCCGGTCGTAGGCCGGGCCTTCCAGTGTCCCGTCCGTGGCGATATCTGTAAAGATGATTTTCTTTACACCGATTGCCGCCATTTGGCTTGCGAATTCGAGATAGTCCAACCCGGAGTCCTCCACCCAGCCGGCGGTCTTGACCTTTCCGTCTCTGGTGTCTATGCCAACAGCGATGCGCTCCGGGCCGTATTCCGTCACCGCCTGACGGACAAATTCCGGATCCGTCACCGCCGCTGAGCCGATGACCGCCCGCCGCACGCCCATGCCGAACACCGCGCGCAGGTCGTCCTTGGAGCGGATGCCGCCGCCCAGCTCTACCCGCAGACCGATCTTTGCCACGGCCGCCACGATGGCGCTGTTCTGACGAACGCCGTCCTTCGCGCCGTCCAGATCCACCATGTGGATGTACCGGGCACCGGCGTCATAAAAGGCCCGGGCAGTGCTCAGCGGGTCGTCGGCCACCTGATGGACCGTGCTGAAATCGCCCTGATACAGGCGCACGACCTTCCCGTCCTTCAGGTCAATGGCGGGCAGAATGATCATAAGGTTCCCCTCCGTCAGCCAGAGTCACCCCTGGAATTTGTTGAATACGTAGTCGTAGAAATCGTTCTCGATGATAAGCTCCGTGCAGGACAGCTTGTTGGTGACCTGCTTCTTCATGGAGTCCACATAGGACTCCTGCTCCTCCGCCGTCATGGTAACGCCCGCCGCGGGGGTAAATTCCTGCGTATAGCGGTTGTAGTAGCCCTTGTCCGTCAGCCAGCTGCGGGAGTGGAAAATAACCTGTCCCTCGCTGTCGGAGAGGATGTCGGAGCCGGACAGCATCCGGGAATCGTACTCAAGGCCCAGCAGATTGGAGACGGTGGGCAGAATATCCACCTGACAGCACACCTTGTCCACATACACCGGCTCCTCCATGCTGGCGGACCAGATGAAGAGGGTGTTTTTGTAGACGTCCACGTTGATGCTGCTCTCCTTGAGGTTTTCCAGATCTTCGGAAGAGCCGAATGTCTCTCCGGACAGCTCCTCCAGCGTGTCCACGTTGAAGTACGGCACATGGTCGGGGCTGGCGACGATCAGCGTCTTGTCCAGCTGCCCCGCCTCCTCCAGCTTGGTGAGCAGCTCTTCCAGCGCCCGGTCCACCTCGATGACGGTGGCGACGTAGTTCTTGGTGGTATCGCTGTACGGCAGGCCGTCCACCAGATCACGGTACTGGTTCGCCACCCGGTTGTTGCTGTAGGGCATGTGGCCGCTGATGGTCAGGTAGTAGATATTGAAGGGCGTATCGCTGTTGATGTAGTCGTCCACGCTGGCATCAATGACATACTTGTCCCGCTGGGGCCAGAGGTAGTTGCTGCCGTCGGAGTTCATCTCCAACTGAAGGCCGGTCTGGTACTGCTTCCACGTGTAGCCCAGATTGGTGTGGGACGCGTAGCGGCCGTACATATCCGTATTGCCGTGATAGCCCAGATTGGTGTAGCCCAGACGTCCCAGCTGCTGCGCCAGCGAGAAGTAGCAGTTGGTACCCAGCACGCCGGTGCGCTTCATGGAGGACGGGTTGCCGTCCTTGGGGTACAGACCCAGCAGATTCTGGCACTCGCCGCCGGAGGTGCTGGTGTAATGGAGGGCGGTATAGAAATTTTTGAACACAAAGCCCTCGTTGACCAGCTTATACAGCGTGGGCGTCAGCTCCGGGTCGATGGCATAGCCGGAGAAGCCCTCCAGCGTCAGGAAAATGACGTTGTAGCCCTTGAACATGCCAGTGTACTGATTCTTGTTGGTGGGCGTCTTGCTGTTGAAATACTTGGCCAGCCACTGGATGTCCTTGTTGCTGGTGCTCTCGGCCACCGCTTCCAGATCCACATCCATGACGTTGGGCGAGGTGTCGATGACCAGCGTGGGGCTGGCCTCCGGATCGTCACTGGGTGCAACGTCGGCGGAGGGCGTTTCCGACGGCTGCTGGCTGGGCGTTCCGAAGTCGTCATCCAGATCCTTCCCCGCCGGGACGATCATGTGCTTCAGATCCAGCCGTAGCATGGTCACAAGGCCCAGCTGCTCCACCTGATCATCCAGATTGGTGTCCAGCTGATAGAGCTGGGCGGGGGTCAGGTCGCCGCTCCACGGCAGATGGATCAGCCCCAGTCCCAGCAGATGGAGCACCACCATAATGGCCGCGACCACCCCGGCAAAACGCACGTCTGTCCGCGGGAACAGGAGCAGGCGGTTGCCGAGCACGAACAGGAAGATCACCGGCAGGAACATGACAATGATGATGGGAATGCTCCGCACCACCATGGATACGATGGCGCCCATGTAGTCCGTCAGATGGTTCTCCGCCGCAAGGCCCAGCGTGCTGAAGGGATAATAGGACTGCAATATCTTCTTGGCGATGAGCTCAATAATGTATACCAGCGTGATGAGCACGGCAAACACCTTGGACAGCACCCGGTTCACCTTGCGCTTGAAAGGCATGGTGACCGCACTGAACAGGCAGCCCGCCGCCAGCGCAAACACAAAATACACCATGAAGTATTTCATGTTCATTTTCATATAAAGGTGGAGCACAAGCTCCAAGTAGACGAACAGCAGCGGGAAAAACAGGATACGGCCCGCCGTTCTGGCCGCCATAGAATCGCTGGAAGCGGAGCTGCCCCGGTACGCCCGCTTCCCTCCGCGTCTGTAATTAGCCATAATCAGCCTCCTGAGAGATTCATTTGCAATTTGATTGAGCAGTATTATAGCATACAGGAAAACCCAATACCAGACAAAAAGTATTAAAGTTTCATTGCGAAGGCACGCTTATTTTCCCAGCTGCGCAAAATTTTTCAGGATGGCAAGTCCGGTCTCGCCGCTCTTCTCCGGGTGGAACTGGCAGCCGAAGGCGTTCCCGCTCTGGACGGCGGCCACCACAGTAGTTCCGTAGTCCGTCGTGGCGATGACCTGCTCCGGCTTTTCCGCCGCGCCGCAGAAGGAGTGCACGAAATAGACGTAAGCGCCGTCGTCCAGCCCCCGGAACAAGGGTGAATCGTTCTGAAACGTCAGGCTGTTCCAACCGATGTGGGGCAGCTTGCAGGCCGTCTCGATCCGCTTCACCCCGCCGGACACAAGGCTAAGCCCCCGGCACCGGCGGACCTCCTCGCCCCATTCGAACAAAAGCTGCATCCCAAGGCAGATGCCCAGCACCGGCTTTTTCTCCGCTTGCCGGACGATGACCTCGTCCAGTCCTGCGGCACGGAGCCGGTCCGCTGCGTCCGGGAAAGCCCCGACGCCGGGCAGGATGATGGCGTCCGCCTTTTCAAGCCCCGCTTCATCCCCGGCGATCAGCGTCCGCTCCCCGAGATAGGCCATGGCGTTGGCTACGCTCTTCAGATTACCGACACCGTAATCCACGATGGCCGTATAGCCCATCACAGCACCCCCTTGGTGGAGGTCACGCCTTCTCCCTCCACCCGGACGGCGTCCTTCAGCGCAAGGCCCAGCGACTTGAACAGCGCCTCGGTGATGTGGTGTGCGTTCGCCCCGTACAGGCACTCCTGATGGAGTGTCAGCCCGGCGTTCATGGCGACGGCCCGCATAAACTCCACCGTCAGGCAGGAATCATAGGCTCCGATCATAGGCTGGGGCATGTCCGCCTGAAACACCAGATAGGGCCGGTTGGAGATGTCCAGCACCGTACGGCACAGCGCCTCATCCATGGGGACGTATGCGCTGCCGAACCGGCGGATCCCCGCCCTGTCGCCCAGCGCTTCCCGCAGCGCCTGCCCCAGTACGATGCCGGTGTCCTCCACAGTGTGATGCCCGTCCACATGGAAATCGCCCTTAACCGTCAGCACCAGCCCCCAGCCCGCGTAAAAGGCCAGCGCCGTCAGCATATGGTCAAAAAAGCCGATGCCGGTGGACACCTCTACCGAGCCTCTCTCCAGCGTCAGGGCAAGGTCGATCTCCGTCTCTTTCGTTTTCCGGACGATGTGCGCGGTGCGCATGGGAATTCCTCCTGTCATACGGCAAAAGGGGCCGGAAAGCCCCTTTTGCCCGTTTTACTGAAATCTCACCTTGATGGAATTGGCGTGGGCGGTAAGATGCTCCGCCTCCGCCAGCGTGATGACCTGCCCGTGGACCTTTTCCAGCGACGCGCGGTCGTACTCAATGACGCTCATGGTCTTGAGGAAGCTGTCCACCGACAGCGGGGAGAAAAACCGCGCCGTACCGCTGGTGGGCAGAACGTGGTCCGGTCCAGCCATATAGTCGCCCAGCGGCTCTGGACTGTAGGAGCCGAGGAACACCGCCCCGGCGTTCCGGATAAGGGGCAGCAGCGCCCGGGGCTGCTCCGTGACGATCTCCAGATGCTCCGGTGCGATCTCGTTGGCCAGCCGGGCCGCCTGCTCCAGACTCTCGCAGACGATGGCGCAGCCGAAGTCCCGCAGGGAGCACTCAATGATCTCTGACCGGCCCAGATAGCCGATCTGGCGGACGATCTCGCCGTCCACCGCCCGGGCAAGCTCTATGCTGTCCGTCAGCAGGACGGCGGAAGCCATCTTATCGTGTTCCGCCTGACTGAGCAGATCCGCCGCGACATAGACGGGATCCGCCGTGCCGTCGGCAATGACCAGCACCTCGGACGGGCCGGCTACCATGTCGATGTCCAGCTGGCCGTAGGCCATCCGCTTGGCGGAGGCCACAAAAGCATTGCCCGGCCCCACCAGCTTGTCCACCCGGGGGATAAAGCCCGCGCCGTAGGTCAGCGCCGCCACCGCCTGAGCTCCGCCCACGGCGATGACCCGATCCACCCTGGCGATTTTCGCCGCCGCAAGCACCGCGTCGTTGAGGTTTTCCGTGGGGGGCGTCACCATGACAATCTCATCCACCCCGGCCACCCGGGCGGGTACCGCGTTCATGAGCACCGAGCTGGGATAGGCCGCCGTGCCGCCGGGCACGTAGATGCCCACGCGGGTCAGGCCGCGTACGACGCGGCCCACCGTGCCGCCGTCGGGGGACGTCCACTCCATGGTTTTTGCCAGCAGCTTCTCGCTATAGTCCCGGATATTGGCTGCCGCCCGCTCCAGCGCCCCGGTCAGCTCCGCCGGGCAGCGGTCATAAGCCGCGTCCAGCATTTCCCGGGAAATTTCATAGGGCTCCGCGCGGTCAAAGCGCAGGGAATATTCCTTCACCGCCGCAAAGCCGTTTTCCTTTACATTCCGCATGATCTCAGCGACTGAGCGGTCAATATTCTCGTTTGCCTGCGCGGCCCGCGCCCGCATCGCGGAGATTTTCTCCTGCTCCAACCTACCGTCTGCCCGAATGATGTCGATCATAGTTTTCTCTCCAATTCGCCCTCGCAGCGCGAGATAAAGTCCAAGATCTGGCTCTTGTGCAGCTTCATGCTGGCCGTGTTGACGATGAGCCGGGCGGACACCTGCGCCACATCCTCGATGGGCACAAGGCCGTTTTCCCGGAGTGTCACGCCGGTCTCCACGATGTCCACGATGCCATCGGCCAGCCCCAAGATCGGCGCCAGCTCCACACTGCCCTCAATCTTGATGATGTCCACGTCCATGCCCTTTTTCTCGAAAAACGCACGGGTCACGCCGGGATATTTGGACGCGATGCGCCGGGTCTTATAAGTGCCGTAAAAATCCGTGCCCTCCTTGACAGCCAGCGCGAAACGGCAGCGGCCAAAGCCCAGATCCAGCACCTCGTAAAAGGCCCCGCCCTTTTCCAGAATGGTGTCCTTGCCCACGATGCCCATGTCGCACACGCCGTGCTCCACATAGGTGATGACGTCCGGCGCTTTTGCCAGCACCGCGTCGAGGGGGTAGTTGGGCAGCGCGTGGATAAGCCGCCGCCCCGGATCCTTCACCGGCGTACAGTCCAGTCCGATGGCTTCAAAAAGCTCCACCGACTTGTCCTGAAGCCTGCCCTTGGTCAGGGCGATCCTCAGCCGTTCGCTCATAGCCGCACCAGCCTTTCCGTGCCCTTTTGGACGATCAGCAGCAGCTCCGCGCCCTTTCCCCGGGCCAGATTGGCGGAGCTCTCCACCGTCCGGCAGGGGGACAACTCGCAGCTGCCGTCGGGCCGCTCGTCCATCACGGCCAGCGCCTGCGCAAAGCAGCCGTCCTCATAGTGCACCACCATTTCCAGCTTCGGGACAGTGACGGTCAGGCAGCTGCCCACGCCGTCCACGTCCACGGCAAAGCCCGTGGCCTCCGCCTTCCGGCCGAAGCGCTCCACAAGGCTGTCATACCGGCCGCCGGACAGCACCGGCGCGCCCGCGCCCTCGGCGTAGCCCCGGAACACCACGCCGGTGTAGTAGTCGATCTGATGCACAAGACCAAGGTCAAACCGCAGATATCCGCCGTATCCGGCGGCATCCAGCTCGGCGTAGATCTGCCGCAGGTAGTCGAGGGCCTCGCTCTCCCCCGCCAGCGCCCGGGCCTCGTCCAGCGTTTCCACACCGCCGAACAGATAGGGCAGCCGCTTGAGGGCCCGGCAGGCCTGCTGTCCGCCGTAGGGCTCCAGAAGATCGCCCAGCGCCGCATAATTTTTTCCCTCGATGTAGGCCCGCATCTGCTCCAGCTCGTCCTCCGGCATATCCATCCGGGCGGCCAATGCCCGGAAAAATCCGGCGTGGCCCAACTCTACATGGAATCTTTTTACGCCGCAGGCCCGCAGGGAATCCACCGCCATGGCCACCATTTCCACGTCGGCCTTTTTGCCCACCGCGCCGATCATCTCCACGCCGCACTGGGCGATCTCGCTGCTGCCGCCGTCGTGGGCGTGGCCGGATCGGAACACCGTCTGATCGTAGTAGAGCCTCTGGGGAAGCGGGACGGTCTTGAGCTTCGTGGCCGCCACCCGGGCAATGGGGGTGGTGGAGTCCGGCCGCATGACCATGATCTTGCCCGACCGGTCGATGATCTTCAGCATCCCCTCCTGCGGGATGGGATTGCCGGACTGAACGAAGAGGTCGTAGAACTCCACCTCCGGCGTGCTGACCTCGGCGTAGCCCCGGCGGCGGAAGAGAGCCGTCAGCGCCGACTGCACCTGACGGCGCTCGACGCACTCGGCAAACAGCCGGTCACGGGTCCCCTCCGGCGTATTGATGGTAAAGGGCAAAGGAAACGCCTCGCTTTCTTTATCTCGCTAATGTAATAAATAATTTATCACACCAGCAAGCGTCTGTCAACGGCAAAGCAAACAATCAGAACAGGGAAATCTGGCTGCTGTCGGGCAGATCGCCAAAGGCCCCCGCGTCCTTGAGTTGGGTCAGGTGGGCGTTAGACACCTTGGTGCAGGCCAGCGAGAACTCCTCAATGGAGATAAAGGTCTTGCCCTCCCGCTTGTCCATAATATCCCAGCCCACAGTCTCGCCCAGGCCGGCGATGGAGGTGAACGGCGGGATGAGCGCTCCGCGCTCCTCATCCACCAGAAAGTTTACGGCGTGAGACCGGGAAATATCCATCCGGGCAAAGGTAAAGCCGCGGAGATAGAACTCATAGCACACCTCCAGCGTAACGAGCATATCCTCCTCCACCGCAGAAGGCCGGTCGGCCTTGTCCTTGGCGTTTTTCTTGTCGCTGATCTCCTTGATCTTCTGCTTGACGACCTCCATGCCCCGGCACATATACTTCTCGTCGAATGCCTTGGCTCGGATGGAGAAGAATGCGGCGTAAAAGGCCAGCGGCCGGTGTACCTTGAACCACGCGATGCGCAGGGCCATCATGACGTAGGCCACGGCGTGAGCCTTGGGGAACAGATAGGCGATCTTGGCCAGCGAGTCGATGTACCATTCCGGCACATCGTGGGCCTTCATGGTCTCCACCCAGCCGTC
>CAKUPH010000012.1 GCA_934675115.1 uncultured Oscillospiraceae bacterium | reverse complement strand
GGCGTGGTCATCGACCACCACGAGGGATACCTGCGGGGGATCGCGTCGGGCCACGCGGACGTGTCCCACTGGTTCCCACGGCACGGGAAGAGCATGGACGACTTCCGGGCAGAGGTGGCCCGGCGGATGAGAGAGGAGGACGA
This sequence comes from uncultured Oscillospiraceae bacterium, assembly GCA_934675115.1. GTDB lineage: Bacteria > Bacillota > Clostridia > Oscillospirales > Oscillospiraceae > Enterenecus. The sequence continues at coordinate 37,982 of CAKUPH010000012.1, read as the reverse complement.
GACGGTGACGCAGGCGGAATTTGACCGGATGATGGATGACTATCTGGAGCGGCTTTCCGAAAAGGAGCCGGCGGACTGGTCGGCGGCGGCCCGGGCGTGGGCGGAAGAGACCGGCCTCATCAAGGGGGACGCCGAGGGGAACAAGCAGTACAAGGGCTTCGTCACAAGGGAGCAGCTGGCGGTATGTCTCAAGCGGCTGACCGAGATGAAGGGCTGAGGGCAAAAAAATCTTGCCGCTTGGATTGTGAAAAATGACGAGACGAACTGCGTGAAAGATTTGACGCATCAGAGGGCCCGCGCCGGGGACGGCGCGGGCTTTTTTTCGCCCGTGTCGGAAAATAGGGAAAGTGAGGGAAAAATGGAATTAAGTTCGTGAAAGATGTGAATAACTTTGAGGAAATATCCGGCCGGACCCGGCGGGAAAAATTTCCGCGGCGGACGAGTGATCAAGGATTATAACGCGCGGCAATCATATTGAAAGAAAAAAAGAATAACAGACACATGTTAGCCGGTTGACATACCAAAACAATCCATATAAAATATCAAGCAGGCCTATAGTGTTTTCGCTGCAAAATAACAATAACCACAGGAACAGGAAGGAGAAACCTATGAGACCCTTTGATCCCACGCCCGACGCGCTGACGGCGGGCGACAAGGCGGCCATCGACCGGATCATTGCCGAGCACGACAACGATCCGACCCAGTTGGTCGGCATCCTGCTCAGCGTACAGAAGGCGGGAGAGCGGAAGTATATTTCCCGCCCCGCCGCGATCTACGTGGCCCAGAAGCTGGGCCTGAAGGTCACACAGCTGTACGACGTGATCAGCTTTTACACGGCGCTGCACGACCAGCCCCGGGCGAAGTACCCGCTGGAGGTGTGCAGCAGCGCCCCCTGCCGGGTGAACGACAGCGACACGCTGTACGAGACGCTGAAGGACATCCTCGGCATCGACCTTGGCGAGGTCACCTACGATGGGCGGTTCACCATCGAGAAGGTGCCCTGCTTCGGCGCCTGCGACGTGGCCCCGGCGGTGCGGGTCAACGGCGTGGTGTACGGAAATCTCACTGACCGCGAGCGGGTGCTGGCCATGCTCCGGCAGCTGGACTGAGGGGAGGAGAAGGGACATGGGAAAAACTGTATCTTTTATCTCCCGCCGCTTCGGCAAATATGACCCGTGGAGCCTTGCCGAGTATGAGGCCCACGGCGGCTTTCAGGGGCTGCGCCGGGCGCTGGCCATGGACGGCTGCGACATCGCAAAGATCCTCAGCGCCAACGGCATTCAGGGCCGGGGCGGCGCGGCCTACGACATGGGCCGCAAGTGGTCCCAGGCCCGGGACGTGGATGCCCCGGACAAGTGTGTGGTGTGCAACGCCGACGAGGGCGAGCCCGGCACCTTCAAGGACCGGGAGCTGCTCCGCCGGGACCCCTTCCAGGTGCTGGAGGGCATGATCATCGCGGGCTGGTCCGTCAATGCCCGGAACGGCTACCTCTATATGCGGGAGGAGTACTCCCATCTGCGCCCCCTGCTGCTCAACGCCATCGACCAGTGCGAGAAGGCGGGCTATCTGGGGGATGACATCCTTGGCTCCGGTCTGAGCTACCGCATCCACCTCTACTCCGGCGCGGGCGCTTACGTCTGCGGCGAGGGCTCCGCCCTCAGCGAGTCCATCGAGGGCAAGGCGGGCCGCCCCCGGAAGAAGCCCCCCTACATCAAGCAGTGCGGCGTGTTCCACCTGCCCACCTGCGTGAACAACGTGGAATCCCTGTCGCTGGTGCCCAACGTCCTCATGGACGACGAGGGCTTCTACAAAAAGCAGGGCACGGCCGAGTGCCCGGGCACCAAGATGATCTCCGTGTCCGGCAACGTGAACAGGCCCGGCGTGTTCGAGGTCCCCTTCGGCATCACCATCCGGGAGATCATTGAGCTGGCGGGGGGCGTCACCGAGGGCCATCGGCTCCAGCTGGTGCAGCTGGGCGGCGCGTCCGGCAGGATCGCGTCCCCTGAGCAGCTGGACACCCCCTACACCTACAACGACATGAAAAAGGCGGGCCTCACCGCCATCGGCTCCGGCGCGGTGCTGGTGGTGGACGAGCGCACCTCCGTCATTGGCTTCCTGCGGATCACGCAGGAGTTCTTCAACCACGAGAGCTGCGGTCAGTGCGTCCCCTGCCGGGAGGGCAACCGCCACATCACGCGCTTGCTCGACAAGATCGCTGAGGGCACCCACACCGAGCACGACGTGGAGATCATGCTCAAGTTCGCCAACATTATGAACAGCGCGTCCCTGTGCGGTCTCGGCGAGTCCGCACAGTCCGCCCTGCTGTCTGCGGTGGAGCACTTCCCCGGGGTCTTTGACGTGAAGAAGGAGGTAGCCATCCGATGAGCAAGGTACATATTAAGATCAACAATCTGCCGCTGGAGGTGGAGGAGGGCACCCGCCTGATCGATGCGGCCCGGATGCTGAATATCGACATCCCCCACATGTGCTACCACCCCGATCAGGAATCCAAGGCCCACTGCCGCCTGTGCGTGGTGGAGGTCAAGGGGCAGCGCAAGCTCCAGACCTCCTGCACCACGCTGGTGTCCGAGGGGATGGAGGCCTTTACCGACACCCGCCGGGTGTACGACGCCCAGCTGGGCGTGCTGGAGCTGATGCTGGCCGACCACAAGCAGAACTGCCTGTCCTGCGCCCGGAACGGCACCTGCGAGCTTCAGGCCCTGTGCCGCCGGTTCAACCTGCTGGTGCCCGATCTGCCCGACATCTCCAGCCGCGAGCCGCTGCGGGTGGACAATCCCTCCATCGTGAGGGACCCCGCCAAGTGCGTCAAGTGCGGCCGCTGCGTCAAGGCCTGCGAGGAGATCCAGGGCATCAACGCCCTGACCCACTCCGGCCGCAGCGCCAATTTCCGGGTCACCACCGCCTTTGATCTGCCCATGGCGGAGACGGACTGCGTCCTGTGCGGCCAGTGCTCGCTGGTGTGCCCCGTGGGCGCCATCGTAGAGGAGGACTCCACCGCCCCCGTGTGGCGCGCCATCCACGACAGCGGCAAGCACGTCGTCGTGCAGGTGGCCCCCGCCGTCCGGGTGGCGCTGGGCGACGAGTTCGGCTTTGAGCCGGGAGCCATCGTCACTGGCCAGATGACCACCGCCCTGCGGATGCTGGGCTTCAACAAGGTGTTCGACACCAATTTTGCCGCCGACCTCACCATCATGGAGGAGGGCAGCGAGCTGCTGGACCGGCTGAAGAACGGCGGCACGCTGCCGCTCATTACCTCCTGCTCCCCCGGCTGGGTGAACTATGTGGAAAAGCACCACCCGGAGCTGATGGACAATCTGTCCAGCGCCAAGAGCCCTCAGGGCATGTTCGGCGCGGTGACCAAGACCTACTACGCCCAGCGCATGGGTTTAAATCCCGAGGACATCATCTGCGTGTCCGTCATGCCCTGCACCGCCAAGAAGTTTGAGGCCCGGCGGCCCGAGCTGGGCCGGGACGGCTATCAGGACGTGGACTACGTGCTCACTACCCGGGAGCTTGCCAAGCTCATCCGCTACGAGGGCCTCGATATGAAGAACCTGCCCGAGAGTGATTTCGACTCCCCGCTGGGCACCGGCACCGGCGCTGGCGCTATCTTCGGCGCCACCGGCGGCGTCATGGAGGCCGCCCTGCGCACCGCTTACGAGCTGTATACCGGCAAGACACTGCCCCGGCTGGACTTCGAGGAGGTCCGCGGCTTCGAGGGCATCAAGGAGGCCGCCGTCGATCTGGACGGCACGCCGCTGAAGGTGGCCGTGGTCCATACGCTGAAGAACGCGGAGGAGCTGCTGTCCCACGCCGGTGACTACGCCTTCATCGAGGTCATGGCCTGCCCCGGCGGCTGCATCGGCGGCGGCGGACAGCCCATCGGCACCACCAACGCCATCCGCAAAAAGCGTATGGCCGCCCTGTACGAACTGGACCGGAGCCTGCCCCTGCGCAAGAGCCACGAAAACCCGGAAATTCAGGCCATTTACCGGGACTTCTTCGGCGAGCCCCTGTCCCACAAGGCCCATGAGCTGCTCCACACCCACTATCATGAGCAGGCCAGCATTTCCAAGCTGTAATCGCCGCAATTTGATAAAAACCCGCCCTCTGACTGTGTCAGAGGGCGGGTTTCGCGTTTTTCAGTTCTGCGGGGCCGCGTCCCGGATGTCCAGCCCGGCGGTGTCGTACATGACCCGGGCGTGGTTGGTCCGGATGAGGGTGCGCTCCACCAGATTCCCGGTGATGGGGTCGATGGCGTCCCGCCAGACCTCGCCCACCCGGTAGACCACGCCGTCCTCCCGGACGAAGCCCTCGTGCTCGCTCTTGATGTGGTACTTGAGCTTCTGGCGCCGGTCGGAGCGCAGTTCCCCACGGAGGTACTCGCCGTCCACGTGGACGAGAAGCTGGTAGGTGGCCTCCGTGTCGTTGCGGAAGCGGTAGTCCAGATAGTTGTAGCAGATGGAGGTGCCGGTGCCGAAGGGGATCTGGCGGTTGAAGTCGGGGAAGAGGTCCAGCCCGTCGTGATGGTGGTGCTCCACGATGGTCAGCGGGGTGTGGAGGATCATCCAGTGGATGAGGTTGGTCATCTGGCACATGCCGCCGCCCACGCCGCTCTTCGTCTCGCCGCCGGAGATGGTCAGGCCCTCCTTGAAGCCCCGGCGGGCGGTGGCGTTGCCCACCAGATGCCAGAAGGAAAACGTCTCCCCCGGGCGGATGAGCACGCCGTTGAGACAGGGGGCCGCAAGGCCAAGATTTACCGCCTTGTTTTCCTGAAGGGTCATGTTCACGTTGCCCAGCCGGCGGCGGATGAGGGAGTTGTGATGGATGATGGACACGGGCAGAGGCTCCGTCTGCTTCACCTTTGCGAAGCGCTGGCCGGAGGTCAGGTCCCGCAGGCGGCGGACGGTGCGGCCCTTGAAGGCGGAGATCTCATAGGTCAGGGGCGAGATCTCGCAGAACAGCTTGCGTGCCATAGAAAGTGCTCCTTTGCGTCATTTTTTCTGCCATTTTACAGGGAAATGCAGAAAATGGCAACAACAAAGGGATGACAAATTATAACAAAGTGATGACAAAAGGCCCGGATGCGTCGCATCCGGGGCTTTTGAGGGTGTTGGAGACAGCACTCTTTTGTTGAGCGGTATAAAAAGCCTCGCAGAGTTCCGCCGTCCGCAGACGGCATGAGAATTAGTCTGTCAGATAGGTTTCCAGCAGCTTCAGGGTGTTCTCCGCGCCCTTGACGTGGCTGCGCTCGTAGCCGTGGGAGGCGTAGACGCCCGCGCCGATGAGTCCGTGGCGCAGGTCATAGCCCGCGCTGAGGGTGGCCTCCACGTCGGAGCCGTAGTGGGGGTAGACGTCCACGGCGAAGTCCGCTCCGGCCTTCTTCGCCGCGGCGATGAGGGCGGACACCACCTCGTAGTGATAGGGGCCGCCGGAGTCCTTGGCGCAGATGGACACCTGCGTCTCCTTACACGCCAGCCCGTCGCCCACGCAGCCCATGTCCACGCTGACGGCCTCGGTGACGCCGGAGGGCACGGCGGCGGAGCCGCCGTGCCCCACCTCCTCAAAGACGGTGATGTGATGCCACACCCGGCGGTTCAGGGCGGACTTGCCCTCGGCCAGACGTTTGGCCTGCGTCAGCAGGATGGCCACGGACAGCTTGTCGTCCAGAAAACGGCTCTTGATATAGCCGGAGGAGGTGACGGTGGTGCGGGGGTCGAAGCAGACCAGATCGCCGGTCATGATGCCCAGCGCGCGGGTCTCCTCGGCGGAGGAGACGTCCTCGTCGATGACCACCTCCATGGAGTCCCACGTGCGGGAGGTGGCGGCGTAATCGCCGTTGACGTGGACGGAGGCGTCCTTGAGCTGGAAGGTACCGGAGTAGGTCTTGCCCTCCCGGGTGATGATGCGGACGTTTTCCGCCTCGCCGTTGTTGGGCTGCATCCCGCCGAGGGCGGTGAGCCGCAGGCGGCCGGTTCCGGTGACCTCTGCCACCATGCCGCCCAGCGTGTCCAGATGGGCCATGAGCAGCAGGCCGTTGTCCTCCGGCGCGTCCGGGTTCAGGCAGACCAGCACGCCGCCCTTGCCGGTGAGCCGGGCGTCAAAGCCCAGCCGCCGGTACTCGCCGCAGACGTACTCGGCGGCGTTCTTCGTGTAGCCGGTGGGGCTGTCAATGGCCATGACGGCCTTGAGCTGCTCCAGCAGGTATTCCATATCCAGATCCATAATGAATCGCTCCTTATTTCGTAATGGAGCCATTATAGCACAGCGGATGGGCCGTTAACAGCCCATCCGCTGAAAAATCTGCGCGTTGTTCAGGAGAAGTCCGCCGCGTAGTAGGTGACGGACTCCGGGGGCGTCTCCTTGGAGCCCTCTTCCAGATAGGGGCGGAAGCGCCTGTCCAGCGCGGCGTACACCGTGTCATAGGCGGGGATATCGCTGCCGGTTTCCCGGCTCAGGAAGGTGCCGAGGGACTTGGCGATGGTGTTGGCCCGCCGCGGCTCCTCCGGGTGGTAGGCCAGCAGGGCGGTGTTGAGCTCCCGGAGGGAGAAGCGCTCGAAAATAACGCGGGGGATGCGGTTGTCGTGGTCGCTGCCGGAGGAGGTGAAGTTGAGGTCGTCCAGCAGCTCCTCGAGGGTGGCCTCGTCAAGGGAGTGGGGGAAGAAGAGGGCTTCGCCGCCGGTGTACCGGCCGCTGCACCGGTAGGCGCGGCTCTGGGCGTCGTAATAGAAGTGGGAGCCGATGTACCAGACGGACCAGCCCGCGTAGTCGCCCTCCGTCTCCGTGTCCAGCCCCGCGCCCGCCTGCCACTCGCCCGCCCGGGCGCTCATGGGGTCGCCCACGTCCAGATACAGGGCGTAGGCGGCGCAGAAGTTGGGGCAGGCGCTGCCGAAGTAGTACTGGGTGACGGTGACGGATTTCACCGCGGCGTCCAGCGGTTTGCAGCGCACCCAGTCGGGCAGGGCCTTGAGATTTTCCACCACCTGACGGGTGTAGGCCAGCAGCACGCCCGCTTCGGCGGTGGGTCCGTCGCCCGCGTCGTTCTCCGGCACGGCCACGTCAAAGGCCTGCTGCCGCAGGACGGTCTCGGCAATGCCGAGCAGCGTCTGGTAGACGGTCCGGCTGCTGTCCGGCCCGGAGGGCGGGGCGGCGGTCATCCATGTGTCCCCGCCGTCCTGATGGAGGAGCACCAGATCGCTGCCCGACCAGCAGCGCAGCCACCTCTGCCCGTCATCGGAGGTCATGGTCAGGGAAGCGCCGGAGGGGGCGCGGTCGGAGAAGGATACCTGCCAGTCGAAGTCGGCAAGGTAGTTTCCGGTGTAGGCCGAGGTCCAGCTGACGGCCTCCCCGACTCCGGGAACGTTCACCCGGGTGACGCCGCCGTCGTTCACCTCCATGGTGAAGGACCGGGGTGTGGTGTCGCCCGCGATGGCGGCGTACAGGTTCTTCGCCTGATCCGCCGGGGTGACGGGGCCGGTGATGGCCGCGCCCATGCCGTCGGCCCGGGACGCGCCCTTATCGGCGGAGTAGACGTCGCTGTATGCGGCAGAGTAGCTGTTCAGCCGGTCGGTGAAATAGCGGGCGGGCACATCGTCCGGGGAAAGGGCGGCGGTGGAGCTGTCCACGGCCTGACCCCCGTCGGCCTGGGCCTGAAGCTGGGCGTAATACTCCGCCGCCGTCAGGTCGGTGTCCGGAAGAATGTAGTAGGGCTCGGTGTCCAAGCCGCCGTAGTAGAGCCGCTCGGCGCACCAGATGCCGCCCTCCCCTTGGGTGACGGGCTGGGACAGCACCAGCGTCCACGTCTTGGCGTCGGGGTTCTCCGGGTCGTTATAGGGGTAGATGGAGACGTCCATGTGGCTGCCGCCGTAGCTGAAGTCGTCCACAAAGGGGGTGGCGGACAGATCGATGGGAGAAATGGCGGGGTCGGCGGCGAAAATGCCGTCCAGCCAGCCGTACAGGATCTCGTGGACGCCCTCCAACTCGGCATAGACCGCGTCGCTGAAGGGCACGTCGCTGGGGGAGCAGACCTCATAGAAGAACTGGCCGTCCCGGCCGGGCCAGCGCTGGCTGATGCCCAGACAGGAACTCAGGTAGGCGTCCTCAAACTGGCCGTCAGTGAGCTGGAGCACATAGCACAGCCGTCCCCAGCTGTCGTCGTCGCTGTCCGGGTCGTAGTCGGCGGTCATGTAGTAGGAGACCAGCGTGACTCCGTACTGGTTGGCTTCGCCCTTCACCACCGTCACCTTGTCCCGGAGGGACTCGGGCAGATCGAAGAGGGGCGCGGAGTCGAAAGCGGAGACGTCCGGCGTCTCGGTGGGCGCGTCCAGCGTTTCATCGGGGGTATCTGACGGCTTGGCTCCGCCGAAGGTGCAGCCCACCGCCAACGCGGCGATGAGCAGGACGCTGACGAGGGTCACGGCGGTCATTCTGGGCTTTTTGGCGATGAGAGTCACCCGCTCCCGGATGCTGCTGACGCTGCCGGTCATGGTGGTGGCCGTCTCCAGCAGGGCGGAGGGGCGGCGGGACCCGGCGGCGATCATGCCCACCAGCGTCCGGCCGTAGCTCAGCCGCTCCGGCTCACCCAGACGGCGGATGGCGGAGGCGTCACAGGCGGTCTCGCAGTCCTGCCGGGACAGACCGGCGGCGATCCACACCAGCGGGTTGAACCACTGGACGGCGAGACAGGCGCACCGCGCCAGCGCCCACCAGTGGTCGAGGTGGCGGCGGTGGGTCAGCTCGTGGACGAGGACGTGGTCCAGATGGCCGGAGCGGAGGGCGGCGTCATTGAGGTAGATGGCGGGATGGATCAGCCCGAACAGGCAGGGAGAGGGAAGGCCGTCGGCCACATACACCGGCAGGGGGCAGGAGACGGGCAGCTCCCCTTCATAGGGGCGGCGGGAGCGCCGGAGCCGCAGGGCGAAGCGGAGGTTGGCGAACAGGAACCACGCGGCGGTGAGTCCCATGCCGGCATACCAGACGACACGCAGGACGGCGAAGCGGTCATGGGTGACGGTGACGTCAAGCCGGGTGTAGGGATCGGCCCCAGCGGAGCTGCCCGCTTCCTGCGCGGTGGCCGCCCGGCTGCTGTCCAGATGAACGTCGGTGACGTTCCAGCCCCAGTCCCGGGGTTCCTGAAGGGCGGCGGGGAGCTGGGCTTCGCTGCCGGAGGGCGTTCCGGCGGCGTAGGCCGTCTGGCGCTCGGTGGAATAGCGCACCGTCTCTACCGCTTCCGTGACGCCGGAGCGCTCCGCAAGGGCGGACACGGACACCGGCGCGGCAAACAGGGGCGCGGGGATGAGCACCCGCAGGGCGGCCAGCAGCCACAGCGCGTAGGTCAGCCGGGGGTCCATCCGGCCCCGGAGCAGGCGGCGCAGGAGCATGATGGCGGCGATGAGGGCGCAGGAGGACAGGATCCACGCGGTCATTTCGATCCCTCCTCTTCCTCCGCCTGCCGCAGCAGGGCGTAAAGCTCGTCCAGCTCGTCCCGGGAGATGGACTCGTCCCGGATGAGGGTGTTCACCAGCAGGCCCACGCTGCCGTCAAAGGCCTTGTCCAGCAGGGTGCGGGTCTCGGCGAGGGCGGCCTGCTCCCGGCTGACGGCGGGAGAGAACACCTTGGCCTTGCCCTGAGTCTCGTGGCGGATGAGGCCCTTGGTCTCCATCCGGCGGACCATGGTGGAGGTGGTGCTCTTGGCCCAGCCGGGGGGCTCCTGCCCCAGCTCGTGGACCAGCTCCATGAGGGTGGAGGGGGCGCGCCACAGTACCTCCAGCACCAGCCACTCATTCTGGGTGAGGGAAAAAGCGCCTGTTTTCATCGGTTCAGCCTCCTTTTGGGTTACAAGTGTAATCCTTGTATCTTCAGTATAGACGAGGGGGTGACAGTTGTCAACTACTAAATGGTTACAAAAGCGGTTACAAAACGCCGCCACGGGGGAAATATCCCCCGCAGCGGCGCACGACGGTCAAAAAAGCCTCTCGCCCCGCAAGCGTGCAGGGGGTCCCCACAAGGCTGCCGCCTTGTGGGGAGAGGAGCAGTCCTGACACGGGTGAAGTTTTCCGCCTGCGGGAAACGGAACATGATGTCAGAGACTGCGACGACGCGGCGGCGCGGACGGGAGCGGAAAACGGCGGGTCTCCGGGGGTCAGAAGCCGTTCTGCTCCAGCAGGGCCCGGAGCAGCTCCTCATGCTCTGCGCACTGGGCGGCCAGATCCTGATAGAGCTCCGCCAGCGCCGTGTCCCCAGTGTCGGCGGCGGAGAGCAGGTACGCCTGCCCCCGCTGCTGCTCCGTCTGGTAGGCCCGGCGGATGGCCCCTAAGTACGACGGCACTGCGGGGGCGGGAATCCGGTCGGCGGGCCAGAACCGCACGCCGGAAATGAGAAAATAGGCCGCCGCCAGCCGCCGGGCGGAGCGGAGCTTTTCCCCCGCCATGGCCGCCAGCACCCGGCCGCCCGGGGCGGCGGACCGGCGGGCCAGCTGCCGGTACAGCTGCCAGCACTCCAGCGCGTCGGTGATCTGCCGCTGGAGCCGTCCGCCGTATCCGGCGGAGGCGGGGCCGAGACGGGGAATGTCCCCGGCGTCTGGGAAGTCGCTGCCCCGGTGGGGGCAGGGGGCCGCGCCCAGTCCGGCGGGGGTGGAAGGGGCTGCGGTTTCGTCCTCCCGGGCGGACCGGGGGCAGGAGCAGGGCAGGTCGCCCCCCTGTAAGACGCCCTCCACCGTGATGGGGACGCCCTCCCCCGGCTCGGGCATGACACGGCCCCACACCCGGCGGAACATCTCGGGATCGTCCGCCGGGAGGGCGGACAGATCCATAGGGCAGTTGATGGCATTTTCCATAGGCAATGCCTCCTTTCCGCTCTATCCTATGCCGGGGGAACGCCCGGGGCCACGGCGGGAGGGATAGACCGGCGGAAAAACAGGCAAAATAAGGCGGGGAAACGGGTTGACCGGGGGGATTACAGTTGACTTCGCCGGGAAATCACGGTATACTCAATTCATTCAAGTGTACTATGAATTCGGGAGCGGCCCGGATCTAAAACAGGAGAGAGATTATGTTAGAGTTGAAGAAACTTTCCTTTTCCGCCGACGGCGAAAAGGGTACAGTGGAGATCCTGCGGGACATCTCCCTGAAGGTGGAGGACGGGAAATTCGTGGTGATCACCGGCCCCAACGGCGGCGGCAAGACCACGCTGGCCAAGACCATCATGGGCCTGAACCGGGCCACCTCCGGCCAGATTCTCTGGAACGGCGAGGACATCACGGAGCTGTCCATCACCGAGCGGGCCCGCCGGGGCATCAGCTACGGCTTTCAGCAGCCGCCGCGGTTTAAGGGCCTGCGGGTGCGGGATCTGCTGAGTCTGTCCTCCGGCAATCATTCCCTCAGTCAGGCGGACGCCTGCCAGCTGCTCACCCGGGTGGGGCTGTGCGCCGCCGACTATATCGACCGGGAGGTGGACGCGTCCCTGTCTGGCGGCGAGGTCAAGCGCATCGAGATCGCGTCCATTCTGGCCCGGGAGTCCCCGCTGATGATCTTCGACGAGCCGGAGGCGGGCATCGACCTGTGGTCTTTCGCCAAGCTCACCGAGACGTTCCGCTATATCCACGACAAGCGGGAGGCCACCATCATCATTATTTCCCATCAGGAGCGCATCATCAATCTGGCCGACGAGATCGTCATCGTGTCTGACGGGCGCATCACCGATCAGGGGCCGAAGGACGAGCTGTTCCCCAAAATTCTGGCCAACACCCAGTCGGCCTGTACCTTTGTCAGCGAGGAGGCGGGCGCATGAACACCATTGATACTGACCTGCTTTACAAGATCGCCAACATGAAGGGCAATCCCAAGGGCGCCTTCAACATCCGGAAGAACGGCAAGCTGGAGGCCCGGCAGAACAGCGAGTTCATTGAGATCGTCACCAAGACGGACAAGCCCGGCATCGACATCCGCATCCGCCCCTATACCAAGGGGGAGCAGGTGCATATTCCGGTGATCCTCACCGAGAGCGGCCTGTCCGACATGGTGTACAACGACTTTTTCGTGGGCGAGCACTGCGACGTGGACATCATCGCCGGCTGCGGCATCCACAACGACGGCCACCAGCGCAGCCAGCACGACGGCATCCATACCTTCTACGTGGGCAGGCACTCCCACGTGAAGTACACCGAGAAGCACTACGGCGAGGGCAGCGGCGACGGCGAGCGCATCCTCAACCCCCAGACTATCATCTATCTGGAGGAGGGGGCCAGCGTGGAGCTGGAGACCGTCCAGATCAAGGGTGTGGATTCCGCCAAGCGGTATACCCGGGTGGAGTGCGCCGCCGGGGCGGAGGCCATCGTCACCGAGCGCCTGCTCACCCACGGCAAGCAGTTCGCCGAGAGCAGGATGGAGGTCGTCCTCAACGGCGAGGGGGCCAGGACCCAGGTGGTGTCCCGCTCCGTGGCGCAGGACGAGTCCGTGCAGGTGTTTTATCCGAAGGTGGAGGGCAACGCCCACTGCTTCGGTCACGTGCAGTGCGACTCCATCATCATGGGCCACGCCAAGGTCAGCTCCATCCCCGCCATCGTGGCCAACGACATGGACGCCCAGCTCATCCATGAGGCGGCCATCGGCAAGATCGCGGGCGACCAGATCCTCAAGCTCATGACGCTGGGCCTGACGGAAGAAGAGGCTGAACAAAAAATTCTGGACGGCTTCCTGCGGTAAGGAGAGGTTCGGCACCCGCACTTTGGCACCCGCAGCGCGGGGACGGCGCGAATGCGCCGTACAAGCGTTTTCGCACCAAATCACAGCATTCAGACAGATCAAAGGAGTTTTCAGACAATGGACATGACAGAAGAGCAGCGGCAGGAATACTATGCCAAGCTGATGCACTATATCAACAACGCCCGGGGCTATGCCCGGTACAGCGGCATAACGGTCACGAAGGTGGCGCCCGACTACTGCGAGGGCGAGTTGGAGATCACCCCGGACAACGTGAACTATCTGAAGATCGTTCACGGCGGGTGCCTCGCCACGCTGGCGGACACGGTGGCGGGCATCGCCGCCTGCTCCACCGGCATGGGCACCGTGACCATCAACTATGGCTTCAGCTTCCTGCGGCAGGCCCGGGGAAAGAAGATCCGCTGCATCGCCGAGCCGGAGAAGGCGGGCCGGAAGATCAAGGTCTTCCGCTGTTCCCTGTTCGACGACGACGGCGAGCTGGTGGCCAGCGGCCAGTTCACGTTCTATATGACCGGCCCGCTGGTGCTGCCGGACATTGATGAGTAAAACGTCTGCGGCGGCTGCGGAATTTCCCGCGGCCGCCGCTTTTTTTCGGGAGCCGGGAACATTTTCCCATATTTTCCGTCTCAACAGGTAAAAAGGGGGAATGACCTGTGCCGCACAAGCCCATGCTGACCGTATACAGCCTGTCCCACGCGGCGGTGGATTTTGCCTGCGCCTTTCTGGTGTTCCGCACCATGCTGTCCGCCCCGGAGCTGGGACTGTGCCTGCTGATCTACAACTTCTGCGCATTCGCCCTCCAGATGCCCTTCGGCCTGCTGGCCGACGGATGGAACCGCAACGCCGTCACGGCGGCGGCTGGATGTCTGCTTGCGGCGGCGGCGTACCTCCCGGCCCTGCCCGCGCTGGCCGCGGCGGTGATCGCCGGGGTGGGCAACGGTTTGTTCCACGTGGGCGGCGGGCTGGACGTGCTCAACGACAGCCGGGAGAGGTCGGCGGCGCTGGGCATTTTCGTCTCCCCCGGGGCCCTCGGCCTGTATCTGGGGCAGATTTTGGGCCAGGGCGGCACACTGACCGCCGTGCTGCCGGTGATTTTGCTGCTGGCGGCGGGAGCGGCCATTCTGCTGTGCGCCGGAAAGACCTACGGCGGCCTTGCGTCCCGGAACGCCCCGGCGGAGCTTTCCCTGCCCGCCGGCGGGAAGAGCGCGGCGGTGTTCCTCACCGTGGTGGTCATCCTGCGGTCCTACATGGGCTTCAACCAGACCCTGCCGTGGAAGGGAACGGGACACTGGGGGCTGGTCGTGGTGCTGGCGCTGGTGCTGGGCAAGGCGTCCGGCGGATTTCTGTGTGACTGGCTGGGGCCGAAGCGGGCGGCGGCGGTGTCGCTGGGCCTGTCCGCCCTGTGCTATCTCTTTTCCGGGAGTCCCGTGCTGGGCACGGCGGCGGTATTCCTCTTCAACATGACCATGCCAGTGACGCTGTGGGCCGCCGCCCGGCTCATGCCCGGGGGCAAGGGCTTTGCCTTCGGACTGCTGACCTTCGGGCTGTTTATCGGCTTCCTGCCCACGTGGCTGGGCTGGCCCTCTTTGCTGACGGAGCCGTGGGCCATGGCGCTGGCGGCGGTGGCATCGGCGGCGCTGCTCCTGCTGGGCCTTCGGGGGGAGAAGGCAAAATGCTGATCTCGCTGGCGGTATCTCTCGGGCTGACGCTGGCGCTGGAGGGCCTGCTGGCCCTGCTGTGGGGGGTGCGGGACCGGCGGGACTGGCTGCTGCTCCTGCTGGCCAACGTTGCCACCAACCCGCTGGCAGTGAGCCTGCACTATCTTCTGGGCGGCGGGCTGTGGGTGACGGCGGGGGTGGAGATCTTCGCCGTGGCCGCCGAGTGGCTCATTTACCGGAAATGGGGCCGGGACACCCGGCCCGCGTTCCTCTTTTCCCTGTGCGCGAATTGCTTTTCCTATTTCAGCGGGCTGCTGCTGAGCGCGGCGCTTGCGTATTTCCGGAGGTGAAAGGATATGCGGATGGATCTGTTCCCTGTTCAGGCCGATGTGATCTTCAGCCCGTGGGACGTGGCGGGGGCAATGCTCCGGGAGCTGTGGCCCGGCCTGCTCATCATCGCGGTAGTCATCGTGACGGCCGTCATCATCCGGAAGCGGCGGAAGTGAGCAAAAAGCCCGGAACGCATCGCGTTCCGGGCTTTCCGGCGTTTGGATCACATATCGCAGTCGGCGTAGTCCTCAAACTCGGGGTCGGTAAAGCGGGCGGACTTCTTTTCCTCCACCTTGTCGGCGAGATTATAGAAAAAGTCCATCAGCTTATCCCAGTAAGCGATAACAAGGCAGACGGCGGTGGCCACAGACAGGCCCAGCGCCACACACTTCAACACAAAACGGGCGACTTTCACGGTAAGTCCCTCCTCACTGAAAATGGTGTATTTAGTTTACACGAAGCCGCCGAAAAATACAATCCCAAATGAGAAAAAATTCACTGTAATGTCACAATGACAAGGAAGAACGCAAAACGCTCTTGTATTTTTCGTGAAAATGGAATACAATAGAAAAACGAATGAAAACCGATCGATACGATCTCTTGCCACTCCCTGAAGAAAGGAAGGGTTTTATGAAGATTCAAACCGATAAGGGCCTCATCCGCGTCGGAAGCGAGGTCTTTACCAATATTACAGGTGCCGTGGCCACCAGCTGCTACGGAGTGAAAGGCATGGCCGTCCGCTCCAAGACCGACGGGCTTGTCCACCTGCTCCGCCGGGAATCCATGTCCAAGGGCGTCCGGATCATCAACCATGAGGACGGCGCCGTGACCATCGAGCTGCACATCATCGTGGACAACGGCGTGAACCTGATGGAGATCAGCCGCTCCATCATGAACCGGGTCAAGTACGACGTGACCCGCCTGACCGGGGTGGAGGTGCGCAGCGTCAACGTCTGCGTGGATTCTATGGTGATCGGGTGAGTGAGTCCCCGGCCGACAGAAAGGAATTAACGAGCTATGATCGACTGCATTGACGGAGCGTTGTTTCAGCGCATGATCATCCATGCCTCCGCCGCCATCAACGCCCAGAAACAGAGCATCAACGAACTGAACGTGTTCCCCGTCCCCGACGGCGACACGGGCACCAATATGTCCCTCACCATCGGCACCGCCGCCGCCGAGGCGAAGAAGAAGCCCTCTGCCTCCATCGGGCAGGCCGCGTCCACCAACGCCTCCGCCCTGCTGCGGGGCGCCCGGGGCAACTCCGGCGTCATCCTGTCCCTGCTGTTCCGGGGGGTGGCCAAGGGCCTCAAGGAGCGGGACACCGCCGACGGCGCACTGCTCGCCGCCGCCCTGAGCGACGGCGTGGCCGCCGCTTACAAGGCTGTGATGAAGCCCACCGAGGGCACCATCCTTACCGTGTCCCGTCTGGCGGCGGCCGCTGCCACCGAGGCCGCATCCGAGCACAACAGCGTGGAATTTGTGCTGGAAAAGGCCATCGAGACCGGCCACGAGGCGCTGGCCAACACCATCAACCAGAATCCGGTGCTGAAAAAGGCCGGCGTGGTGGACGCGGGCGGCAAGGGCTTCGTGGTCATCCTTCAGGGTATGCTGGACGAGCTGCGGGGCCTGCCTGTTCCCGAGGACGGCAGCGGGGAGGCTGAGGTAAAGGACAAGGCGGACTTTGCCACCCTCACCGACGAGGAGATCACCTTTACCTTTGACACCGTGTTCATCGTCCGCAAGAACGACCCCAACGTGGATCTGGATCCCTACCGGGCCTATCTGAACAGCATCGGCGACAGCCTTGTCATCGGTGAGGACGACGAGAGCTTCAAGGTCCACGTCCACACCGACATCCCCGGCGCGGCGCTGACCGAGGGCCAGAAGTACGGCACGCTGGAGTTGGCGAAGATCGAGAACATGCGCACCCAGTACGAGGAGATGGCCGCGGGCATCAAGCCCCAGACCACCGATGACCTCGACATGGCGGAGGCCGCGCTGGAAAAGCAGGCTGCCGAGGAGAAGGGCCGCCGGATCGCGCCGGCGGAGAAGAAGTTCGGCGTGGTCACCGTCTGCGCCGGCGAGGGCATGGCCTCCGTGTTCCGGGATCTGGGCGCCGACGGCATCATCTCCGGCGGCCAGACCATGAACCCCTCCACCGAGGACATCATCCGGGAGATCGACCACACCCCCGCCGAGATCGTGTACGTTCTGCCCAACAACAAGAACATCATCATGGCCGCCCAGCAGTGCGTGGCGTTGGCTGAGGGCAAGAAGGTCGTGGTGCTGCCCACCCGGACGGTGCCCCAGGGCATTTCCGCCATGCTGGTGATGGACCCCGAGGCGGGGGAGGAAGAGAATACCGCCGCCATGACCGAGGCCATGTCCAACGTCAGGACCAGCGAGATTACCTACGCCGCCCGGAACTCCGACTTCGACGGCTTTGAGATTCATGAGGGCGACTACATGGTGCTCACCGAGGGCCAGTTGTTCGGTATCGACCGGGATCTCACCGCGCTGCTTGAAAAGCTGGCGCAGGCCGAGCCCCAGCAGAATGCCGAGTTCATCAACGTCTACTACGGTCAGGACGTGACCGAGGAGCAGGCGGAGGAGGCCATGGGCATCTTCCAGCGGCACTGCCCCGGCGCCGAGATCACCCTGCTGTCCGGCGGACAGCCCGTGTACTACTATATGATCTCCGCGGAGTAATGAAAAAAGAAGAAAAGCTCCCTTTTCCGAGTGAAAAAGGGAGCTTTTTATATCGGACAGAACGGACGGCATGCCGCCGGGAGCCAATCGGGACGGAAACGCGGGCAGGGATGCAGGAAAGCGCCCCGTTCCGGTGTGAACGGGGCGCTTTCTTTGCGTAAATCAGGTCATTTTGACGGGCGGGACGGCTTTTTTGCCGGACTGGGCCAGCGTCTCGGAGCTTACAGCTCCAGCATGACGCGCTCGATGCCGTCAACGGCCTCGGCCACCAGCGCGTCCACGTCCAGCGCCTTTTCCGCCTCCACCAGATCCTCCAGATGGGGCTTGGTCTTGGGGTGCTTGGGGGTAAAGACGGTGCAGCAGTCCTCGTAGGGGAGGATGGACGTCTCGAAGGTGCCGATGCGGCGGGCGATGCGGACGATCTCCTCCTTGTCCATGCCCACCACGGGGCGCAGGACGGGAACGGTGCACACTGCGTTGGTGCAGGCCATGGCGTCCAGCGTCTGGCTGGCCACCTGACCCACGGATTCGCCGGTGACCAGCGCCTGAATGCCGTTTTTCTCCGCCACGGCGCAGGCGATGCGCATCATGAAGCGGCGCATGAGGATGGTGAACAGCTCCTCGGGGCAGGAGCGGCGCAGCTCCTCCTGAATCTTGGTGAAGGGAACCACGTGGACGCAGGTCTTGCCGGTGTAGGGCACCAGCAGCCGGGCCAGATCCAGCACCTTCTCCTTGGCCTCCGGCGAGGTGTAGGGGTAGGAGTAGTAGTGGATCATGTCCACCACCACGCCCCGCTTGGCGATCATCCACGACGCCACAGGGGAGTCGATGCCGCCGGACAGCAGGGACAGCGCCCGGCCGCCCATGCCCACCGGCAGGCCGCCGGCGCCGGGCTCCGGGTCGGCGTGGACAAAGGCCTCATAGTCCCGGACCTCCACATGGACGGTGAGCTCCGGATTGTGAACGTCCACCATCAGGTGGGGGAAGGCGTCGTGCAGCTCGCCGCCCACGTACTGGGACAGCTGGATGCTGGTCATGGGGAAGGACTTGTCCGCCCGCTTGGACTCCACCTTGAAGCTCTTGGCGGCGCGGAGCTTGTCCCCCAGATATTCCTTGGCGCAGGCGGTGATGGCGTCCTTATCCTTGGCGCAGGCCCGGGCGCGGCTCAGACCCACCACGCCGAAGAGCTTCTGCATGGACTCCCACGCGCCCTCGAAATCGCAGTCCTCGTTCAGCGGCTCCACATAGGTGGCGGACTGGCGGGTGTAGACCTTGAAGGAGCCGTATTTTTTCAGCCGCCGCTTGGCGTTGCCCATGAGCTTTTCCTCAAAGCCCCGGCGGTTGAGGCCCTTGAGGACCATCTCGCCATGCTTGAGCAGCATGATCTCTCTCATTGTTGATTCCTCCGATTAAAATGAAGTAGGGATATTATATCGGAAAAGGGCTGCAAGGTCAATGCCGGGGCGGGGAAAGGAAAACGGACGGAGCGGAATTTTCCGCTCCGTCCGTTTTGACGTTTTCAGCGCTCCAGCGCGGCGAAGGCCGCGTCCGCCATGGCCTTCCGGTCCAGCGGCGCGCCGCCCAGAAACTGCTCCAGCGCAAGGACCCCCTGCCACACCAGCATGGGCAGGCCGTTCATGGTGGCAAGGCCCCGCTCCCGGGCGCGGCGGAGCAGCTCCGTCTCCGCCGGGTCGTAAATGAGGTCGCACACCACGGCGTCCGCCGGGAGGAAGTCCACGAAGGTCAGGTCGGCAAACTGCCCCAGTCCGGTCATGCCAAGATTGGTGCAGTTGATGAGGATCTGGGTGGACTCCGCCGTCTGGGACAGGGTGGCGGGGTCGAAGCCCACGTGGCTCATGCCGCCGCCCGCGGCATGGCACAGGGCGGAGGCCTTGGCGGCGTCCCGGGCGCACACCGTCACCCGGCTGGCCTTGGCCCGGAGCAGCGCCGGGGCCACCGAGCGGGCCGCGCCTCCGGCCCCCAGAAGAGTGACGGAGCGGTCGGCCACGGCGTGACCCTGCTGCTCCAGCGCGGCGACGAAGCCGTCCCCGTCAGTGCTGAAGCCCCAGAGCTGCCCATTCCGCAGGCAGACGGTGTTCACCGAGCCGGTGCGCTCCGCACTCTCGTCCCGCCGGTCCACCAGCTCATAAAGGGCCTGCTTGTGGGGCATGGTGGCGTTGAAGCCGGTGAACTCACCGGCCCGGACCCGCTCCAGAAAGGCGGGCAGCTCACCGGCGGCGACGTGCTGGGCGGTGTAGCTGCCCGGGCGGCCGAGAGCCGCCAGCATGGCGGTCTGGATCTTCGGGGACAGGGAGTGGGCCACCGGGTCGCCGATGACGCACAGCTGGGGGGCGTCGGCGGTCTGGTTCAGAAAGTGGTCCATGGCCCGGAGGTAGCCGTCAAAGCCCAGTCCGTAAATCTGGCCCACGCAGGCGGGGGCGGTGACGGAAATGGCCCGGAAGGGCTCCCGCTGGTCGATGTGGCTGATGTGGACCTCGTAGGCGGGGACGTCCACCGCCTTCAGCGCGTCCAGAATGGCGTAGCTGTAATGGGTGTACGCGCCGGGGTTGATGATGATGGCGTCGTACACGCCGTCAGCGGCGTGGATCTCGTCGATGATGGCCCCCTCGTGGTTGGACTGGTAGCAGCGGGCGGTGGAGCCGTGCTCCTTCGCGTACCCCTCGATGAGGGCGCACAGGTCGGCGTAGCTGGACTTGCCGTAGATGCCCGGCTCCCGCTTGCCCAGCAGGTTCAGGTTGGGACCGTTGATGATGAGAAAGTTCATGTGCAGTTCTCCTCCCGCTGTAAGATGTCGAGGATCATCCGGGCGGCGGCTTCGGCGCTGTCCGCGCCGCGGATGACGTAGTCCGCCCACGATTCGTAAATGGGGGCGCGCTGGGCGTAGCGCGCCAGAAAGGCGTCCCGTCCCTGCTGGGCCAGCGGGCGGCCGGAGACGTCCAGCATGTCATAGGTCTCGCCGGGGTCCCGGTCCCGCCAGAACACGACGCCGCTGTACTTCAAACTGGCGATGCAGTCCGGCCGCAGGGGAAGGCCGCCGCCGCAGGCGATGATGAGATCCTGCCGCAGGGCAAGCTCCTCGCTGACGCCCAGCTCCTCGTCCCGGAAAAAGTCCTCGCCCTTCCGGGCGAAAATGTCGGAGACGGACATGCCCGCGCGCCGCTCGATGAGCTCGTCGGTGTCCACCAGCTCCCGGCCCAGCGCCTGCGCCAGATGGCGGCCGATGGAGGACTTGCCGCAGCCCATCATGCCGATGAGAACGATGTTTTTCATAATGCCCTCACTCCGTGTCGTCGGCCCTGTAGTTGCCGAGAATGCGCAGGGTCTCGGCGCACTGGCTCATCTCCCGGAGGATGCTGTCTATGCCGTAGGCGGCCAGATCGCCGGTGAAGTCCACGAAGAAGCGGTACTCCCAGCTCCGGCCGGGGATGGGCCGGGATTCCAGCTTCATCATGTTCAGCCCGCCGGTGGCGAACACCGTCATAATGCGGTGAAGGGTGCCGCTTTCATGGGCCAGGGTGAACATGGCGCTGATCTTGTTGCGGCCCTCCCGCAGCTCCGGCAGGGGGGAGACCACCACGAAGCGGGTGAAATTTTCCCGGTTGGTGTTCACGCCCTCGGCCAGAATGGTGAGGCCGTACAGCCCGGCGGCGTGGCGGGAGCCGATGGCGGCCACGGTCACGTCTCCGCTGTCCGCCGCCCACTTGGCCGCGGCGGCGGTGTTGAGCATGGCCTTCCGCTGCCACTGGGGGTGCTGCTTTAAGTAGTCCTCGCACTGGAACAGGCCCTGCTCATGGGAGCATACCAGCCGGATGGTATCGAGGGTGGCTCCCGGTGGGGCCATAAGGCAGTGCTCTACCCGGATGGTCTGCTCCCCAACGATGTACGCGCCGTACCGGGCCAACAGGTCGTAGACCTGATTGATGGAGCCGGTGGAGCTGTTCTCAATGGGCAACACGCCGTAGTCCGCCTGCCCGTCCCGGAGGGCGACGAAAATGTCCTCCCACGTGGCGGTGTTGCTCCGGCGGCAGTCCGGGCCGAAGAACCGGACGGCGGCCTCCTCGGCGTAGGCCCCCGGCTCTCCCTGATAGAGCACCCGGGGGTCGGCGGGGGGGATGCGGCAGGCGGACCACGCCTCCCGGTGGGTTTGTATCCACGCGCCGTCGTCGGCCAGCGCCGCCTGCTGGCGGCGGGAGAGGGCCATGATAGTCTCGAACAATGTGGTGATGTCCGCCCGGAGGTCGTCCCCCACCAGCGCGGCCTTGGCGGCCAGCACCTGCTTTTCCCGGGCCCGGTCCAGCACGGGCAGGCCCCGGGCGGCCTTGTACTCGCCCACTTTTTTGGTGACGGCCATCCGCTGCCGGAACAGCTCGGTGAGCTGCCGGTCGATGACGTCGATCTGCCCCCGCAGCTCCTGAATATCCTCACTCATCGGTACAGCTCCTTTTTCTCCAGATAAGCCCGGGCGTTGCGGCGGTTGCCCTCGATTTCCTCCTCCGTCAGGGGGCGGCGGACGGCGGCGGGGCTGCCCAGTACCATGGAGCCCTCGGGCACGATGGTGTTTTTGGTGACCAGCGCCCCCGCGCCCACGATGGAATTGCTGCCGATGACGGCCCCGTCCATGACGATGGCCCCCATGCCGATGAGGCAGTTATCCCCGACGGTGCAGCTGTGGAGCACCACGTTGTGACCCACACTGACGCCGCTGCCCAGCGACATGCTGCGCCGATCGCTGGTGTGGAGGGTGGAGTTATCCTGAATGTTGGTGTTTTCCCCGATGGTGATGGGGGCCTGATCGCCGCGGATGACGGCGTTGAACCAGACGGAGCAGCCGCGGCCAAAGGTCACGTCGCCGTTGACCCGGGCCCCGGGGAGGATGACCACGGTTTCGTCCGTCTCTCTGAGGGTTTTATAGTCCATGTGAAAGCACTCCTTTTCCGTCAGATGCCCAGCAGCTGGCAGGCGGCCAGCGCCGCCGCCGCCTCGATGACCGGCACCGCCCGGTGGACGACGCAGGGGTCGTGGCGGCCCTGAAGCTCCAGCTCGGCATTTTCATTCTTTGCCATATCCACGGTGAACTGCCGCCGGGCGATGGACGGCGTGGGCCGCATGGTGACCTCGAACACCAGCGGCATGCCGTTGGTGATGCCGCCGTTGACGCCGCCGGCGCAGTTCTGCTCCGCCCGGACGGAGCCGTCGTCGTCCACGAACAGGGGGTCGTTGGCCTCGGAGCCCCGCATGAGGGCGAAGGCTGCCCCCGCGCCGAAGCCCACCGCCTTCACCGCCGGGACGGCGAAGAGGTACTGGGAGAAGATCCCTTCGGCGTTCTCCCCAAAGTCCGGGGAGCCCAGCCCTGCGGGCAGGCCGAACACGGCGCACTCGATGGAGCCGCCCACGGAGTCCTGCTCTTCTTTCGCCTCCAGAATGGCGGCCTGCATCTCCTCCCCGGCGGCGTCGTCCAGCACGGGGAAGGGCTTTGCGGCCACGGCCCGCAGGCTGTCCCAGTCCTCCAGCGGCTGGTCGGAGATGCCGTAGACGGAGTTGATGTGGGCACCCACAAAAATGCCCTTTTGGGCTAAGATCTGCTTGGCCACCGCCCCGGCGAACACCAGCGGCGCGGTGAGGCGGCCGGAGAAGTGCCCGCCGCCCCGGTAGTCGTTGAAGCCGCCGTAGCGGACGTGGGCGGGATAGTCGGCATGGCCCGGCCGGGCCAGATCCTTGGTGCGGGCATAGTCGCCGCTGCGGGTGTCGGTATTCTCGATGACGGCGCACAGGGGGGAGCCGGTGGTTTTCCCCTCGAACACACCGGAGAGGATCTTCGGCTCGTCCGTCTCCTTCCGGGCGGTGGACAGGGCGTTTTTGCCCGGGGCGCGGCGGGCCATCTCACTGCGGATGAAGTCCCAGTCCAGCTCCAGTCCGGCGGGGACGCCGGTGAGGGTGACGCCGATGGCGGGGCCGTGGGATTCGCCGAAAATGGTGTATTTCATAATGTCCTCCTTTGCCCGTCGGCGCGGACGATGCGTCCGCCCAGCTTCTCATAATCCTCCCAGAAGTCGGGGTAGGATTTTTTCACGCACTCCGCGCCGGTGAGAGTGACAGGGGCTTCGCACCGGACGGCGGCCACGGCGGCCATCATGGCGATGCGGTGGTCGTTGCAGCAGTCCACGGTACAGCCGCCCCGCAGGCTGTCCGCACCGTAAATGGTCAGGCTGTCCGGGTGCTCCTCCACGTGGGCGCCCATGGCGTTGAGGACGGCGGTGACGGAGGAGAGCCGGTCGCTCTCCTTAATGCGCAGCCGGGCGGCGTTGGTGAGCCGGGTGACGGCGCCCCCCGCCCGGAGGGCGGCCCGGGCCGCCAACGGCGGCACCAGATCGGGGCACTGGGACACGTCCAGCTCCACCGGGCCGTCCCCGTCCAGCGCGGCGCAGTAGGGGATGATACAGCGGTCGCCCTGCGCGGAGTCCGGGGCAAGGCCCCGGATGTCCAGCGGGCAGCCCAGCCCCTTGGCGGCGTAGAAAAAGCCCGCCTGGGAGTAGTCGCTCTCCACCGCCGTGCCGCAGGCGGCATAGCGCTGGTTCCCGGGGACGTGGTAGCCCGTCTCCGTTTCCGTAACAGTCACGCCGAAGGTCCGCAGGGCCAGCAGGGTCATATCCACATAGCCCTTCGATTCCAGCGGCGTGGTGAGGACGATGTCCGAGTCCCCGTCCAGCAGGGGCAGGGCGTACAGCAGGCCGGTGACGAACTGGGAGGACACGTCGCCGGGCAGGCGGTACTCCCCGGGGGCCAGCACGCCCCCGGCGGTGATGGCCTGCGCCTCATGGGCGAAGAAAATGCCCTTTTCCGCGAAGAGGTCGGCGTAGGGCTTCTGGGGCCGGGCCAGCAGGCGGCCCCGACCGGTGAAGAACGCGCCGCCGACTACCGCCAGCGCTACGGGGATGAGAAAGCGCAGGGTGGAGCCGCTCTCAGAACAATCCAGATGCACCGCCCCGCACATGCAGGGCGTAAAGGGAGTGCGCCTGTCACCCAGACCGGTGACGGTGAGCGTGGAGCCGTCCTGCTCCGCCGACGCACCCAGCGCCCGCATACAGGACAGGGTGGCGGCGATGTCCTGCGACATGGCCACGTTGGTGATGACGCTGGTCCCCCCGGCCAGCGCCGCAGCGATGATGAGCCGGTGGGCCTGACTTTTGGAAGGGGGCGGGGTGATGGCCCCGGCCAGCTTTGCTGGTGTGATGGTAATATCCATGGAATACCTCCCCGTGGGAATTTCCGCCGTCCGGACGGCGGGCAGATGGCTGAAAGCCTGCGTTACCGGCCGAACACGGCCTCAAGGTTCCGGAGCACGTCCTCTTTGGGCATCTTCACCGGAACGGCATGGCCCATTTTCTCCAGAAAGATCATGGTGATGTCCGACCCGGCGCTCTTTTTGTCCAGACCCACCGCCCGGACCACGGTCTCCCAGTCGCAGTCGATATGGGTGGGCAGGCCGAAGGCGGTCAGCAGGTCGATGAGGGCCTGAATGCCGTCGTCTTCGTGGCTCACGCCCAGACCGCAGCCCAGCCGCGCGGCGCACACCATGCCCGCGGCCACCGCCTGCCCGTGGGTCCACGTCTCATAATTGCCTGCAAGCTCGAAGGCGTGGCCCACGGTGTGGCCGAAGTTCAGGATCATCCGAAGGCCGGTGTCGTGCTCATCCTGAACCACTACGTCCCGTTTAATATCGCAGCAGGTATACAGAACGTGTTCAATGCCTGCCATGACCGCCTGCCGGGAGGGGCGGGCGGCGAGGAAGTCGAAAAAGGCCCGGTCCCGGATGCAGCCGTACTTGATGACCTCCGCCATGCCGTCGGCAAAGGTGGCGTCGGGCAGGGTGTCCAGCACGGCGGGGTCCATGAGCACCAGCTTGGGCTGGTAGAAGGCCCCGGCGAGGTTTTTCCCCGCCTTCAGGTCCACGGCCACCTTGCCGCCCACGGAGGAGTCCACCTGTGCCAGCAGAGTGGTGGGGATCTGGACGAAGTCCACCCCCCGGAGGACGGTGGCGGCGGCAAAGCCCGCCAAGTCCCCCATCACGCCGCCGCCGAGGGCGGCCACCGCGTCGGTGCGGGTGAGGCCGAAGGCCATCATGCGCTCCCACAGCTCCGCCAGCTGGGCGGGGGACTTGCTCTTTTCCCCCGCCGGGATGACGCAGACGGCGGTCTGGAAGCCTGCGGCGGCAAGGCTGCGCTCCAGCCGGTCCCGGTACAGCGGGCCCACGTTGGTGTCCGTCACCACGAAGATCCGCTCCGCCCGGGGGCAGACGGCGCGGATGTGCCCGCCCGCCCGGTCCAGCAGGCCGCGCTCGATGAGAATGTCGTATTCGCGGCCCGGAAGGGCCACGGTCAGTGTTTTCATGAAAAAGCCTCCTCGTCCGGCGAAAACCGGCGGAAATCATGGGGCGCTGTGAGTGAAAAGGGGGATACCCTTACACCATTTCCTTGCCCATCAGGGACACCAGCGGACGGACCTTGTCCATGAGCTGCTGGAACTTGGCGGGGGTCAGGGACTGCTGGCCGTCGCACTTGGCGTGGGGAGGATCGTTGTGGACCTCCACCATCAGGCCGTCGGCCCCCGCGGCCACGGCGGCCATGGCGAGGGGCTCCACCATCCAGTACATGCCCGCGGCGTGGGAGGGGTCCACGATGATGGGCAGGTGGCTCATCCGGCGGATGGCGGGGATGGCGGACAGGTCCAGCGTGTTGCGGGTGTAGCTCTCGAAGGTGCGCACGCCGCGTTCACAGAGGATGACGTTCTCATTTCCGGCGGACATGATGTACTCGGCGGACATGATCCACTCCTCATAGGTGTTGGCAAGGCCCCGCTTGAGCAGGATGGGCTTGCTCATCTTACCCACCTCCTTGAGCAGGTCGAAGTTCTGCATGTTCCGGGCGCCGATCTGCACCAGATCCACCTTTTCCTCAAACAGTTCGCAGTACTTCGGGCTCATCAGCTCGGTGACGATGGGCAGGCCGGCGGCTTCCTTCGCGCGGAGCAGCAGCTCAAGGCCGTCGGTGCCCATGCCCTGGAAGGAGTAGGGGGAGGTGCGGGGCTTGAACGCGCCGCCCCGCATGAGAGCCGCGCCGGAGGCCTTCACGTCCTGCGCCACCTCCACGATCTGCGCCTCGCTCTCCACGGAGCAGGGGCCGGCGATGACGGTGAAGCGGCCGTTGCCCACGGGTACGCCGCACACGTCCACGATGGTGTCCTCCGGGTGGAACTTGCGGTTGGCTTTCTTGTACGGCTCCTGCACCCGCATGACCCGCTCCACGTCGTCGTTCATGGACAGCTTGTCGATGTCGATATGAGTGGTGTCGCCCACAAGGCCGAGGATGGAGCAGCCGACGCCGTTGGTGATGCCCACCTTGACGCCGTGATCGTGCTCCAGCTGGCCCACGAGGGCCTGGATGCGCTCCTGCTTCGTGCCGGGCTTCATAATAATGACCATAATAATTCAAACTCCTTTTCAAAAGAAAAAGCCCATGGTACGCAAAAACGCGAACCATGAGCTTCCTAAAATAAACCGTTCAGGGCGCCCCAAAGGGGGGCAGGCTCACTCTCCACGCTCCGCGTTTCTCTCCATGCCAAAATAGCCGGACACGGTAAATCGAGTCCAGCTGAAGGCAAACATGAAGCTGTGGGCGTTGAAAGAAGTCATAAAACGGAACCTCATTATTAAGATGGTGACATTATATAGCGGAAAACGGGGAATTGCAAGCCATTTTTTCAACAAACGAAAGGGCTCCGGGAGAAATATCCTTGCACTGGTTGACAACCGGGGACGTTGGCGATACCATAGGTGCGCGATAAAGCAGATATGCTTTTATATGTAAGGAGGCTTATCATATTATGATGAATAAGAAATGGATCGCCGTCTTTCAGGAGGGCGACGAGCCCTGGGGCGAGGAGATCCGCATCTCCATCGAGGGCACGGAGATCGGCTTTGTGGGCGTGGCGGAAAACGGCGACGACCTCGACCTCATCCCCGCCGACACCGAGGAGGAGGCCCGGGAGGACATCGAGTACGCCTTTGCCGGATACGACACCTTCCGCTGGCTGGAGGAGGACTGACCATGGCCCGCACCGCGGAGCTGCTGGCAGTGGGCACCGAGCTGCTGCTGGGCAACATCCTGAACTCCGACGCCCGTGACCTCAGCCGCCTGCTGGCAGCCATGGGCATCAACGTCCACTACCACTCGGTGGTGGGGGACAACCCCGGACGGCTGAAGGCGGCGGTGGAGCTGGCGAAGAGCCGGGCGGACATCCTCATCACCACCGGCGGCCTCGGCCCCACCTGCGATGACCTGACCAAGCAGGTGCTGGCGGAGGCCTTCGGCAAAAAGCTGGTGTTCCACCCGGAATGCGCCGACGCCATCCGGGCCTATTTCGCCCGCTCCGGCCGGGCCATGATGGACAACAATCTCCAGCAGGCGTACCTGCCGGAGGGCTGCACCATTCTGGAAAACAACTGGGGCACCGCCCCGGGCTGCGCCTTTCAAAGCGGGGACAACTACGTGATCATGCTCCCCGGCCCGCCCCGGGAGTGCGTCCCCATGTTCAGGGAGAAGGCCGCGCCGTGGCTGGCCCGGCTCAGCGAGGGAGTTATTCGCTCCCGCACCCTGCGGGTGTTCGGCTCGGGCGAGTCCGAGGTGGAGACGCTGCTCCGGGACCGGATGAACGCGCTGACCAACCCCACCCTCGCCCCCTACGCCAAGGAGGGGGAGGTGGAGCTGCGCATCACGGCCAAGGCGGCGACGAAGGACGAGGCCGCCGCCCTCATCGCCCCGGTGGAGACGGAGGTTCGGACCCTGCTGGGCAGCCTTGTGTACGGCGCGGACGTCACCAGCCTTGAGCAGGTGGTGTTGGGACAGCTGAAGGAGAAGGGACTGACCCTCGGCACGGCGGAGAGCTGCACCGGCGGGCTTATCGCCAAGCGGATGACCGACCTTCCCGGCGCGTCCGCCGTGTTCTGCGGCGGCGTGGTGAGTTATGTAAATGACGTCAAGCGGGACGTGCTGGGCGTGCCGCAGGCGCTGCTGGACGAGCAGGGCGCGGTGTGCGCCGATGTGGCGGAAGCCATGGCCCGGGGCGCCCGGCGGGTGCTGGGCTGCGATCTGGCTGTGTCCGCCACCGGCGTGGCCGGGCCGGACAGCGACGAGCGGGGCAACCCCGTGGGCCTTGTGTACGTGGCCCTCGCCGGGCCGGAGGGCTGCTGGGTGCGGAAGCTGAATCTGGCCGGGCCGGGGGACCGCCGGGACCGGGCGCGGACGCTGGCCGCCAGCCACTGCTTCGACATGGTGCGGCGGTATCTGGCCGGGCTGCCCGTGGAAGCAGCAAAGCCGTGAGAAAACGGAGAAAACCCGGAAAGTTTCACTTTCCGGGTTTTCTTTTACAAAGAAAGGCTTGCAATTCCGGTCGCTTTGGCAAATGTCACAAATTCCGGGGCCAAACTTTGTGGAGTGCGGAATGGGGTGCGGCGCGGGATGACACTTGACATTTGTCAGCAATCTGCTAAACTAAGTATAGAAGTTAGCCAGCAAACTTTGTTTGCGGCGCTGATGCACCAAAAAATTTCTTTGAAAGGAAGTTTTATTATGGCTCAGTACAAGATCCAGCGCGCGAAGGGTGTGGAAGGCTCCACCATCTACACCTATACCGCTCCCGGCCACAACGAGTGTGTCCCCACCCGTCTGCACGACCCCGCTGACGTTGACGGCGGCAAGATGATTCAGGGCATCACCTACTTCATCCCCGGCGGTGGCTGCGACTACGGCGCCAATCCTCTGGAGTCCATTTACTACATTCTCGAGGGCGAGATGACCCTGAAGACCGAGGACGGCGAGACCGTTCTGCACGCGGGCGATTCTTTCCACTGCTGCGGCGGCTGCCCGAAGTCCGTCACCAACACCGGCACCACCGTGTGCAAGATGCTCGTGACTCTGCTGCCTCCCCAGGCTTAATCAGGATTAAGCCCGGGGACCCCTTTGGCTTTTGAATGCTCGGGCGGAGTGAATCCGCCCTCCGCCAAGGTTTTGGCACAGCCAAAACGCTTGTGACGCCGCACCCGCGGCGGGGCCAGAAGGCCCTTGTGGGGTTCCTTTTGAAACACAGGCCGGGAGACCGGCTGTGAGCTGTACCAAAATAACAGTAAAGGAGAAATTACTATGCCTAAAGTTTATAATGGCGATTTGACCAAGATGTTTGACATCTCCGGCAAGAAGGCTATGATTTTCGGCGGCGCCGGCGGTTTCGGCGAGGCCATTGCTGCTGGTTATGCTGCCAACGGCTGCTCTGTGTGCATCTCTTCCCGCAGCGAGGAGAAGCTGAAGGTTGCTGCCGCTAAGATCGAGGCCGCTGCCGCTCCCGGCGTGAAGGTCATGTACCTGGCCGGCGACGCTGGCGACGAGGAGTTCGTGAAGAAGTGTGTTGAGGTCGTCACCGGTCCCGAGGGTCTGGGCGGCTGCGACATTCTGGTGAACGCTCAGGGCATCAACAAGAAGATGTGGTCCCATGAGATCGACACCGAGTTCTTCGAGAAGATGCTGCACACCAACATCACCTCTCTGATGCTGACCTGCAAGTACTTCGGCAACTGGATGAAGAACAACAATCTGGACGGCGACGAGAAGGTTGAGGTCGTGGCTGGTCAGCCCAACACCAACAAGGGCTACGGCAAGATCATCAACTTCGGTTCCGTCCGCGGCATCCGCGCTGTTGCCAACGGCGGCGGCGGCAACGTCCCCTACAACACCACCAAGGGCGCTGTTGAGATGCTGACCAAGGCTTTTGCTGCTGACCTGCGTCCCAACATTCAGGTCAACGCCATTGGCCCCACCATCACCTACACCCCGATGATGGTCGGCATCCTGCCTCCCGACGAGAACGTCCGCAACAACATCGCCGCTTCTCTGCCCGCTATGCGTATCGGCTACGAGATCGACGTTGTCGGCCCGGCCATCTTCCTTGGCTCCGCCGCTTCCGACATGGTCACCGCTACCACCATCTACCCCGATGGCGGTCTGGTCGCTACGTCCTGATTGCCCGGACAATCTATCTGAACGCCAAACCCGCCCTTCGCTTCATGCGGAGGGCGGGTTTTTGTGTGTCGGGGGATGCTTTTTGATGTTCGGGCGCATTTCAGATGAAAAAACGTCCGGGCGCGGCTGCGCCCGGACGTTTTCCTTGTTTTTGAAATGAAATCAGTAAGGCAGATACTCGAACTCCAGCGTCTCCACCTTGCGGACCATGTCCGGGCCGAACAGGCCCTTGCCGTCCAGCACCATCTCGCCCAGCTGATTGTCGGTGGGGTCGTGCCGCCACTCGGGGTCCGGCGGGGTGAGGGGGGCGAAGAACGCCCGGTTGGACACCATGCGGTTGGGGTCCAGATTGCCGAAGTAGTGGGCACGGCGGCGGTTGTCGCCGTGGCGGCGTGCGCCGGAGCCGAAGGAGGGGTCCGCCCACAGCCAGCCGTGGGGCGCGATGTAGAACATGGCCCAGTCGTGACACCCGGCGTAGCCCGGCTTGACGGACAGGCCGCTCTGCCACTTGGCGGGGATGCCCGCAATGCGGCACAGGGTGATGAACAGGACGGCCATCATGCCGCAGTCCCCTCGGAGATCCCGGGCGCACATGTCGGCGATGGGATCCAGCTGGAGGTAGTCGGGCTGATAGCGGTAGTCCACCTGCCCGGTGACGTAGTCATAAATGGCCACGGCCTTCTCCAGCGGGCCCTCGAAGCCCTTGGTGATCCGGGCGCACAGATCCCGCAGGTAGGGGGTGAACATGATGTGGGGGGCCTCCTCGTTCAGGAAGAAGGAGGGCTGCACCTTGTCGGGGACGATGCGGTGGACGTTGACGAAGGGCGCACGGATGAGGTAGCGGTAGGTGACGGAGAAGTGGTCCTGCTCCCGGCTGTCCCAGTAAATGGTGCGCTGGGGGGCGTCCTCCGGGGCGACCTGAGCGCCCTCGGTGTAGTCCAGCAGCTCGATCTCGCTCTGCTGGGGGCAGGCGGCAGGAATGGGCAGCCACGCCTGCACCCGGCGGCCGTCGGCGGCCTCCTTGGGCTGGATCTCCGCCTTGATGGTGATCCGGGCGGCAAGGCCGCCCTCTGCCTCCATCCGGGCGAGCATCTGGTCCCGGGCGGTGGTGTCCTCCTCCTCGGGCTTCAGGCCGGGGGCGTCCTCCGGGTACATCCGGGAGGTGTCCATGAAGTCGTCATGGACGTACAGACGGCCGTTGATGATGCGCCAGTCGATGCGGCCAGCGTCCAGCAGGTGCTGGAACTGGGCGTCGGTCATGTCGGGCCACTCCTGCCGCATCATGGCCTTGGCCTCATCCTGCGGGTAGGGGTAGTTCTGGGGCAGGCGCTCCAGCCGGACGCGCTCGCAGCGCAGGCGGGCGGCCAGCTCGGGCTGCTGGGCCTTGCCGAGGGCGATGTCGATGAGCCGAATGGCCCCCTTCAGGTCGCCGGCGGCCTTGCGGCGGGCGATGTCGGGGGGAAGATCGTAGTGGAGAAAAGCAAAATCCTGATTTCTGGACATAGTATCGGGCCTCCTTGGTATGTACTTATCGCTGCACGAATACAGCCATTATAATGCGTGCTGAACAAAGCCGGAAGTCTTGAAAGCCAAGGCCTTCAAGGTCAACTGGCTTTGTTCAGGCGCAAGGCTTTTGCACATTTTTGCGCAAAAACCTTGCGCCTTCCATTGGTGTGGTACTCCACACCAATGGAAATACGCATTGTAACAATGTCTGAATTCCATAAAAACGGGGAAAACGCCGTTTTTATGGAATTACACGGCATACGCCGTGTGAATAAACCGCAAAGCAGTTTATTCAATAAACATTATTATAACACGGCCGGGCGGAAAATGCTATGGGGTAGGGATACTTTTATGCAATGGCCCGATAAAGAATCAACGGCGGCGGGATGGCTGGAAGGACGCTGCCGTCATACTGCCGAAAATAAGGCGCGAAAAATCCAAAAAATCCTTAAAATTATTAAAACGGGAAATTGACAAGTGAAATGGTAGGCTTTATAATAATGCAAATGGCGCTTTAGCACGTCAGAGCGTCAGGAGGGCACAAAACAGTGCACTGTTTTTCGTATTCACCCTGTGAATACGAAAATCCCTGACTGCGGGTCTGCCGGGGGCAGGGGAGAATTTGAGTAAGAGGAGGAGCACCGTATGAACAAAAAGGGAGCAAGACGCCTGTTGGCCGTGCTGCTGAGCCTGGTCATGCTGGGTGGCGCCGTCCCCGTCGCGTTTGCGGCGGAGCCGGAGTCCGGCGGCGTGACCTGGGAGCAGGTGGACAACAGCACCGTCACGGCGCGGCCCCGTCAGACGGCCGTGACCGAGGAACCCGAGACGCCGCTGTACGCGGATGATGAGATCGTCCGTGTCTCCATCGTGCTGGAAGCGGCACCGACCATCGCAGTGTATTCCGCTGAGGACGACATCAGCGAAAACACCGCCGCCATGAGCTACCGCCAGCAGCTTCTGATGACGCAGGAGTACGTGACGGAGGCCATCGCCGAGGAGACACTGGATCCCGGCGAAAAGCTGGACGTGGTGTACAACCTGACGCTGGTCGCCAACGTCATTTCCGCCAACGTGGCTTACGGCGAGATCGAGAAGATCAAGACCGTGGAGGGCGTTGAGGACGTGGTGGTGGCCACCCGGTACACCCCTGACGTGGTGAGCGTCGGCGGAGACGATCCCCAGATGGAGGTCTCCACCGGCATGACCGGCGCCAGCATCGCGTGGAGCAACGGCTACACCGGCGCGGGCATGCGAATCGCCATCATCGACACCGGCCTTGACATCAAGCATCAGTCCTTCAACAGCGCGGCCTTTGACCACGCCATCGCCGAGGACGCGGAGAGTGACGGCGTCACCGTCGACAGCTACGACCTGCTGGACAAGGATGAGATCGCCGGCAAGCTGGACCAGCTCAACGCGTCTGCTATGTATGCGGGGCTGGACGCCGACGACCTGTACATCAGCTCCAAGATCCCCTTCGGCTTCAACTATGTGGACCGGAACCTGAACGTGGAGCACCTCCGTGACGTTCAGGGTGCGCACGGCTCCCACGTGGCGGGCATCGCCGCGGCCAACCGTTACCTCAACGAGAACGGAACCTTCGTTTCCGCGCTGGACACCATCCACATGGTGGGCAACGCCCCCGACGCTCAGGTGCTGGTCATGAAGGTGTTCGGTCAGGGCGGCGGCGCGTATTCCGACGACTATGTGGCCGCCATTGAGGACGCCATTATCCTCGGCTGCGACACCGTGAACCTGTCTCTGGGCAGCAGCGTGGCCGGCATGGCCTATGACGAGGAGTTCACCCGTTTGCTGGCGGGCCTGAGCAGCAGCGGCACCGTGGTCACCATCTCCGCCGGCAACAGCGGGGCCTGGGCAGAAAACACTGCCGTCGGCGATCTGTACGCCGATGACGTGAATTATCAGACCGGCGGTTCTCCCGGGTCTTACACCAACTCTCTGGGTGTGGCTTCCGTGGACAACGACGGCGTGGTCAGCCCCTATTTCACCGTGGACGGCAAGCTGTATTCCTTTACCGAGGGCAGCAGCGCCTCCAACGAGCCCTTCGTCACGCTGGACACCAACGGCGGCGAGGGCACGGAATATGACTACATCTTCATCGACGGCATGGGCGACGCGGACGACTACACGGCGCTGGGCGATCTGGTGAAGGGCAAGATTGTATTCTGCAGCCGCGGCTCCATCAACTTCAGCGCGAAGGCCCAGAACGCCTATGACGCCGGAGCCGCCGCCTGCGTGGTGTACAACAACGCCGCGGGCACCATCAGCATGACCCTGTCCGGCTATACCGGCACCGCTCCCTGCGTGTCCATCTCTCAGACGGCGGGCAGGACCATCAAGGCGGCCTCCACCAAGGCCACCACCGAGAGTGATTACACCTACTACACCGGCAAGCTGACTGTCTTCAACAAGGTCGGCGTGGCCAATTATAATTCCGCCTATCAGACCATGAGCTCCTTCAGCTCCTGGGGCGTGCCCGGCGACCTGAGCATCAAGCCGGAGATCACCGCCCCCGGCGGCAATATCTACTCTCTGTTCGGGGAAAATATGACCCAAACCGGTATCACCGGCGGCCACGATCAGTATGAGCTGATGAGCGGCACCTCCATGGCCGCCCCGCAGATGGCGGGCATCGGCGCGCTGGTGAAGCAAGCCATCGAGCAGCGGGGCATTTCCCAGAAGGGCCTCAGCGACCGCGCGCTGGCCCAGTCCCTGATGATGTCCACCGCCACCCCGCTGACCGATGAGTACGGCGATTACTACTCCGTGCTCCAGCAGGGCGCGGGCCTTGTGAACGCCGACGCGGCCACCGCCGCCGATTCCTACGTGCTGGTCAAGGGTCAGGACGACGGCAAGGTCAAGGTGGAGCTGGGCGATGACTCCGCCAAGACCGGCACCTACAGCTTTACCTTTACCATCCAGAATCTGGACGGCGACGTTCACGGCTATAATCTGAGTGCCGACGTGTTCACTCAGTATCCCGCCGCCGACAGTAGCGGCAATCTCTACATGACGGGCTATACGGTCGGCTTCGACTATGCCAGCGTGGACTGGACCATCGACGGCAAGCCCGTGGATCATGTGGACGACCTCACCATCTATGACTTCGACGGCGACGGCGACGAGGACCGCGACGACGCGCAGACCCTGCTGGACTACGTCGTCGGCAGCCGCGCCGCCATCACCAACAAGGCGCTGGCCGACTTCGACAACGACGGCGGCATTGACACCTATGACGTGCATCTGTTCCTCGTCCGGCTCAACACCGGTCGGGCCGTGGTGCCTGCCAACAGCAGCGTGACTGTCACCTGCACCATTACGCTGGATCAGGATGAAGCGGCTGAGCTGCTGGAGACCTATCCCAACGGCTTCTACGTGGAGGCCTATGCCAAGATCGACGCGCTGCCCGATTCTCAGGGCGCGGTGAGCACCAGCCACTCCATCCCCGTGCTGGGCTTCTACGGCAACTGGTCCGACGCCTCCATGTTCGACAAGGGCGGCTATATGGAGTACGGGTACGGCCTTGAGGATCGCCTTCCCTACCTGTACAACGGCCAGACGCTCACCATGGACAGCCTCAATCTGGACAGCAACGTGCTGCTGGTCCGCTATGCCGGAGATTCGGGCTCGTACTACTTCGGCGTGAACCCCTATGTGGCCGACGAGACCTATATGCCCGAGCGGGCGGCGCTGAACAACCAGCGGGGCGATGTGCTGGCCTCCTGGAAGTACTCCGCCATCCGCAATGCCGCCGCCGTTCGCTTCACCGTCACAAAGGGCGGTCAGGTAATTGACAGCAGGGATCTGGGCAGCAGCACCGCAGCCTATTGGGACAGCAACAACAGCGTCTGGCAGGGTGTCACCTCCAACGCCCGGCTGAACTGGAACGGCGCGGGCGTCCTCAATGAGGGCGACACCGTGACGCTGACGCTGACGCTGGCTCCCGAGCTGTATGTGGACAACGCCGCCGGCGATGTGGATTGGGACGCGCTGGGCAAGGGCGCCAGCCGCACTGTTCAGGTGACCATCGACAACACCGCCCCCGTCATCAGCGATGTGAAGTACGATGAGGAGGCCGGTACCCTTACCGTCACCGCCAGCGACAACCGGTATGTGGCCGCCGTTGCTCTGTTCAATCAGAAAGGCGACGATCTGGCCGTCACTGGCTCCATCGCGGACATCAAGGCCGGAGCCGAGGGCGCCTATACCCTGACCCTGCCCGAAGGGAACACGGAGACCGACCTTCTGCTTCAGGTGTACGACTACGCTGACAACGCCAGCACCTGGAAGCTGACGCTGGGCGAGGACCGTACTGCCGCCACGTCCATCGAGATCGTTCCCGCGGCGACGTCTGTCTTTGTGGGCAGCACCACCGCTCTGGAGGTCTCGACCACCCCGTGGAACGCTTACGACACCTTTACCTGGAGCTCCGATGACGAAACCGTCGCCACCGTTGACGCCAACGGCGTGGTCACCGGCGTGTCCGTCGGCAGCTGCACCATCACGGCGAAGTCCACTGTGACGGAATCTGTGACCGCTCAGTGTGCCGTTACCGTCAAGACCGTTGTCGCCGACCTGAACGGCATCGTCTGGGGAACGGACAGCAAGCCCGACTGGTCCACCTTCAGTACCAATGCACTGGCCGACTATACGGCGGTGCAGGAGTGCGGCTATGAGTTCTCGGCGGCCACCCAGACTGTGGATGGCAAGATCTATGCCGCGGTTCTGAGCGACGACGCTTCTGACGCTGATATTTACCTTGTGGATGACGGGCTGAACGCCACGAAGATTGGCAATGTGAACGCCGACATCGGTGTGGTCGATCTGGAAGATTCGCCCAGCCTTGGCTGCCTTGTGGGTGTTTA
The DNA here is from genome assembly GCA_934675115.1 of uncultured Oscillospiraceae bacterium. Classification (GTDB taxonomy): domain Bacteria; phylum Bacillota; class Clostridia; order Oscillospirales; family Oscillospiraceae; genus Enterenecus. The sequence continues at coordinate 1,062 of CAKUPH010000012.1, read as the reverse complement.
CGGGAAGTATATCCTGTTCCTGGATAAGGGAACCGGCGAAATGGTCGATTTTGTTGCGTGGGGCGATGGCTCCAGCAGTCTGGTCGGCATCGCTTATGCTGGGTCGGTCATGAATACGAATTACAACAAGATGATTGATATATACTATCTTGTGGACAGCAGCGGTATGGTTTATTTTGATGCAGTGATCGAGCTGGATGATGGCTGCTATGACTTCTATCCGCAATCCTCCGGCAAGGGCCTTGTTGGCAGTACCGGCTACACTGCGGGTGATTTCTATTCGTCCCTGCTCTATGCTGCGGACAACAGCGGCACCCCCTACCTGTTCTGGAGCCGTTACAACGGCAGCGAAGTTCAGGATCTGATCGCCATTGATGTTGACAGTAAGGAGATCGGCGTCGTCCATCTGGGTGAGTTTGCCGATAAGGTCTGGCCCGTGGTCGGCCTGATGAGCGACCTGCCCGCGCAGTCTTCCGGCGAGACGACCACCGCACTGGCTTCTGCTGTGGCCAACACCAATGTGGAGAAGACCGGGATCGAGCCTGCCAGTGAGACGCTGACCTACCGCGGCCCCGCGGGCGGCCTCAACAGCGTTGAGGTGGGCGGCTCCTCCGGCAGCGCCTACGAGGTGAAGGTCGATTCCGCCACCCACACCGTCACCGTGCCCGTTGTGGCCGGCGACAGCACCAACGGCCTGTTTACCGTGAACTATGACGCCGCCGAACTGACCCTGCTGAGCGTGAATTACGGCAATGTGCTCCACAGCGCCGTCATCGACTCCGCCAAGGGTCAGGTGAAGGTGGGCTACGCCGACGCGGAAGCTTACAGCGGTCTGGTGGCCAGCCTTGTGTTCACCTACATGCCCACCAGCTACCAGAGGACCACGGATGTGGCCCTCACCGTGAGCGAGGACGGCGCTTCCGGCACGGTAAAGACCGACCGAACCACGCTGATCCTGCCCGGCGAGTTCACGCCCGGCCCCAGCCAGCCCACTCAGCCCACCAACCCCGACAAGCCCACCGACCCGAAGAAGGGCTTCGACGATGTGAAGCAGGGCGACTG
>CAKUPH010000011.1 GCA_934675115.1 uncultured Oscillospiraceae bacterium | reverse complement strand
TTTGCGAAATCTTTATCTGCCAGAGAGATTGTCACTTTGGATTCAGAATCCGATTTGCCAGAGCGACTAAGGAACTTTCCAATCGCTTTTGCTGTATCAATTCTAACACTGTCCTCCGGCGTTTCGTAATAGTCCTGTATCGTCCCTAATTGGCGGTGAGCGGTATCTTTTGCCAAGCTTACATAGTCATGCCCGTTAATCGCCAATTTCTTTGTGATAGAGAAGTGTCTTAGGCTATACAGGTCTACCCTCGGAAGTCCCAAAGGCTTATATAACGCACTGAACATATCATCGGCGTATTGCGAACTGATATGCGTACCATCCTCGTGAGCAAATATCAAATCATCATCTTTGTAACTATCTCCTGCAAGCTGCTTATACCATGCCATCAGGTTGTAATGGGACAGCAGCCCCGGGAACGCCACGGGGAGCGCGAAGGAAAAAAGAGATGATAAAACCACAGGCACCCGGCCCCCGCGATGGCGCCGTATTTTCCGCGCGGGGTAAGCGCGATATAAGCGGACGAACTTTGCTCCATAAACGCAGCCTTCATAAAATGTTCTGAAATTAGGCTACCCTATTTTTCGGAACATGTCAATGGTTTTCTGAAAATCATTTTCAGCCCGCAAAAATCCGGAGAATCGTGTTGAAATCATATTCGAATCTAAACCAGAAGAAAAAACAGCCCGGGAGGATAATATCAGATCATGTTCTGATATTATCCTCCCGGGCTATCAAATCACTGCGTTATTCCTGCTCCCGCGCGTCTCTGCTGATCTGCTGCACAATATCTTCGATCGTCATCTTTTTGCGGCCAAGAACGGATACAATGAAGCCGTTTTGCTGAAGAATCTTTTGAGCCGCCTCGTCTGTGGGATTGCCGTAAGACAGGATGTTCGAGGCGAACATCCTGCGGTACTGTCCGGGGGGGATCCGCGTCACCTTTTTGAAGATTCGGTTGAAGTGGCTCAGATTTGTAAATCCGGTAGCGGACGCCACCTGCGTCAAGCTCATGTCGGAGAAGGAGATCAGCTCCGCCGCCTTGCGGATGCGGATCACGGTCTGACAATTTCCGATGGTCATGCCGGAATCCCGTTTGAACACAGAGCAGATATAGTTCTTATTAAAGCCCACCGCGTCGGCGATCTCCTGAAGCGATACCTCCCGGTTGTAGTTCTGCTCCAAATAGCGGATGATCTCTCTGGAGAGCGGAGAGTAGCCCACTGTGTCGATCATGCCGACGGCCTCTCCCTCGATAGAGGCGTCCTCTCCGTAATGGCGGAACAGATAATTGATTGCCGCCACAAGATAGTCTGAGATAAAAGCCGGCGTAGAGGCGCGGGCGCAGGTGCTCTCCGCGACCAACTCCCGGATCAGCCCGGATATGAAACCATCCGCCGGGAAGAAGGACGGGAGGGCTGTGAGCAGCGTCTCCAGCCGGGGGGAGGAAATGGTGAACTTGACCTCGTAGCAGCGGCAGACATCGTCGGATATGTTTTCCATCCCGTGAAGCACATCGGGCTTGATCAATACGCTTTCGCTCGTGTCTAAAATACGTTCCTCGTCCCCCACAGAGTACTTCTGCGGGCCTTTTCGGACAAGAAAAAGCTGATAATAGTTGTGGGCGTGGGGTTTAAGGCCGCCACAGGGCTGAAAGTTGGACTCTGCGACCCAGAGGACTGTGATCTCCTGTTCCGGAATATAGGTCATGCAATGGCCTCCCTTACAATTGGTGGTATTTTTCATATCTTATTCGATTTTTGGGAAAAAAGCAAGCAAAGACTTTTGAATCCCTTGTTTGTTTCATCCTCGAGTGAAAAACAGGATAATATCAATGTGGCCGCAAGCGAGGATAAGACAATTTAAGAAAAATAATATCAGGCCAAAAAACTGAATTTTGAGATATTTCTATTGACAAGCGCCGGTCAAATGTGTATTTTATAAGTGAGCACATCGCATGTCAAGAAATAAAACTAATTTCAGACAATATCTCCAAAACGAATATCGGGATATTTTCGGATGGAGATAAAAGAGACGGCAAACGTCGCCGCAAAGCGCGCGACTGACTGAAAATTAGTAAACACAAGGAGGAAATACACACCATGCGAGAAGTAGTATTTGTAGACGGAGCGCGTTCCGCGTTCACAAATCTGGGCGGCGGCCTGCGGGATCTGGCATCCACAGAGATCGCGGCATTCGTCATGAAGGGTCTGGCCGCCAAGACCGGCATTCTGGAGCGGGGCAAGCTGGACGGCGTGTTCTGCGGCAATGCCCTGCGGGACGGAAAGGCCTCCAACATCGCCCGGTACGCAACGCTGCTGGCCGGCTTCCCCATCGAGACCGAGGCTCATTATGTGGAGATGCAGTGCGGCTCCGCCATCACCAGCGTGAACCACGCCGCCGCCATGATCGCCATGGGCTACGCGGATGTGCTTATGGTCGGCGGCATGGAATCCTATTCCACCATGAACGCGGAGTTTTCCATGAACGACGAGCCCTATAAGCTCATTCCGCCCATCCCGCTGGCATCCCATCTGGCCCCGACCAAGGAGGAGGATATCTCCATGATCGAGGTCAGCGACAAAATGGCCGCCAAGTGGGGCGTCACCCGGGAAGAGGCCGATGAGTTTGCCGCCCGCAGCCAGCAGCGGCTGGCCGCCGCCTATCAGAAGGGCATCACCGGTGACGAGATCATCCCCTATGTCATTCCCGCCACCAAGAAGAATCCGGAGATCCGGATCGACAAGGACGAATTCCCCAAGCCCGCCACCACCGTGGAGGGCCTGTCCAGACTGAAGAGCGTGATTCCCGGCGGCGTGACCACCGCGGGCAACTCCTCCGGCCGGAACGACGGTGCCTCCTTCCTCCTGATGATGAGCGCCGACAAGGCCAAGGAGTTGGGCTACACCCCCTACGCCAAGTGGGTCATGGGCGCGGACATCGGTGTTCAGCCCTCTCTCATGGGCATCGGCCCCGCCTACTCCAATCTGAAGGCCATGAAGCTGGCCGGCCTCACCGTGAAGGACTTCGACGTCTTTGAGTGCAACGAGGCCTTCGCCGCCCAGAATCTGGGCGTCATCCGTGAGATGGAGGCCCAGTCCGGCATGACCATCGACCAGGAGAAGTGGAACCCCAATGGCGGCGCCATCTCCATTGGTCACCCCAACGGCGCCTCCGGCGGCCGTATTGCCATGTTCGCTATGCGTCAGCTGGAAAAGACCGGCGGTAAGTATGGTCTATTCAGTTCCTGCTGCGGCGGCGGGCACGGCACCACCACCATCATTGAGAATCTGCGCCGCTGAGAAAGAGAGAGTGAGAAATATGCGCGAAGTAGTTATCGTAGACGGAGCCCGTTCGGCTTTTACTAATTTTGGCGGCGGCCTGCGTACGCTGGCCAGTGTGGACATCGCTTCCAAGGTCGTGGACGGTCTGCTGGACCGCACCGGCATTCTGGAGCGGGGCACGGTGGACAGCCTGATGGCAGGCTGCGCTCTGGGCGATATGAAGAGCAAGGATACCGCCCGTTATATCGTCCTTCAGTCCAAGCTTCCGCTGGAGTGCTCCGGCACCTTTGTGGAGATGCAGTGCGGCTCCGCCATCACGAGCCTGAACCACGCGGCATGGAAGATCCTGACCGGCATGTCCGACGTGGCCATCGTGGGCGGCATGGAGTCCTACTCCACCATGACGGCGAAGTTCCCCATGTCCCGGCCCCAGTACAAGCTGATCCCCCCCTACCCCATCGCACTGGCGCTGACTCCCAATCAGGAGCGCAACATTGACATGGTGAGCGTCAGCGACAAAATGGCCGTCAAGTGGAACATCACCCGGGAAGAGGCGGACGCGTACGCCTGCCGCAGTCAGGAGCGTCTGGCCGCGGCCTACAAGAACGGGATCACCGGCGACGAGATCATCCCCATCGCCATCCCCGCCACCCGCAAGACACCCGAGGTCATCGTCGACAAGGATGAGTTCCCGCGTCCCGGCACCACGCTGGAGGCACTGGCCAAGCTGCGGGCGGTAAACAGGGACGGCGTGACCACCGCGGGCAACGCCTCCGGGCGCAATGACGGTGCGGCCTTCCTGCTGGTCATGACCGCAGAAAAGGCCAAGGAGTATGGCTATACCCCCATGGCCAAGTGGATCGGCGGCGCCCATTACGGCGTGCAGGAGGACTATATGGGCATCGGCCCCGCCTACTCCAACCTGAAGGCGCTGAAGCAGCTGGGCATGAGCGTGGACGACATCGACGTGGTGGAGTGCAACGAAGCCTTTGCCGCGCAGAACCTTTCCGTCATTCGTGAGATGGAGGACCAGAGCGGCAAGAAGATCGACATGGAGCGCTGGAACCCCAACGGCGGAGCCATCGCCATCGGCCATCCCAACGGCGCCTCCGGCGCCCGTATCTCCATGTTCTGCATGAAGCAGCTGGAGAAGACCGGCGGCAGGTACGGCATCATCAGCTCCTGCTGCGGCGGCGGTCTGGGCACCACCGCCATCATTGAGAATCTGAGACGGTAACCGCGCCCGGCGGTCCTGCCGGGATATCCCCGCCCGGCAGGACCGCCGGTTTCTATTGAGCGGTCGGAGCGGCGGCATCCGTTTCGGCATCAAAAGGAGAGAAGCTATATGAAACCATTACAGGGAGTTAAGGTCGTGGAGTTGGGCACCCACATCGCCGTCCCGCTGGCCTCCCGGCTGTTGGCAGACTGGGGCGCTCAGGTGATCAAGGTGGAAAATCCAACTGGGGATCTGTGGCGCTATTACGGCATGAACGTCCGTACCCCTATTTCTGACGAGGAAAACCCCTTGTTTTCCATCCCGAACGCCAACAAAAAAATCGTTTCGCTCAACCTGAAGGAGGAAGAGGGGCGGCGCGTTCTGTTTCAGCTGCTGGAGGATGCCGACGTCTTTATGACCAACGTGCGGATGAAGGGGCTCAAGGGGCTGGGCTTGGACTATGAGAGCCTGTCCGGCCGCTTTCCGAAGCTGGTCTACTTCCACTTCACCGGGTACGGCTATCAGGGGCCCTGGGCCTCCCGCCCGGGCTTCGATATCGCGGCGTTCTGGTCTGCCGGCGGCATGATCGGAAGCTGGACCAAAACGGGAGCCATGCCCTTTGCCCCAGCCTCCGCCTTTGGCGACGCCACCGTGGCCAGCATGGCGGCCAGCGGCGTGCTGGCCGGGCTGTTGGGCAGCCGGAGCAGCGGCAAGGGCTGCTATCTGACGACCTCGCTGTACGCCACCGCCATGTGGTATAATTTTGGAGATGTGATCAGCTGCCAGCCCCAATACGGCCTCGTGCGCCCCGCCCCGCGGGAGGACAATCGCAACTACAACCCGTTTATGCACCCCTACCCCTGCAAGGACGGAAAGGGCGTTTATCTCGCCGCCTTGGAATTTGAACGCAACTACGCGAAATGTCTGCGCGTGCTGGAGATGGAGGAATATCTGGGCGACGAGCGCTACAACACGCTACCTGCCTACATTGAGCACAGCGAGGAATTTACCGAGAAGGTCAAGGCAAAAATGCTCACTCGCAGCGCGGCTGAATGGGTAGAGCGCTTCGGCGCGGTGGATATTGTGATTCAGGAGATCCTGACCGGCGACGAGCTTTACCGGTGTGAGCAGGCGTGGGCGGAAGGGATCTTGACCAACGTGGAGTTCCCCTCCAGCGGCCATATCACCGCCATGCCCAACACGCCGGTGAAATTTATGGGCGAGGAGCTGCCCCACACTCACGCCGTGGGCGGAATCGGCTGCGACACGCGGGAGGTGCTGTCCGCGCTGGGCTACTCTCAGGAGGGGATCGACGCTTTGGCGCGGCGCGGCGTGGTGCGGATGCCTGATTGAGGGATTCGCGTTGGCCGGACGCGGTCATCCCGCGGCGCGGTCCGTGTCCGGCCAAGCAAGCCGCCCTGTGACAGGGCGGCGGCGCCGGCATAACGCCAGCCTGCCGGATTCGATCTCGCGGCTTGGCCGGGCGGCCGGTTGGCGCGCGGGCGCCGTGATTGGCAGAAAGGCTTTGCGCGGCAGGCCGGGAAAGCGTATAATGGCACACACTGGATGAATGGAGGAGTCCTCTTGAAGATCAATACCGTAAACGGCCCGGCAGATACCTCTGATCTGGGCGCTACACTGATGCATGAGCATATCTTTAATATCTCGCCCGTATTCGCCGGGGCATTCCCGGACTGGTGGGATCAGGAGGCCAGCATCCGGAAATTCGTTGACCACGTGGAGCGGCTCAAGAAATACGGGCTGAACACCATTGTGGACGCCAGCCCCATCACGTTGGGCCGCAATATACAGGCGGTGCGGCGGGCGGCGGAGCTGGCCGGGATCCATGTGATCGCCACCACCGGCGTTTATTTTGACGAGGTTCCCTGGATGCATATTGGAACGGACCCCTATTATCTGGCGCGGTTTTATATCCGGGAAATCACGCAGGGGATTATGGGCACGGACAGCAAGGCCGCGCTGGTCAAATGCGCCACCGATGTCCCCTTCGGCCTGAGCCAGACCAATCAGATGATGATCGCGGCCGCCGCCATCGCCTCAACAGAGACCGGCGTGCCCATCATCACCCACGCAAACGCCGAGGAGCGTTACGGCTTGGAGCAGGCGGACATCTTGCTGGGGTACGGCATACCGCCGCACAAGATCGTAATCGGCCACGCGTTTTCCTCCAATGATTTGGACTACGTGCGGGCGCTGTGCGAAAAGGGCGTGTATGTGGGCTGCGATCAGATCGGCTTCCCCACCCTCAACTCCTACGAAAATCTGGCTGAAATGGTGGGCGCTCTGTGCCGGGAGGGGTATGAGGATCAGATCTTCCTCTCCCACGACAGCGCGGTCATCTCTGATTTCGGCATTGCCATGGCGCCGGTGGCGCACACCGACGAAAGCGGTATGATCGGCGATTACAGTCAGGTGTTTGAGATCATGCCCGCCCTGCTGGAGCGGGAGGGCGTTACACACGGGCAGTTCGAGAAAATCATGCGGGAAAACCCCAGACGTTATCTGGAGCAGATCCCCCTGCGGGGATGAGCCTTGCGCAGTCCCCCAAGCATTCCCGTAATCGGCAGGATAAAAAGCCATCCCCGTATCCGCGAAAGCGGATACGGGGATGGCTTTTACCGTTCATGCCTTATCCAGAAGTTCGAGGATCTCCCGCGTATGCTCACCCAGCTTCGGGGCGGCTGTCAGCAGCGCCGGTGTCTGGGATTCCATACGGAAGGGAGGGCAGGGATAAATGTATTCCTCGCCGTTGGGGTAGTTGACCCGCTGCAGATAGCCATTGGCCCACGCCTGCTCGTTGTCCGCCACCTCGGAGAAGTGGTTGAGACGGGTGCACACAATATCCAGACCAGAAAGGATGCGAACCCATTCGTCGGCGGGCTTGGCGGCAAAGGACGCCGCAAAGAGATCCATGATCTCGCCGTTGTGAAGCATCCGCTTTTCCGGAGTGTCAAACCGCGGATCATGCAGCAGGTCCGGATACCCCAGCGCCCGATGCAGCGCCGGAGCGTACCGGTCGTACTCCAAGATGCAGCACATGACCCACTCGCCGTCCGCGCACAAGAAGGGGGAACTTTCCGGAGAGCACTCTTCTCTGCGTACCGGCGCGATCCCCGGCATATTTCTGGCCACGGCAATCATGCCGCAGGCTGACCAGATGCCGGCGTTGTAGAGAGAGGTGGTGACAAAGTCTCCCTCTCCGGTGACGGAGCGGCGGAGCAGAGCGGTGAGTATCGTGGCGTACAGCATGGTTCCCGTCACGGTGTCTCCGGCTCCAAGGGGGGTCAAGGCCGGATAGCTGTTGTCGGTCTTTACGCTCATATCCGCCGTATAGCCGGCCTTGGCCCAGAAGGCCACCGCGTCAAAGCCGGGAGCATCCGCGTCCGGCCCCTCAGGGCCGTATGCGGTAAGCCATGCGTAAATCAGCCGCGGATAGCGCGCGCGCAGTGTTTCATGATCCAGCCCCAACCGGCGCAGCGACCTGCCGCGGGTATTGGTGATAAAAATATCCGCCTTGGCAATCAGCTTTTGCATAGCAGCCATGCCGTCTGCCGTTTTCAAATCCAGCAGAACGCTCTTTTTCCCGGAGTTGCACACCTCAAACCGGGCATTGACCCGGTTTGCCTTGACTTCGTAGCCATAGCGCCAGGCGTCGCCGTAAGGAGGAGACTCCACCTTGATAACCTGCGCTCCCAAATCCGCCAACAGCTTTCCGCAGGTAGGGGCGGCCACGTAGGTGGCCAGCTCCACCACCAGCAGTCCGTCAAGCAGTTTCCGATTTGCTTCCATAGAATTCTCCTGATCTGATAATTTGATAAAAATTTTCCGCGGAGGGGCATGATGTCTATGGCATCATGCCCCAAGCCGAGTCAGGGGATGCCACCCGGAGGGCGGTTATCCCTGATACTCGGCCAGCGCGTGGCGGGTGATCCCCAGCATCTGCCGCGCCTCGTCGGCAGTGGCCGGTTCACGGCCTGCCAGACGCGCGATCGCGACAGCCCGCTCCACCAGCTGCACATTGGTGCCCTTTACGCCCCTGGACAGGTAGAGGTTGTCCTCCATGCCCACCCGCAGGCCGTCGCAGCCCAGAGCCAGACCGGCAAGCAGCATGGGAAGATGGGCCTTGCCGATGCCGGTGACGCTCCAAGTAGACCCGACGGGCAGATGGCGGTGGAGATATTCCAGATTTTCCACGGTACCGGCCATAGCGCCCACCACGCCGAGCACAAACTGGAAATGGCAGGGAGCCTTGAGCACCTTGTAGCCGGTGTAAGCAATGGCGTTGCTCAGCATACCCGCGTCAAAGATCTCGATTTCGGGCTTGATGTCATACTGCTGCGTGGTCTTGCCAAGCTCCACCAGAAAATCGGGGCTGTTCTCAAACATGCCGCCCAGAGCCCAGTTGAAGGTGCCCGCATCGTAGGAGCACACCTCGGGACGAAGCTGGCGCAGATGCTCCTGACGGAGAAAGCTGTCGTTGCTGCCGCCGGAGGTGGTCAGGTTGACAATGACGTCCACCCCCGCCTTTTCGGTGGCCTCCTTGACCGCCTCAAAGGCGGCGCGGAAATACTTGGTGTCCATGGTGGGGCGGCCCTCCTCGTCATGGACGTGGATATGGACCATGGAGGCGCCGGCCTTGGCCACCGCCACAGTGTCAGCCGCGATCTCCTCCGGGGTGATGGGGATGTCCGGGGACTGCGCCTTGCTGCCGGCGGTGCCGGTCAGAGCCGCGGAAATAATGACTTTTTTCATAAAACTGCTCCTTGCTCTTTATTCGTAATCATAAAAACCATGGCCTACGGACCGTCCGAAACGGCCCCGCTTGACCAGATCCTCAAAGACGTCGTACATGTCCGGCTTCTTGCCGGTGGCCTCGTACTGGGCCTTCATCAGGTCGAAGCTCAGATTGATGCCGGTCAGATCGTTCAGGTGGAAGGGGCCCATGGGATGATGGAAGCCCTCTTCCATTGCGATATCCACGTCCTGAAACGTGCAGTAGCCGTTCTGAACCAGATAGTGGGCGCGCTCGGTGAGGCCGGCGATCAGGAAGTTGCCGGCAAAGCCGGGGATCTCCTTTTTCTGCCAGATGGGCTTTTTGCCGGTGTTGACACAGAAGTCATAAGCGGCCTTGGCGGTCTCGTCAGAACAATGGGGGCCCTGAACGACCTCCACGAACTTCATGACCAGCGCGGGATTGTAGAAATGCATGTTGCACAGGCGGGACGGGTTGGACACATCCTTGGCAAACATCGAGGACACCATAACGCTGGAGTTGGTGCACAGGATCACGTCCTTGCCCACGATGCCGTCCAGCTGCTGAAAGAGCTTGTGCTTGACGTCCTCGATCTCGACCACGGCCTCAATGACGCAGTCGGCGCCCTCGCAGGCCTTTGCCAGATCCTCTTCCACACGGAAACGGCCCTGAACGGCATCCGCCTGCTCCTGTGTCAGGCGGCCCTTCTCGACACGGCCGGCCAGATATTCCCGCGCCCATTTCTTCACGTCCTCCAAAACAGCGGGAGCGACATCATACACCGCGGCGCCATAGCCGTATACCGCGGCGTTCATGGCAATCTGACGCCCCATGCGGCCGCCGCCCACAACACAAATATTGCGAATTTCCACGTGCGATTTTCCTTTCAAAATAGCGTTTGTACAGGACTTAGCCAACGGCCGTCTCCGCAGCGGGCTCGCCCGCCAGAGCTCCGCCGCAGCGGTGACAGGCCACGATGTGCCCGTTTCCCAAATCGCGCATGGGCTGCTCCTCCTGACACCGCTTGGTGGCATAGGGACAGCGAGGGGCAAACCGGCAGCCCGGCTTGGGATTGATCGGGGAGGTCACCTCGCCGCGGATGAGATCCGGCTCCTTGTCCTTATACCCCAAGGCCGGGATGGGAATGGCGCTGAGCAGCGCCTGCGTATAGGGATGGGCGGGATTGGAGAACAGCTCGTTTCTGGGGGCCCGCTCTACCATCTGGCCGAGGTAGAGCACGGCGATCTCATCGGAGATGTGCTTGACCACCGAGAGATTGTGGGTGATGAACATATAGGTCAGCCCCATCTTATCCTGAAGGTCCATCATCAGGTTCAGGATCTGAGCCTGAATGGACACGTCCAGAGCGGAGACCGGCTCATCGCACACCACAAATTTCGGATCCAGAGACAGGGCGCGGGCAATGCCGATGCGCTGGCGGCGGCCGCCGTCGATCTCGTGGGGATAGGTGTTGATATATCGGTCGGACAGGCCCACCGTGTCCATCAGCTCCAGCGTGCGATGCTCCAGCTCGGCCTTGTCCTTGCAGATGCCGTAAATCCGCATTGGCTCAGAAATCGTTTGGAACACTGTTTTTCTCGGGTTCAGAGAGGCGTAAGGGTCCTGAAAGATGAGCTGCATCTCCCGGCGCATCTTGTGCAGTTCCTTTTGATCCATCTTGGTTACATCGCGGCCGTCAAACAGGACCTCGCCCGAGGTGGGCTCGATCAGCCGCAGGATGCAGCGACCCAAGGTGGACTTACCGCAGCCGGACTCGCCCACGATGCCCAGAGTTTTGCCCCGGGGGATGGTCAGGTTGATGTCGTCCACCGCGTGGAGGTAACCGGCCGGAGTGGGGAAGTATTTTTTCAGGTGGTTGCATTGAAGCAAAATATCACTCATGACGGATTCCTCCACGTTAAAGGTCGGCGTCGGTATACATGACGCATCTGATTTGGTGCTGCCCCTTCTGGGCGACCGGAATTTCCATGCGGGCATCCGCGTTTTCCGCGTGGTCGGTGCTCCCGCAGCGCGCGGGGTCGTAGTGGGGACACCGGGGGCCGAAGCAGCACCCCGCAGGCAGATCGGTCGGGTCGGGCATCAGCCCGGGGATCGGAGAGAGCCGCTTGGCTTCCGTAGTCAGGTTCGGGATGGAGCCGAACAGCCCCACTGTGTAAGGATGGTGTTTTTTCTCCGGGTCAAAAATATCCTCCAGAGTACCGAACTCCACGATTTCCCCCGCATACATGATGCCGATGATATCGCAGATACTGGCCACCACGCCCAGATCATGCGTGATGAGCAGGAGCGCGGAGTGAAGCTCGCGCTTGAGCTTGCGCATCATGGAGAGCACCTGAGCCTGAATGGTCACGTCCAAAGCGGTGGTGGGCTCGTCGGCAATGAGCAGCTCCGGGTTGCAGGCGATGGCGATGGCGATCATCACGCGCTGCTTCATACCGCCCGAGAACTGGTGGGGGTATTCATGCATCCGGGCGGCGGGGATTCCCACCATCTCCAAAATACGGCCGACCTCGGCGTCTATGTTTGTCCGGTCCAGACCATCGCTGTGAAGGAGCAGCACCTCGGCGATCTGGTCGCGCACGGTGATGACCGGGTCCAGACTGGTCATGGGGTCCTGAAATATCATGGCCACCCGGCCGCCCCGGATGGTGCGCATCTCGGCCTCGCTGACCGACATGACGTCCCGCCCGTCAAAGCGGATTTCACCGCCGGTGATTTTGGCCGTATACTTGGGCAGCAGGCGCAGAATCGACAGAGCCGTGGTGGTTTTGCCGGCGCCGGTCTCGCCGACCAGCCCCATGGACTGGCCGCGATCCAGAGAGAAAGTGATCCCGTTAACCGCCCTTGCCGGCCCGTTCTCCGTGGCGTATTCAATGCGCAGATCATTGATTTCCAATAATTTTTCGCTCATATCATCACCTTATGCCTTTCCCTTCAGCCGCGGATCAAAGGCATCGCGCAGACCGTCGCCGAGAATATTGATTGAGAGCGCTGTAATGGCGATAAAAATCGTGGGGAAAATGACGAGATGAGCCGCGTAACGGATGTACTCCAGACCGTCGGACATGATGGCGCCCCACTCCGGCCGGGGGACGGGAACGCCCAGACCAAGGAAGGAGAGCATAGTGCCGGACAGGATGTTGGCGGACACCATCATCGTGGCCTGCACCAGAATGGTGCTCAGGGCATTGGGTAAAATCTCGGAGACGATGATCTTCCCGGTGCCAAAGCCCATGGAGCGGGCCGCCTCAATGTACTCCTGACCGGAGATACCCAGAACCGTGGAGCGCACGATTCGGACATAGCCGGGCAGAGAGCCGATTGCAATGGAGATGACCAGCTGCGGCAGACCTCTGCCGAAGCCGGCGGCAATGGCCAGCGACAGCAGGATGGGCGGGATGGAGCTGAGAATATCCGCCAGACGCATGACCACAGTGTCGAACTTGCCGCCGAGGAAGGCGGCGGCGGAACCCAGCAGAGAGGCCGCCACGGTAGCCACGGCCGTAGCGCCGAAGCCCAGCAGCAGGGATACCCGGGACCCGTGAATGACGCGGGCAAACAGATCGCGTCCCAGATTGTCACAGCCAAACCAGTGCTCGGCACTGGGCTTGGCAAATTTCGCGGCGGAGTTGTTCGCAATGGCATTCTCGTAGGGAATGATCAGATCGGCAAAAATGGCGATCAGGATCAGAATACACACGATAGCAAGGCAGATGATAGCCAGCTTGTTTTTGCGAAGACGCATCCATGCCTCCGAAAAGGAGCTGCGTCGTTTAACTTTCATCAGGCCGTGCCTCCTTCTGCCTTTGCAGGCGCTTTTTTCTTTTTCGCCGAGGTGTATCTGGCGCGGATGCGCGGGTCTACCACGGCGTACAGAATATCCACAATCAGCATGATCAGCATGTATATGGCCGCCAGCATGGTGATGGCCGCCATGGTCATGGGCATGTCGTACTGGTTGATAGCGTTCATGACGAGGGTGCCCAGTCCGGGGATGACAAACACGCTTTCCATAATGACCGCTCCGCCCAGAAGACCGCCCAGCATCATGCCGGTAATGGTGATCAGGGGCAGAAGAGAGTTGCGGAAGGCGTGACCCCAGATCACCTTGCGCTCCCGCACGCCCTTGGAACGGACGGTGCGGATATAGTCCTGACGGATGGTATCCAGCACGGCGGACCGGGTAAAGCGAAGGAAGCTGGCGGAGTAGGAGATGCCGAGGGTCAGCGAGGGCAGGATCCAGCTCTTCCAGCCGTTCACGACGCCTGTGGCGGGGACCCAATGGAGCTTCCAGCAGAAAACCAGCACGCCGATGGTGGCGATACAGAAGGTGGGGATGGCGGCCAGAAGCATGGAGAGCGTACTGAACACCCGGTCGGCTGCGGAGTACTGCTTCACCGCCGCCAGCACCCCCAGAGGGATGCCGATGATCAGGGCGATGCCGATGCTTAAAAGGGTGAGCTTGATGGTGTTGGGAAAGCGGGCCGCGATGTCCATGGACACAGGATGGTCATAGTACCAGGAGTCGCCGAAATCCAGACGGATCGCGCCCCAGACCCACTTGAGATAGCGGATGGGGAAGGGTTGGTCCACACCGTATTTATGGTTCATCTCGTCCACCAGCTCCTGACTGGCCTCCGGGCCGAGCTTGCTGCGGCCGGGATCCACGTCGGACATGGAAATCAGAGAAAATACGATAAACGTGACCACCAGCAGCATAGGGATCATGATAAGAATGCGTTTGATAATATACTTGAGCAAAGCTATTCCCCCTTAAAGGGGGGCTTCCCGCTTCAGCGGGAAGCCCTCTGGTTGGACTTGTGAGATAGGGCGGGCAATAATATCTGAATGGAACGGGCGGTTTACGCCTCCCAATACCACTCGGCCATTTTGGTCAGCATGGTGTTGGCCTCGAACCGATAGCCCTTCACATGATTGTTGAACACGTAGTTGCCGACCAGGCCGCAGAGGACGTTGTAGTAGGCCTGCTCGCGGATGTAGGTGTTCAGCTCCTCATAGATGGCGTTGCGGGCCTCCTTGTCCATGGTGCGGGAAGCTTCGGCGGCCTTCTCGTCGATCCAGTCATTCTTGACGCGGCAGTAGTTCAGGGAGCCGGTGGAGATGAAGTACAGGTTGTAGTCCAGAGGCGGATTGTACGGAACGGACTGCCACTCGGTATAGGCGCTCTCGTAGTTGCCCAGATAGACAGCGGCGGTAAAGGCGCTGTACTCCATGGGGACCAGTTCGAGGGTAACGCCTACGTTCTTGTACGCTTCCTTGAGGGCGGCGGCCAGATTCTCGCACAGCGCGATGGTGGGATAGGTGAACTTGATGGTCAGGCCGTTCGCGTAGCCGGCCTCAGCCAGAAGCTGCTTGGCGGTTTCCACGTTGTAATCATAGTGGGGAAGGTCCGTGGTGTAGCCCTCAGAGCCTTCGGCAATTACAGAATAGGTGTCGGCGCGGCCCTGTCCGTCATAAACCAGATCCACGATGGACTGGCGGTCAATGGCGTAGCACAGAGCCTGACGCACCTTGGGATCGGCCAGAGCCTTGTTGTCGCCAGTGGTGTTGAACACCTGAGCCGCGATGCAGGGACGATCGATCTGGACCAAATCAAAGCGGTCGCTGCTGCCGTAATACTCCACGTCCATGCCGCTGGTGATCTGGGTGAAGTCCAGCTCGTTGTTTTCCAGAGCGGCAAGGCCGGTGGTGGTGTCGGTGATGACCTTGAAGTTGATCTCCTCAAAGTAGGGCGCCTCGCCCCAGTAGTACTCATTCGTGGTCAGAGTAACGCCTTGGCCCAGCGTCCAGTCCTTCAGCTTGTAGGCGCCGGTGCCGATGACCATTTCCTTGGTGCCGTCGCCGTACTTCTCCACCGCGGCCTTGGAAACCATACGCCAGGGCCAGGAGCACAGCTGGAGGATCAGATTGGGGTAGGCGTAAGAGCAGATCAGCTTCACGGTGCGGTCATCCACCTTCTCAGCGTGGTCGATCATCAGCACCTTGGAGGCGGTGGAAGGCTGCGTCTTGAGGCGATCTACGGAGAACACCACGTCGTCAGCGGTAAAATCGCTGCCGTCGGAAAACTTGGCTTCACGCAGATGGAAGGTGTAAACCAGGTTGTCATCGCTGATCTCCCAGCTCTCAGCCAGATCGGGAATGGCCTTCTGCTGGTCGCTGCCGTCAAACCGGACCAGGCCGTCAAAGATCTGGTAGAAGATCTGGCCCTCGGTGCCGTCGCTCACGTGGGGATCGAGCTGCGTTGGGTCGGACAGCATGGGGAAGTTCAGAACGGGATGCTCTTTTTTCCCGGGCTGGTCAGTGCCGGCCGTGCCGGAGTTGGAGGGGGGATTGCTCTGAGTGGTTCCGCCTTTGCCGCAGGCGACCATGGAGAGGAGCATGCACAGGGAGAGCAGCAGGGTGATGATTCTTTTTGATGTTTTCATCTTACATATCCTCCTTATTATTCATGTATGGGAAGAACCCCAGACATCACGAAAACAAACGGTCCCCATCCTCGTGGAACGCGGCCACGACCCGGACCCAGCCGGCGGACGCGGCCTTGATGCTGACGGGCAGGCAGATGACGGTGTACCCGGTTACTGGCAGCTGATCCAGATGGGCCAGCTTCTCGATATGGCAGTAGCCGCACTCCTTGCCCACACGATGGGCCTCCCAGATGATGGAGGGATCGTGGTTCTTGGCAAATTCCTCGCCCTCAAGAGGCAGGGGCACGTCCCAGCTCCAGCCGTCGGTGCCCACCACGCGTACGCCCCGGTTCAGGAGCCAGCGGGTGGCCTCGGCGCTCATCCCGGCGCCGCCCAGCATGTACTCGGGCGTTCCCCAGAGTTTGTCGTTTCCGGTCTGAAGCAGCACGATGTTGCCGGGGCCGGGCATGACGCCCACGCGGGCGAAGTATTCCTCCAGATCCTTGACCATGATCTTGTAGCCGTCGGGCTTGTCGGAGAAATCCATTTTGATGCCCTCGCCGATGAACCAATCCAGCGGCACCTCGTCAATGGTCCAGGCCCGCTCCCCGTTGTTCATCGTCGGGTAATAGTGATAGGGCGCGTCCATATGGGTGCCGGAGTGGGAGCACAGGTACAGCCCCTCCACGGCCCAGCCCAGATTATCCAGATCCGCGGCGGTGCAGCCATCAAAGCGCGCGGCCATATCCGCCGCCGTGTCTTTGTGGTTGTAGTAGAGAATGTGCGGGATCTGACCCTCCGGGTCACTGGGCAGCCCATCCTCCAAAGGGATGGAGAGATCGATCAGCTTCATCTAAAGTCCCCTTTCTTTTTGGTTATCATTTTTGGTGTGTCGCTCCTTTCTAAAATGTAATAGAGCAACTTCAATGCCAACATTAAAACCCAGAAATTTCAACGGTTTCCGGGCATGAACGGCGGCTTCAGTTGTCTCATTCAGGTGACGCCTCCTTGCTTGATACCCTCAAAGGCCTTGCGGGGCAACGCGTCCCGGGAACTGTCACCCTTTTGTGACGATGGACCAAAAGAGTGACAGCATTTCCTGTTGAATTTTGTTTGAAAAGCCGATATAATGAGCAAGAGAGGTGAAGACGATGGAAAACCGACTGACTCCGGAAGACGCCATGCAGTTCGTGGAAAATATGTATCTTATGGCCATCCTGGACAAGGAGGGCCGCTATATCTACGTCAACCCCGGCTGGGTGGCGCACAATGTATTTCCGGTAGGGCCACGCGGAGAGCCCGTTCACATCTCGGCAGAGGACGTCATTGGCCAGCGGGTGTGGGATGTCATACCGGACAGCAAGGCGGCCTATGTGCTGGAGCACGGGGTCCCGCTGATCGGCGAGCCGGTGAGCGGCGGGAGCACGTTCACCACCTATATGCCGCGCTTCAACAGCGAGGGCGAAATCAACGGCTGCTACCTCTACACCATTGTCAGCGATGAGGCGGAGGCCGCCATCGTGAGCCGCCATCTGGCGGCCGTGATCGAAGAGGCGGACTACTTCAAGCGGGAGCTGGCATATGAGCGGGGAGCAAAATACAGCTTGGACAGTCTGGTGGGCTCCAGCCCGGCCATGGCCAAGATCCGCAACCAGATCCGTATGGCCGCCCGGGTCCCCAGCTCGGTGCTCATCGAGGGAGAGACGGGCACCGGCAAGGAATTGATCGCCCACGCCATCCACGCCGCCAGCGTCCGGGAGTCCGGAAATTTTGTGCGGGTCAACTGCTCCGCCATTCCGCCGGAGCTGATGGAGGCGGAATTTTTCGGCTATGTGCCAGGGGCCTTTACCGGCGCCAGCAGGCAGGGAAAGCGCGGGCGCTTCGCCTTTGCCGACAAGGGCTCCATTTTTCTGGATGAGGTCAATCTGCTGCCCTCCACCATGCAGCCGAAATTTCTCCGGGTCCTGCAGGAGCGGGAGATCACCCCGGTGGGCGGGGACGACACCTTCCCGGTGGATGTGCGGGTGATCTCGGCCAGCAACATCCCCCTTTCCAAGCTGGTGGAGGAAGGAAAATTCCGGGAGGATCTGTACTTTCGCCTGAATGTGCTGAATATTGTGGCTCCGCCCCTGCGCAAACGCAGGGAGGACCTTCCGGAGCTGGTCGAAACCCTGATCGCGCGGCTCAACAGGCAGCTGGGCATGATGGTTCAGGGGGTGGACAGCCGGGTTATGGAATTTTTTCAGGCCTACGACTGGCCGGGAAACATCCGGGAGCTGCAGAACTGTCTGGAGCGCGCCATGAGCATGAGCTCGGCAACGATCCTGACCCTCCCGCTCTTTGATACCCTTACCATGCGGGCCCAGCGCAGGTGGGAGGTGCGGCTGCCGTGGGACACGGAACGGCCGGCCTCGGCCAATCTCCGGTCCGCGAAGGAAACCGCGGAAAAGCAGGTGATTCTGGAGACGCTGTCCGCCAACAACGGCAATCGAACCCAAACCGCCAAGGCGCTGGGAATATCGCGGGCGGTTCTTTACCGCAAGCTCGGCAAGTATGGACTTTGCCCGGATAAGAACGAGACCGAGAACGAGACGCCCCCCAGCCACTTCTGCTCCGAGCGGTAAAGGGCGCGTCGGGCGTCTCCCGGCAGAAGGCGGGCTTTCCGGAAAAGGCGCATAAAAAGCGGCGCTTTCAGAGGTGTGCTCCACCTCTGAAAGCGCCGCTTTTTTGGCCGGTTCATACAAGTGATTCGCGCGAATTTCTGCCGGCTTCTCCTTCCGCGGCAGACCCGGCACATCAAGCGAACCCCGGCTGCCGTCTGGCGGGCAGCTGGGGTTCGCCGCGCTCAGGATAAAACGGAAGCGGGAGCAAGAAACAAACCGAGCCGCCTCGTCCCTCTTTAGCCAGCCTTTTCGGCCTCCCGGCGGAACGCCTGGGCCTTGGCCGTTTTTTTGCCCGCGCCGGCAGCGTGATAGACGCCGGAGGCGGTGGCGAGCGGAAGCCGCTCCTCGCCGGGCAGGTACATACACGCCGTCAGCTGCGCGCTGCTTTCCCCCGTATAGGTGGCGTGGACCTTCACCAGAATATCGGCATCCAGCGGAATCGGACGCGTGTAATTGATCGTCATCGACACGGTTGGCGTGATTACGCCGTAAAGCGATATGCTCAGCGTGGCCATGGACACGTCGAGAATCGTCGCGGCGATCCCGCCGTGGACAACTCCGTTCAGATTCTGCATCCACGGATACGTGTGGTAACGAAAGACTACGGCGCGATCCGGGCCATTGCACTCAGCCACCTCTGTGGGAAAGGCCAGATTGAACGCGGACGGGTCGAATTGTTCATTCCGGGAACGGATCATCAGGTTCACGGTGTGTTCCAGCTGTTCTGTGGTGATTTCACGATACATGAGTTCTCTCCTCTTTTTTATCTCCGCGCGGAATAAGGATCAGCGCCAGCAGGATCAGCACCGCGCCGCACACGGCGCTGAAGGCTGCCATAGCGGAGAAGGTTTCCGCCATGGCGGCCGCAATGTGGTCCCCCCCGCCCTGCTCGATCGCTTGAGCATATCTGGCGTTATAAAAAATATTATACGCCGCATTAAAGGCCACCAACCCAAAAGAGTTGGCAAATAAAATCATGGCGGACGCGATCCCCATATCCTCGGGCTCCACCGACACCTGCATATAGGGCTGGATGGAGACCGCCTGAAAACAGCTGCCGATGCCGAATATCAGCATTGTCGCATAAATCTCATAGACCGGGGTGAATCGGGTCCATGTCGCGGCGATGGCGCAGGCCGCCGCGATGGCGATCCCGCAGGTGAGGAAGGCTGTACGGAACCGCCGGTGATCCCGGGCGATCCACGTTCCCAGCAAGGAGGGGAAAATGAGAAACATCAGGTTTTTAGGCACGGCCAGCGTACCGCTGATCAGGGCGCTCAGGCCAATGGCTTTCTGTCCAAAAAGCATCAGCTGCGAGGAGCACAGGCACATCATCGGCGCAATCAGAAAATAGGCCCAGAAGGACATCGCAAACGGCTTGAGCCTGAAGAGCCGCAGATTTAGCAGCGGATCCTTCGCCCGCCGCTCAACGGCCAGCAATACGCCGAGCAGCACGGCGCCGGCCGGCAGCAGCCAGAGCCCTACGCCGGATCCCCGCGGGAACAGGGAGCCCCCAAACGCGCACCATGCCAGGACGCAGGAAAAGCCTCCCCCCAGCAGCGCCATCCCGGCCCAGTCGATGGGGGCCGGATTATTCGCGGGACAGTTCGGATAACAGAATGTCAGAAAAAGCAGGGCGACCAGTCCAAAGGGAGCGAAAACCAGAAAAACCGAAAACGCGCCCAGATAATCCACGATCACGCCGCCGCATAGCAATCCCAGAAACAGCGCCGCGCCATTGATCGTTCCGAACACGCCAAACCAGCGGGGGCGCTCCTCCGCGGTGGTGACGTCGCCCAAAATCGCCGAGGGAAACGCGCTGAGCAGGCCGCCCAAGAAGTTTCCCGCCACGTAAATCACAAAAAAGACTTTGCCGCTGGTGGGGACCGCACAAAACAGCATCAGCGCCAGACGCGCAAAGCCCACGACGAGGCATACCCTGCGCCGCCCGAAGCGATCCCCCAGCTTTCCTCCAATGGGGGTCGCGACGCATAAAAGAAGCGATGTGATCCCTCCCAGCACCGCGTACAGCGCCATGACGCCATAGCTTTCCATCAGCGTCGGCAAGACCACCGGCATCGTAAAGCTGAAAATCAAATTATAAAACCACAGCAGCCCGGCGCCCGCGATGGCGCCGTATTTATTCCGCCGGGTCAGCTTGATATAGGGGGCGGTCTGTCCTGTCATACTCCACTGCCCTCACCCGGCGTCAGCCCGAGCCCCTCAAAGCAGACCGCCGGCATTTCCCTGAGGTCCGGCGCGATCTTCGCTTCAAACGGCAGCTGATCCAGTATGTGACGCAGCGGATGCAGGCCGGGGGCGATTTCCGAAAGGACAAGCCCATCGTCGTCCAGTGTAAATACGCCGCGCTCCGTCACATAGATGATCTCCTTGCCCAACGAGCGATAATAGGCCGCGTTCAGCGCGATGCATTCCACATCCCTGACAAATTTGTCTCCGTGGCCGTCCTTGAGCGACACCTTCCCATCCTTGACCGAGAACCCGGAACCCGCTCTGAAGCGGGAGCACACGACGATTTTCCGGGGACCGTAGGTCACATGATGGAACCCGCCCGCGCCGATCAGCAGTCCATCCTTCTTGATCACGTTGACATTGCCGTGACCGTCGATTTCAAGTGCGCCGACCAGCGTGGCGTCCAGACCGCCTCCCTCGTACAGGTCAAACTGCGAGGCCATGTCATAAATGGCGTCGGCGTTGATGACCGCGCCGAAGGCGTCGGGAACCGGAACGCCGCCGGTCACGCCCGTCTCGATGGACAGGTGGTGGAGATCTGTCATGATCCCCATCTGAACCGCCTCGCTGGCCGCCAGCATAGGCGTTCCGATCCCGAGGTTCACGGTATAGCAATCCTTCAGCTCAAGGGCGGCGCGTCTGGCCACTACCCGCTCTGCCACCGTCAGCGGCTTGCCCGGTATCCGCTCCCGGCTCAGATTGCCCTGACACATCGTGTCCAGCATTTCCTGCGGAGCGCGGAGCTCACCGGAATAATAGGGGTTATAGCCGGGCAGATTTGTCTGCGCCTGAGTCTCCTGCACCCAGATGGCGTCCACCAGATTACCGGGGATACGGACCCGGTGCGGGTCGGCCGGTATGTCGTTCAGACGCTCTACCTGCACCATCACCAGACCGCCGTTGTTGCGCACCGCCATGGCGTGGGACAGAGGGTCGAAGATATTGCACTCTTTTTCCATTGTGATGTTGCCGTTGGGATCGGCCGTAGTCCCCCGCAGGATACACACGTCCGGACGGATGGTGTGAAAATAGAGATATTCTTCCCCGTCCAGTTCACGGACCTCAACGAGCTTCCGCTTGGAGACTTCATTCAGCGCGCAGCCTTGGTAACGCGGGTCGGCAAAGGTGTGCAATCCCACCTTTGTGAAAAAGCCGGGGCGGCCGGCGGCCGCTTCTCGATAATTGCGCGAAATGATTCCCTGCGGAATGTTGTATCCCTCCATTTTGTTCGCCTTCAGCGCGGGGGAAAAAACCGCGAAAGGATACATATACCCTGCCATCACGCAGGAGAACATACCGGGATGCGCCAGATGGAGCATCTCCTTTTTTTCGCTGCCCAGACCGCACGCGGAAAACAGGGTCAGGTTACGGGGGTGCCCCTCTTTCAGAAAACGCTGTTCAACGGCGGGGAAAAAGCCGTCCGCCATGCCGATAAGGCCGATTCCGTTAAAGGAAACAATGCTTCCGTCACGAATCCGGGAAACGGCCTCCTCCGCCGTAGTCAGTTTTCGTGGATTCATATTATCAGCTCCTTTTTTCTGAAATTTAGATTATCGCAGTTTTTGAACCTTGTCAAGTTTTTCTGAAAATCATTTTTATGTATTGAATTATTGATTTTGTTATGATAATATATCCCTGGATTCTTAAGTGCAAATTTGATTGTTTTCTGGTATTCATTTTTGCGGCCGCGTGCGTTCCGTATTCTGTGCCGCGCTCAACGGCCATCCCGAGCCGCGTCCGGGCGCTCCGCCGCGCCGCCCCCTCGAAAACGACGGGGCGCACAGAGATCCTTTTTATCTCCGGCGGCGCAGGGGCTTCTCCGCGTCGACGGCAGAGCGTCATCGGACAGGGCCAGTGGCCATTCTGGAGGAATGAGTTTTGATCCACACCTATGAGAAGCCTTGGCTGGAGCATGTGAAGGGGGACACGTGGTGCATTGTCACGAGCCATGTCCGCATTCCCCTGTTCCGGCTGGACAACGGCAGGGCCGTGCTCATTGACTCCGGTCTGGCCGCGCCGGACGGGCCGGAGATCCTTTCTCTGCTCCGCCGGGAAGGGCTCACCGCCGCGGCGGTTCTCACCAGCCATACGCACATCGACCACGCGGGCAATCACCGGTTGCTCCAGCGGGAGCACGGCGCCCGGCTGTGGATGAGCCAGCTCGACGCGGCGGCGTTCTCCAACGCCGTCGCGTTGGAAGCGCTGTTCGCCGACATCGGCCGCCGCAAGGCAGCGGAGCGCAACGCGGCCATGTTCTGCCGGGCGGACGAGATCATCTGGCCGGAGGATACCCATGTCACCGTGGAGGGAGCCAGCTTCACTGTCCTGCGCCTGCCCGGTCACACGCTGGAACATCTGGGGTTCGTCACTCCGGACGGGGTGGCCTATCTCGGGGACGTCCTCTTGAGCGAGCAGGTCCTCGCCGCGGTACGCATCCCCTACTGCGCCTGCTGCGAGCTGGACCTGTGGAGCAAGCGCGCGGCGGCCGAGTTGCCCTACGACCGCTACATCATTCCACACAACGGTGTGTGCGGGGACATCCGCACTTTGGCTCAGGCCAACATCGACGCGATGCTGGAGAAGGTGGAGCTGACGGCGGCTCAGGCGGATCGCTGGCTCTCCATGGAGGAATTGGCGGCCAGAGTTGCGGCGGCCACAGGGGTGGCCGGAGACAGCGTATACCGGGTCCGGATAGCCAAGGGCAACATCCGCTCCTTTGTCAAGTATCTGCTGGACAGGGGCCGTCTGGCCCAGCGGGCCAAGGACGGGGTCATCCAGTATATCCGCGCCGACCGCGCGGGCTTGCCCCCGGAGCGGAAAGAGACGGAGGCATGCCCCGGGATCGTAAAATAACAGCTTTGAGACAAGGAGAGGAGATTTTTATGGAAATCACACGAATTGCTCTGTATGGGGCGGGACTGATCGGCAGCGGCTGGGCCACCCATTTGCTCTGCCGCGACTTTTCCGATGTCACGCTATACGATATTGCGCAGGCTCCGCTGGACCGCGCGAGGGCTCGCATCGAGGCCGATCTGGCCTTCCTTGTGGGGGAAGGGGTGCTCACGGCGGAGCAGGCGGCAGAGCGGCTGAGCCGCCTGCGCTTTACCTGCGACCGGACGGCGGCACTGGCCGATGCCGACCTCATTCAGGAGAACTGTCCGGAAAATCTGGAGCTGAAGCAGTCCGTCATGACCGATATCGAGGCGGTTTGCCGGCCAGACGCCCTCATTGCCAGCTCCACGTCCGGCATCTCCGCCACCCTCATCGGCGCAAGGATGGCCCACCCGGAGCGGCTGGTAGGGGCCCATCCCTATCACCCGGTGTATCTGCTGCCTTTGGTGGAGCTGGTGAAGGGGGAAAAGACCGACCCCGCCTGTCTGGACGCGCTGACAGCCTTCTACCGTTCCATCCGAAAGGAGCCGGTGGTGCTGAAAAAGGAGTGCCCGGGCTACATCGCCTCACGGCTCATGTCTGTGCTCTTCCGGGAGAGCGCCCACCTGATCCAGAGCGGCGTGGCCACCATGGAGGACATTGACACCGCCTTCACCTACGGCCCCGGTATGCGTTACGGGCTGGTGGGCATCAACATGACGCTCCAACTGGCTGGCGGGGAGCACGGTCTGGCGGGCACCCTGTTCGGGGGGATCGGCACCTCCGGCGGCAACTGGATGGAGAGCTTCGCGAACTTTACCCAGTGGCCGGCGGACTATCGCTCCTTCTGGGAGACCTGTCAGGCGCAGATGGACCGGGAGATGGCCGACCGGGACGACGTCCACGGCCGCAGTAATCCTGAGATCGAACGATTCCGGGACAGGGGACTGGTGCAGCTGCTGCGCTGTCACGGAAAGCTGTAATGGGTGACGCCGTGAAGCTTGAACGGACTTCTCGTGGCATCGACATGACTCAGGGCGGGGCGATGAAGGCTCTGCTGCGCTTTTCCGCGCCGCTGCTGGCGGGCAACGCTCTCCAGCAGGTGTACAACATGGTGGACAGCTCTGTAGCGGGCCGTTTTATCGGAATGAACGCCTTGAGCGCCGTCTCCAACGGATATATGATCGTCATGATGATCACCGCCCTGTTCTCCGGTCTCAGCGTGGGCGGCACGGTGATCGTTGCCCAGTATTTCGGGCGAAAGAACGAGGACGGCATCCGCCGGGCGGTGGACGCCATCTACTGGGGCATCTCGGTGATTTTTTTCCCGCTGATGATCGCGGGCTATTTCGCCGCCCGTCCCCTGCTCTCCCTATTCAATATTCCGCCGGATATCCTGCCGGACGCGGTGATCTATGTGCAGGTCATCTTCCTCGGCGTGCTGGGCGGCATGGGCTACAACGTCAACGCCGGCATCCTTCAGGGGCTGGGTGACAGCCACACATCGCTGAAGTATCTGACCATCTCCTGCGTCGGGAATCTGGTGCTGGATGTGATCTTTGTGGCGGGGTTCCGCCTCGGGGTATTCGGCACGGCTCTGGCCACCATCATTGCCCAGTTCGCCTCATGGCTGCTGAGCGTGCGCTACATTAACCGGACCTATCCCTATATCCATATCGGCCTGCCCCGCCGGGGCCGGGCAGACTTTTTCCTCATCGGACAGGCGTTGAAAGTGGGGGTCCCGTCCTCCATCGCCGGACTGCAGTATACCGTGGGCATGATGCTCATTCAGACGCTGATCAACGGCTTCGGCGCGGATTTCATCGCCGGAGTGAACGCCGGGAGCAAGATCGACGCGTTTGCCTTTCTGGCCTTAAACAGCTTTTCCGCCGCCATGTCTACCTACGCCGCCCAAAACGTGGGCGCCGGCAAGCTGGACCGGGTGGGCCGGGGAATAAAGGCCGGCGCCGCGCTCAACTGCGTGGTGTGTATCGGGCTGGCGCTGATCTTTGTCCCTTTGGGCAGACCGATCATGGAGGCGCTGTTCGGCCTGACCCCCGCCGCGCTGGATGCCGGCATGGCCTACCTCTATCGTGTCATGATCCCAACCTTCATTCTGGGCATCTCCTATACCATTGGCGGCGCTCTGAACGGAGCGGGAGCGGCTCTGTTCACCACCATGTCCGGCATTATTGCCCTGTGGGTCATCCGAGTTCCGCTGGCATGGTGGATGGCGGCCCATTTAGGGCGGGACAACATGTTCATCGCCTACCCCGTGGCGTGGTGCGCCAGCATTACCATGAACGGCCTGTACTACCTCTCCGGTCATTGGAAGAACCTAAATTTGCTGAGAAACGACAAGGAAGACAGAAACGAGTCTGACGCGGAATAGGCGCAAAAGGGGCAAATAAAAAAGCGGCGCCTTCAGAAGGGAGTTTCCCCTCTGAAGGCGCCGCTTTTTGCCGGTTCAGGCGATTTGCCTGTGCGAACTGCCGCCGGCGTTTTATTTCGCGGCAAGCGTGTGAAGCGGGAGGAAGAACGGCGGAGCCTTCCGCATGTGTCACCGTCACGCCTGAAAAAAGCGGATAATCGCTCTGGTGGGCTCTACCGCCTCCTGAATGCCGAAGAGCATCCACGTGTGGAACATGCCCTCCGCCTCCAGCAGACGGCTGTCTGTCCCGGCGGACAGGGCGGCGGCGTGGAAGCGCCGTGCGTCGGCGTTGAGGATGTCGCGGGTGCCCGTGAGGGTGAGCACCGGGGGCAGACCCTCCATGGGGCCGAACAGCGGGCTGATCTGGTAGAACCGCGGATCATCTCCCCGCGCGTACCACCGGGCGATGCGCCGGCCGCTGACTGGCTCCAGAAAGGGATCCACCTTGTCCAGCTCGGAGATGGCCGGGTCGGACATGGTGATGTCCAGCCACGGGGAGAGCAGAGCCAGCCGCCGGGGGCGGGGCAGCCGCTCTTTTATGGCCCATTGGGTCAGAGCCAGAGCCAGCCCGCCGCCGGCGGAGTCGCCGGCCAGCAGCAGCCCGCCCTCGGGCAGGTCGTTCAGGCAGTCCCGGTATACCTGCGTTATCATGGAGAACACATCCCGGTAACCGAACACAGGGGTCAGAGGATAGTCCGGGGTCACCACCTCCGCGTTCAGCCCTTGGGCCAGCCGGTCCATGTACTTCCAGTGAGCGGGGGCAAAGTCGTTGTAGTAGGCTCCGCCGTGAAGGTAGAGCAGCCGGACCGCCGGAGCTTCCGGCGTTAGGCGGAAGGCCGGCCGATGGTCGAACAGGCGGTGGCTGAGATGATAGCGCTCCGCCAGTTCCGCCGGGGGAAAGGGCGTGGCGTCTGGGCTGCGGCGAGAGCCGTCCAGCAAGGCGGCCGTGGCCTCCTTCATGTGGATGGAATCAAAATAATGGACAATATCTTCCGCTGTTTTCATAAAAAGGCCCCTCTTTCGCAAAAATGAAGATTGGAAAATTATAAAAATGAAGATCGAAAATAAAACAGTAAAAACAACCGAAATCACTGTTGACATCCCCGCTTGATTTAGTATATAATGTTCCTGCACCCGAGGTCAAGAGGGAAAATGATGAATTTCAGAACATTGCAAAAAATTGTTTTGACAACTGGCCTTGAAAAATTTCAGGCAATTTTAGAAGCACCTGAGCACAAGAGCGCTCAGGCGGGGTGCACAATCGAAAACGAGGAGGATATATCATGAAAAAAGCATTGGCACTCACACTGTCTGCCGTGATGACGCTGAGCCTGCTGGCCGGCTGCGGCGGACAGAACCCCCCCAGCCCCTCTGGCTCCGCCGGCGCCAACGACTCCCAGCCTCCGGTGGAAGAGATCGTCCGCACCGACATGAACTCCCGCATCTGGTCCGAGGTGACCACCATGGACCCCACCCTCTGTACCTACGCGATCGACCTTGGCATCCTTTATAATATTTACGACTGCTTCTTCGAGCCTGTGGACGGCGACTACAACAATCTGAAGCCCTGTCTGGTGGAGAGCTACACCGTGAACGAGTCCGCCACCTACTATGAGTTCAAGGTCCGCGAGAACGTGAAGTGGCAGAACGGCGACATTCTTGACGTGGATGACTGCGTTTTCTCCGTGGAACGGATGCGCTCCTCCTCTGTTACCGCCGCCCGCATCTCCGCCATCACCGAGGTGGCCAAGGTGGACGACACCACCTTCTCCGTCACCTGCGCCTACCCCATGCCCCGCCTGCCGGCCCTGTTCTCCACCGCATCCATGTCCGTGGTGAACAAGGACCTGATTGAGCAGTACGGCGACAACGCCCCCGAGACCATCGTGGGCACCGGCGCCTACAAACTGGAGTCCTGGGACACCGACAAGATCGTCCTCACCTCCTTTGACGAGGGCTGGCGCGGCGCTCCCGAGATCAAGACCCTGACCTACCTGATGATCGTGGACGGCAACGCCGCCCGGGCCGCCTTTGACAACGGCGACGTGGATGTGTTCTATCCCGACAATATGGATGTGGTGAACGAGTACACCGACGAGACCAAGTACCGCGCCACT
This sequence comes from uncultured Oscillospiraceae bacterium, assembly GCA_934675115.1. Lineage (GTDB taxonomy): Bacteria > Bacillota > Clostridia > Oscillospirales > Oscillospiraceae > Enterenecus. The sequence goes on along the minus strand of CAKUPH010000011.1, from coordinate 10,239 downwards.
CCCTATACCACCGGCACCACCGACAGCCTGGTGTTCAACGTCAGCCGCACCGACTCCTGGGTGAGCAACGCCACCTTCCGTCAGGCCGTGGCCTACTGCATCGACCGCGAGGTCCTGTGTGAGATCGCCACCGATGGTATGTACCGGGTGGTGGACTCCATCTTCGCCCCCGGCAACGGCGCCTATGACGCCGACTGGGTCTATCCGTACAGCTACAACCCTGACAAGGCCAAGGAGTTGCTGGCCGAGTGCGGCTACGACGGAGCGCCCGTGCAGTTTGGCTACTGCTCCGCCTACCCCATCCCCACCGCATGGGCCACCACCATTGAGAACTACATGCGTCAGGTGGGCATCAACGTGACTATGGAAGGGACCGATCTGGCCGGCGCGACCGATCTTTTTGCCCGCCGCGATTACGACATGGCCTGCATGGAGTATTGCGCCTCCTACCCCGATCCCCTCTCCTCCATCTACGCCATGTTCCGCAGCGACGGCTACTACAACTCCTGGTGCTACTCCAGCGATGAGCTGGACGAGAAGGTCATGTCCCTCTACGGCATCGCCGACATGGACGAGCAGGCCAAGGCCATGCAGGAGCTGGATCACTGGGCTCAGACCGAGGCCTTCTACATCCCCTGCTATCAGGTGGGCGGCTATACGATCTACCCCGCCACCCTCCAGAGCTCCATGGTGCCCGAGCCCATGTTCGGCTGGGCCCATGTGAATTATTCTTACTGGATCACCCAGTCCGAACTGGCCGAGCTTCTGGCCGGGCAGGACTGAGCCGGCGGCCCTCCATCCCTCTTAGGGAGCCTATCAGAAGGATAGGCTCCCTAAGACAGTTCTTCCTCCATGATCCCGAGAGAAAGGGGTATCACCGATGTTAAAATACGCGATCAAGCGTCTCCTGCTGATCATCCCCACCATGCTGCTGGTGACATTCATGGTGTTCGTGCTGGTCAACCTGACGCCGTCCGACCCCGGCCGCATAAAGCTGGGCGCGGACGCGCCGCAGGAGGCGGTGGATCAGATCAACCATGAGCTGGGCGTGGATCAGCCGGTGCCTGTGCAGTACGTCAAGTGGGTGCTGGGCCTGTTCCGGGGTGATTTGGGCAAGTCCTACTTCACCAATAAGGAAGTCTTTTCCGAACTGATGGTCCGCTTTCCCAACACACTGAGGCTGGCGATTCTGGGTCTCGTCAGCGCCATCATCGTGGGAGTGCCGCTGGGGGTGCTGTGCGCGGTAAAGCAGTATTCCGTGGCGGACTACACCCTGTCGGTGCTGGCGATGGCCTTGGCGGCCATGCCGGCCTTCTGGCTGGCACTGCTGCTCCTGCTGCAATTTTCCGCCAAGCTGGGCTGGTTCCCGGCCTTTGGCTCTGACTCGTGGAGGTGCTTTGTCCTGCCCACCATCCCCCTGACGCTGGGCTATGGCGCGGGCTACCTTCGCTATACCCGCACCGCCATGCTGGACACCATCCGTCAGGACTATATCCGCACTGCCCGGGCCAAGGGCTGCAAGGAGTCCGCGGTCATCTGGAAGCACGCGTTCCGCAACTCCATGATGACGGTGGTCACCATCACCGGCATGAGCTTCGCCGGCCTGCTGGGCGGCGCCATCGTGTCGGAAAACGTGTTCTCCATCTCCGGCGTCGGCATGATGGGGATCACCGCCATCCAGCGCCGGGATATGCCCCAGATCCTGGCCTCCCTCATCACCATAGGCACGCTGTTCATGATCATTATGGTGATCGTGGATCTGATGTACGCCGTGCTGAACCCCCGCATCCGGGCCCTGATGAACGGCGGCAAGAAGCTGAAGAACTGGGCCAAGGTCCGCGAGAGCATGGAGCGCACCCCAGAGGAGATCGCCGCCATGGCGGACCCCGTTCTGCCAGAGGGCTACACCGATCTGTTCAACACCGAGAGAGAGGAGACGAGACTGTGAGCGCAGCTGAGACAGTGAAAAAGCAAAAGCGCAAGCGCAACAGTCAGGGGTGGGACACCTGGCGGCGGCTGATCCGCAACAAGAAGGCGGTGGTCGCCATGCTGATTCTGCTCTTGCTGATTTTTCTGGTGATCTTCGCCAATCAGCTGATCCCGTACAGCATGGCCACTGATCTGACGGCGGATCGCTTCCAGTGGCCCAGCGCAAAGCACTGGTTCGGCACCGACAAGTACGGCAGGGATATCTTTGCCCGCATTATTTACGGCGCGCGGACCTCGTTGCTCATCGGCGTGTCTGCCACCGCCATCTCCGCCACCTTGGGCACCATCATCGGCACGACTGCCGCCTATATGGGCGGCAGGGTGGACAATATCATCACTCGCGTTCTGGATATCTGGATGGCCGTCCCCGCCTTGCTGGTGACGCTGGCCATTATCGCCGGTCTGGGCGTCGGCCTGCGCACCACCATTTTCGCTCTGGCCTTCGGCGGCATTCCCGGCTTTGCCCGCACCCTGCGTTCCGCCGCCCTGAATGTGACCAGCATGGAGTATATGGAGGCCGCAAAAGCACTGGGCGCCAGCCACAAGCGGGCCATCTTCAAGTATGTTATCCCCAATGTGGCCAGTCAGGTGCTCATTCAGGCCACCAGCACCATCTCCGGCAACATCCTGCTGTGTGCCACCTTGGGCTTTCTGGGGCTGGGCGCCCAGCCGCCCACGCCCGAGTGGGGCTCCATCCTTGCCGAGGGCCTGAAGGATTACACCAAGTATCCGTACATCGTATCCATCCCCGGCGCCACCATCGCCCTTACGGCGCTGGCTATCAATGTTTTCGGCGATGCCCTGCGGGATGCGCTGGATCCCAGACTAAAGTAAGGAGGCGTCGTCATGGAAGAAAAACAGCCATTGCTGAAGGTAGACGGCCTCCATGTCTCCTTCTTCACCCCGGTGGGCGAGGTGAAGGCGGTCAACGGCATTTCCTATGAGCTGGACCACGGAGAGGTCATGGGCATCGTGGGCGAGTCGGGCTCCGGCAAGAGCGTGGAGGCCTATTCCGTTATGGGCCTGCTCCAGCCGCCCGGGCGGGTGGTGGAAGGCTCCATCACCTTCGAAGGTCAGGACGTTCTGGCCATGAGCAAGAAAGAAAAACGGGAGTTCCGCGGAACACAGGTCAGCATGATCTTCCAGAACCCCATGACCTGCCTGAACCCCGTCTATACCATCGGCAAGCAGCTGTCCGAGGCGCTGCTTGTCCATGAAAAAATGAAGAAAAAGGACGCCCTCGCCCAAGTTAAGGAGATCCTCACGCTGGTAGGCATCAACAACGTGGACGAACGGGTGAACCAGTATCCCCACGAGCTGTCCGGCGGCATGCGGCAGCGGGTGATGATCGCCATGGGGCTCATCTGTCGTCCCAAGGTTCTCATCGCGGACGAGCCAACCACCGCGCTGGATGTCACCATTCAGGCCCAGATTCTGGAGTTGATGAAGGAGATCCAGCAAAAGACCGGCATGGCCATTATTTTCATCACCCACAATCTGGGCGTGGTGGCGGAGATCTGCGACAAGGTCTGCGTCATGTACGCCGGCCACATGGTGGAGAAGGCTGACGTGCGGGAGCTGTTCTATCGCCCGGCCCACCCGTATACGCTGGGGCTTATGCGCTCCATGCCCCGGGTGGATGCCGACAGCTATGAGCGGCTCATCCCCATTGCGGGCACCCCGGTGGACATGCTGGATCTGCCTGCTGGCTGTCCCTTTGCGCCCCGGTGCGAGAAATGTATGCGGATCTGCTGCCGGTCCATGCCGCCCGAGAGTCAGGTGGGCGAGCGGCACACGGCCTCCTGCTGGCTGCTGTCCGACAGCGGCCTGACGGCGGAGGAGCTGGAGCCTGTCAGCTACGAAAAGGAGGTGGCCGGCAATGAGTGAGATCCTGCTTGAAATTGATAAACTCCGCAAATACTTTCCGGTAAAGCGGTCCGGCGGCACCAGCTATATCCACGCGGTGGAGGACGTGTCCCTTTTCATCCGCAAGGGCGAGACCTTGGGCCTTGTGGGCGAGTCCGGCTGCGGCAAGTCCACGCTGGGCCGCGCCATTCTCCGCCTGCACGAGCCCACCTCCGGCAGAATCATTTATGACGGCAAGCCCTTCTACGACAGCGAGGCCGGTATTGCCGAGAAGACCAAGCCTTACCGGCGGAAGATGCAGATCATTTTTCAGGATCCCTCCGCCTCCCTGAACCCCCGCATGACGGCGGAAAACATCATCGGCGAGGCGCTGGACATCCACAAGATGACCCACAGCCGGAAGGAGCGTCATGAGCGGGTGGTGGAGCTGCTGCGCCGGGTTGGCCTCAACGAGGAGCAGGGCGACCGCTATCCCCACGAATTCTCCGGCGGCCAGCAGCAGCGCATCGGCATCGCCCGGGCGCTGGCGGTGGAGCCTGAGTTCATCGTCTGTGACGAGCCCATCTCCGCCTTGGATGTGTCTATCCAGTCCCAGATCGTCAACATGCTGGAGGATATGCAGCGGGAGCTGGGGCTGACCTATCTGTTCATCGCCCATGACATCTCCGTGGTGCGGCACATTTCCAACCGCATCGGCGTGATGTATCTGGGCGCGGTGGTGGAGTTGGCCTCCAGTCAGGAATTGAATCGCCACCCCCTCCATCCCTACACCCGTACGCTGCTCTCCGCCGTGCCGGTGCCCGATCCGGATCTGTGCCGTTCCCGCCGGCGCATTGTGCTGGAGGGGGACGTGCCGACGCCCTTTGATCCGCCGCCCGGCTGCAAGTTCGCCGCCCGCTGCCCCTACGCCAGTGAGAAATGCCGCTTCTGCCGGCCGGAGCCGCGCGAGGTCGCGCCGGAGCACTATGTGGCCTGCCACATGTTCAATCAATATTGATTCGCGGGGAGAAAATACACGTCATGGGCAAAGCGGGTATTGCGGATGGGATCTGTTCCCGCTCCGCGGAGCCTGACGGTGTTTTGAGTATCCCCGCTGTCATTAAAAAACCGAGATAATAGGAGTGAAATCATTATGGAAATCAAAAAAGTATGTGTCATCGGCGGCGGCCAGATGGGCCGTCAGATCGGTCTGTGCGCCGCCATCAACGGGTACAGCGTAGCGGTTTACGATTCCTTTCCCGGCGTGCCCGAAAAGGTCAAGGCATGGGAGGACGAGTATCTCTCCGGCCGTGTCGCCAAAGGCCGCATGACCGAGGAGCAGGTGGCGGAAATCAAGGCCCGCTTTGCTGTGGGCGACGATCTGAAGACCGCCGCCGCTGACGCGGATCTGATCATCGAGGCCATCGTGGAGGTCTACGAGGCCAAGGCCAAGCTGTTCCGCGAACTGGACGGCGTGATCCGTCCCGACGCCATTGTGGCCACAAACTCCAGCTATATGGTATCCTCCCTGTTCAAGGACTGCTTTGCCGACCCCTCCCGCCTGTGCAACTGCCACTTCTACAACCCCGCGCTGGTGATGAAGTTCGTGGAGGTGGTGCAGGGTGAGCACACCGCCGACGCCGTGGGGACCGCCGTGTATGAGTTCTGCAAGAGCATCGGCAAGACTCCCATCCTGATGAAGAAGGAGATCTCCGGCTTTGCCGCCAACCGCATCATCAGCGTGATCAACGCCGAGGCGCGCTATCTGGTCCAGAACGGCTACCTGACCCCGCAGGAGGTGGACATCGCCTGTGAGCAGGGCCTGAACCACCCCATGGGTCCCTTCCGCCTGATGGACCTGACCGGCATTGACCTGACCTACGATCTGATGAAGGCCGGCGTGGAGGCAGGCGGCGAGAAGCCCGACTGCTACGACCTCATCGAGCGCATGGTCAAAGAGGGCAAGCTGGGCCGCAAGAGCGGAGAAGGCTTCTACAAGTATAACTGACCGCCTCGCAGAAATTCTAAAGGAGGATTTTCATGAGCTTTACATTTTCTTATGGCCGCGGCCCTGTCCGCTTTGTGTATATGTTTAGCTATGCCAAGGGCGTTGACCGCGATGCCGCGGAAGCGTGGTATCTGAACGAGCACGTCCCTGCCGTCCGCAGTCAGCCCGGCGTCACGGGATACCGCAGCTGGAAGGCCCTCCCCCCCATTGGCATGTGGACCTTCGATCCCTACGACCGCTTTGACCGTATTTCCGAGGTGGTGTTCGAAAATCTGGACGCCTGCCTGAACGCCACCGTTAAGAACCCCGATCTGTGGCAAAAGAACGTGGAGGGCGTGCCCGGCTTCCGTGAGCTGGAGTGCGCGCTGCTGGATCCGGAGCCCCAGTACAACCTGCTCAAGGATATCCCCGTTCAGCAGTACAAGTACATCAATTATCCCGGCCGCTACACGCCCGGCGTTATGCTTGATACCGACCGCGACGACGTGATCATGGACATCTACATGTTCAATTACGATCCCAAGTTCACCTTTGAGGAGGGCGAGGACTGGTATCTGGGCCACCATGTGCGGGAGGGCCGCATCACCAAGCGTCTGGGCCACCGTCATTATCAGACATGGAAGCCCCTGCGCGTCACCGTGGACGAGAGCTGCCCCCTGCAGCCCAATCGTTTCTGGCGGTTCACGGAGCTTGGCCTCCCCGACTACGCTGTGGACCCCGCCAAATCCGGCCTGAAGCCCGGTGAGAAGCCCGCTTTGATGACCTATACTCAGGATCCGAGAGGTCAGGTCATCGGCGAGTGGCGCAACATCCTGATCGATCCCGACAAGGCGGAAGATCTGATGGCTTGAGAGGACCCCGGCATGAAATACGAAAAGCTTTTCTCGCGCGGGAAGATTGGCCCGCTTACGCTGCGCAACCGGATCGTCCTCACCTCCATCGGCACAAATATGGTGGGCTACACCTGCGAGGCCAATGACGCCATCATCGGGTTCTACGAAGCCCGCGCCAAAGGCGGCTGCGGCCTGATCATCACCGAGATTTCCCGGATCGATGATATCACCGGCGTCGGCATGAACGGGCAGCTCTCCGTCACCGAGGGCAAGTATGTCCGCGGTCTGGTTCGCCTGACTGACGCCGTACACAAATACGATACCAAGATTTTTTTACAGCTCCAGCACCCGGGACGCACGGCTTCCGCCGCCCTTTTGGGCAAGGTTCAGCCCGTCGCCCCCAGCCCGATCGCCGGAAGCGCTCAAGGCCCCGTTCCCCATGAGTTGACCACGGAGGAGTGCGAGGCGCTGGTTCGGAAATTTGCCCATGGCGCGAATTTTGCCCGCCTTGCCGGTTTTGACGGCGTTGAACTCCACGCCGCCCATGGCTATCTCATCAACCAGTTTCTCAGTCCTCTCACGAACCACCGTACCGACAAATACGGCGGCAGTCCGGAAAACCGGATGACCTTTCTTTTGGAGATCGTGGCCCGCATTCAGGCGCTGTGCGGCCCCAGTTTCCCCATCTCCGTCCGGCTCAGCGTGGACGAATTTCAGGAAGGCGGCCTGAAGATTGAGGATTCCATCAAGATCGCGCAGGCGCTGGAGAAGCAGGGCGTGGCCGCCATCAATGTCAGCGCCGGTGTTCAGGAGACCGGATACGCCATCATTGAACCCCAGTCCTTCCCCGAGGGATGGAAAAAACATCTGGCGACTGAGATCAAAAAGCATGTATCTATCCCCGTCATCGCCGTAAACAACATCAAGACCCCCGCTACCGCGGAGCGGTATCTCCAAGAGGGCGTGTCCGATTTTGTCGGAGTCGCCCGCGGCCAGCTGTGTGATCCCGAGTGGGGCACCAAGGCCAGAGAGGGACGGGAAGACGAGATCCGCAAGTGCCTGAGCTGTCTGAACTGCTTCCGCTGCTACGGAATGTTCCGTTCTGTGGAATGCACCGTCAACCCGCTGGTCGGCCGGGAGTACCTGTTCAATGAGGACACGCTGAAGCGGGACGGCAACGGCAGGACTGTTGTGGTCATCGGCGGCGGCCCTGCCGGTATGCAGGCTGCTGTCGTGTGCGCGAAGCGCGGCTACCGGGTCGTGCTGCTTGAAAAATCCGCCGCTCTGGGCGGCACAGTCAACCTCGCCGCTGTTCCTCCCCACAAGGAAATGCTGGCTGAACTGATCAAGACCCAGACTCGCGAACTGGAGCTGGCTGGCGTGGAAGTCCGCCTGAATACAGAGGCCACCGTGATGGAAGTCGCCGCGCTGGCCCCCTACGGTGTGATTTTGGCCATCGGCGGCTGCCCCATCATCCCCAAGCTGCCCGGCGCGGAGCTTCCTCATGTCCATACGGCGGAGGACGTTCTTTCCGGCACCGTCGGCCTTTCCGGCAAAAATGTCGCCATTATCGGCGGCGGTATTACCGGACTGGAGACCGCTCAGGTCCTGTCCGGCCAAGGCTGCAAGGTGACCGTGGTGGAAATGGCGAAGGACGTGGCCCCCACGCTGTTCCTGACCAACAAGGCATTCCTGCTGATGGCCCTGCAGCAGGCCGGCGTCGCGATCAAGACCCAGCACCGCCTGACGGAGATTGCCGCTGACAGCGCCCTTACAACAGACAGCAAGGGCAACGAGGTCCGCATCCCCGCCGATGCCGTTGTGCTGGCTATGGGGGTGCGCTCCCGCGACAACACGGCAGAGTCCTTTGAGGATGCGTTTTCTCACGTCACCCGGATCGGCGACGCTGAAAAAGCCGGTCAAATCGCCGACGCCATGCGGATGGCTTATGACAAGGCCACTGTATTCTGATTCTTCTCCCACCGTCTGCCGCAGCGCGGATTCCCGGTGATATCGCAAAAAGGCGAGCGGGTTTCCCCGGAGAAGGGGTTGCCTGCTCGCCTTTTTCGTTCAGAAGCGGTTGACAAACGCGAAGCAGCGGCGGTATAGCGTGCTGCATGGCACGATCCGAACGATGTGGCTCCTAAGCGGAAGGCCAGCGGTTCGAATCCGCTCAGGCGTACCAGAAACGCTGTAATCCCAATGGATTGCGGCGTTTCTTTCTTTTGCATATTGCAACCTTATATCCTGAAGCCCTACTGGCGCAAAGGAATGAGGGAGATGGCTTGCCGAAGAGGTGCAACAGTGTGCAACAGAAACGGTTTTTTCTGTCCGGGATTTAACCGAGCACAGCCAGTTTGGGGGCCGGGAATGCCTGCTCGATCTTCTGTGCGGTCTCGGTGAGGCGAGTGCTGGAGACGTAGTGAATGTATATACGCAGCGTTACGTCCGGTGTGCTGTGCCCCAGCAGGTACTGGACCTCCTTCACATCCATGCCGGACTCAAAGCACATGGTTGCATACGTGTGGCGGAGCAAATGAGGGTGTACGTAGAAGTCCACCCGCGGGCAGTTCGGGCCGTGCGAACGTGTGACCCGTGGCTCCCCCCGGGATGTGACAGAGCTCGTCCGTATAAGATGCGAGCTCATGTTACTGTATAAGCTGGGTGAGGCCACATCAAAAATATACCCAGACTTGCCGCGCTTCAGCGCCGTCATATGGGCCAGCAGGATGGGGGGCATTGGAATGTACCGGTTAGAAGTAGTGGTCTTTAGCTTCGTCGCCGTACCCGGTATACCCCGGCGGTTCTGCTCACATACGTGGATGAGTCCGGTACTCAGGTCCACGTTGTCCAGGTTCAGCCCCAGCGCCTCTCCGGCCCGCAGCCCCGCGTAGCCGCACAGCAGCACGAAGGTGTAGAGCTCCGGGTCACGCTGTTTGGCCGCCGCGCAGACCTGCTCCAGCTGCTCCCGGGTCAGGGGGACCCGGTCCTTCGACGGGGCCCCGGACGCCGCAACGCCCCGGGTCACGGGGTTGAAGGCCAGCAGCCGGTTCTCTACGGCACACTCAAACATGGCCTTCATAACCATGCGGACTACGGCCGCGGAGGACTTTTTCATCCCAGACACTTGGGCCATGACTGCGGCGCAGTCCGTGGGACGCACGTCCCGCAGGCGCATGGCCCCGATGACCGGGAGGATGTGGCAGTTCAGCTGGGTTAGAATAGTTGATACGGACTGAGCCTCGATCTGCGGGCGCTTATACACGTCCACCCAGGTCTGGGCCCACTCCACCACGAGGGTGTTGTCGCTGACGTTGATGCCCATGCCCATCTCGGCGCGGAACTTGTTTACCTTGCGGTCAAGCTCTGCCTGAGTCTTTGCGCGGATGTACTTGCGCGTACCGTCCGGGCAGGTGATCGCTTTTGTCAGATATTTTTGTTTCGATTTCTCCTTTGACATTAAAATTCCTCCTTGTAAAATGCCTGCCAGACTGATACAATGAGGATGCCTCCTTTGTCCTCCTCCTTGTGGCGGAGCTCGGGGTCATCCGGTGTCTGATAGGT
>CAKUPH010000010.1 GCA_934675115.1 uncultured Oscillospiraceae bacterium | reverse complement strand
GCGGCCCGCTCCTGCTCTGCTTTATCGAAAAATTGCGGCTTACTTGAAGTACAGCGCGCCGGACTCGAAAATGGGCTGGTGCTTGTTGCCGGGGATATTCTTGGCAATGAAGTCGCCCCGGCGCTCGCTGTGGCCCATCTTGCCGAACACCCGGCCGTCCGGGGAGAAAATGCCCTCGATGGACTCCACCGAGCCGTTGGGGTTGGCGGAGATGTGGAGGGAAGGGATGGACGCGGTGTCGGTGTACTGGGTGGCGATCTGGCCGTTGGCGATCATCTCGCTCAGAATGGCGTCGGGGGCCACGAAGCGGCCCTCGCCGTGGGAGACGGGGATGGTATACATGTCGTCCAGCTGGCTGAGCAGCATCCACGGGGACTTGACGGAGGCCACCCGGGTGGTGACGTACCGGCTCTGGTGGCGGCCGATGAGATTGAAGGTCAGGGTGGGGCAGGTGTCGTCGGTCTGGCGGATCTCGCCGTAGGGGACGAGGCCCAGCTTCACCAGTGCCTGGAAGCCGTTGCAGATGCCCAGCATCAGGCCGTCCCGGTTTTTCAGCAGGTCGTGGACCGCGTCGGTGAGCTTGGGGTTGCGCAGGAAGGATACGATGAACTTGGCGGAGCCGTCCGGTTCATCGCCGCCGGAGAAGCCGCCGGGCAGGATCATCATCTGGCTGCGGCCAATGGCGGCAGCCAGGGCGTCGGCGGATTCCCGGAGCACGTTGGGATCGAGGTTGCGCACCACGACGATCTCCGGCTCAATGCCCGCCCGGAGGCAGGCGTTGGCGGTGTCGTACTCGCAGTTGGTGCCGGGGAACACGGGGATCACCGCCCGGGGCCGGGCGAATTTCTCCGTGGCCACCAGCGGGGACCGCTCGGAGCAGAAAATGTCGATCATGTCGGAGTCCTTCAGGCCGGTGTCCGCCTGAGTGGGATAGACCTCCTCCAGCGTGGTCTCCCAGATGTCCTGAAGGTCGCCCAGCGGCAGGTAGGCGTCCGCCACCTCCAGCATGGGGGAATAGGTGGTCCTGCCCAGCAGGAGGGCGCCGCAGTCGCCCTCCACCTCGGCGATGATGGAGCCGTACCGGGGGGCGAACCAGTCGAAGTCCGCCATGCCGTCGGCCTGAGTGAAGCCCAGCTCGTTGCCGAAGGCCATCTTCATCAGGCCGTCCATGACGCCGCCGGCGCCCACGGCCCACGCGGCCCGGACCTTGCCCGCCTCGCACAGGGCGTGGAACTCGTCCCACAGCTTCCGGGTGCCCTCGTAGTCCCCGGCGGGGGCCTCGAAGAGGTACACCTTGTGGCCCAGCGCCTTGAACTCGGGGGACAGCACCCTGGGGGCCTTGGTGTGGGCAATGGCGAAGGAGATGAGCGTGGGGGGCACGTCCATATCGAGGAAGGAGCCGGACATGGAGTCCTTGCCGCCGATGGCGGCCACGCCCAGCGCCAACTGGGCGGACAGCGCGCCCAGAACGGCGGAGAAGGGCTTGCCCCAGCGCTCCGGCTCGTCCCGGAGCTTCTCAAAATACTCCTGGAAGGTCAGGTAGGCGTCCTCCGGCGCGCAGCCCGCGGCCACCAGCTTGGCCACGGAGTCCACCACTGCGGTGGCCGCGCCCACAAAGGGGTTGGAGGACGTGAGGTACGGGTCGAAGCCGTAGGCCATGACGGAGCAGTCCTCCGTCTCGTGGCCGGGGCCGACGGGCAGCAGGGCGGCCATGACCTGCGTGGGGGTGGTCTGGTTCCGGCCGCCGAAGGGCACCAGCACGGAGCCCGCGCCGATGGTGGAGTCGAACCGCTCCACAAGGCCCCGCTGGGAGGCCAGATTGGGGTCATGGAGGATGGATTCGCACTTTTCAATGAACGTCCCGCCGTGGGCGGCGGTGACGGGGCCGCCCAGCTTGGGAACGGAGACGGTGGTGTGCTTGTCCGCGCCGTTGGAGTTCAGGAACTCCCGGGACAGGTCGGCAATGACCGCGCCGTTCCAGTGCATGACCATCCGGGGGCTCTCGGTGACCCGGGCCACCTCGTAGGCCTCCAGATTTTCCGCCTGGGCGTAGGCGATGAACTTATCCGCGTCCTCCGCGGACACCACCACCGCCATGCGCTCCTGACTTTCGGAAATGGCAAGCTCCGTGCCGTCCAGACCGTCATACTTCTTGCGCACGGCGTCCAGATCGATGTCAAGGCCGTCGGCCAGCTCGCCGATGGCCACGGACACGCCGCCCGCGCCGAAGTCGTTGCACCGGCGGATCAGGCGGGTCACCTCGCTGTTGCGGAACAGGCGCTGGATCTTGCGCTCCTCGGGGGCGTTGCCCTTCTGGACCTCGGAGGCCATGGTCTCCAGCGACTTCTTGTTGTGGCTCTTGGAGGAGCCGGTGGCGCCGCCGATGCCGTCCCGGCCGGTGCGGCCGCCCAGCAGGATGATCTTATCCCCGGGGACGGGGCGCTCCCGCACCACGTTCTCCGCCGGAGCCGCGCCCACCACGGCACCAACCTCCAGATGCTTGGCCACGTAGCCGGGATGGTAGATCTCGCTGACAAGGCCGGTGGCAAGGCCGATCTGGTTGCCATAGGAGGAATAGCCCGCCGCCGCAGTCTGGGCGATCTTCCGCTGGGGCAGCTTGCCAGGGATGGTGTCCTCCAGCGGGGTGCGGGGGTCGCCGCAGCCGGTGACGCGCATGGCCTGATAGACATAGGCCCGGCCGGACAGGGGGTCCCGGATGCAGCCGCCGATGCAGGTGGCCGCGCCGCCGAAGGGCTCGATCTCAGTGGGGTGGTTGTGAGTCTCGTTCTTGAACATGAGCAGCCAGTCCTGCTCCTCGCCGTCCACCGCGGCGGTGACGTGGACGGAGCAGGCGTTGATCTCCTCGCTCTCGTCGAGGTGCTGGAGCACACCGCGCTTTTTCAGCACCTTGGCCGCCAGCGTGCCCATGTCCATGAGGGTCTGGGGCCGCTGGGCGGCCTTCTCCTCGCCGTAGACCTCCACCCGGGCGGCGAGGTACTGCTCATAGGCTTTCGCCACGTCCTCGTCGAGGATCTCCACCGCGTCGATGTGGGTGCCGAAGGTGGTGTGACGGCAGTGGTCAGACCAGTAGGTGTCCACCACCCGGACCTCGGTGATGGTGGGGTCCCGCTTCTCCTCGTCCCGGAAGTGGGCCTGAAGGAACTTGAGGTCGGCCAGATCCATGGCAAGGCCGTAGTCGTCCAGCACGGCGGCAAGGCCCGCCTCGTCCAGCGCGGTAAAGCCGTCCAGCACCGCCACCGGCGCGGGGACGGGATAGTCCTGCGCCAGCGTCTCCGGCTTGTCCATGGACGCCTCCCGGCTCTCCACCGGGTTGATGAGGTAATTGCGGATCTTGTCCAGCTCCTCTTCGCTCAGCGCGCCGGACAGGACGTACACCCGGGCGTTTTTCACCGTCGGGCGCTCCACGCCCGCCAGCAGCATGATGCACTGGGCGCAGGAGTCCGCCCGCTGGTCATACTGCCCGGGCAGGGCCTCCACCGCCACGATATGGGTCTCTCCCTCCAGCTTGGGCAGGTTCTCGTCGTAGATCTGATCCACCTGCGGCTCGGAAAACACGGTGGTCTTGGCGTTGAGATACACCGGGTAGTCAAGGCCCTCCGCGTCGTACCGGTTGATGAGCCGCAAGCCCGTCAGGCCCCGGATCCCTAGCTGGTCCCGCAGCTCATGGAGCACCTTCCGGGCCTCCACGTCGAAGCCGGGCTTCTTTTCCACATAGCATCGGAATACATAGTTCATTGCCATCCCAAATTCCCCCTTGGAATTTTTCTCAGCAGCCGTTTTGCGGCTGATTGTCTGCTAATCTGTCTGCCAGCTCTCCACGCCGGCAAAGGGCGCGCCCCACACAGGGGCCAGCGACTCCACCATGCCCCAGCGCACCAGCAGGGAGCGGTTCTTGAAGCACAGCGGCGCGAAGGGCAGGTCGGCGGCCATGGCGGTAAAGAGCGTCTCCGCCGCAGCCGCGCGGCTGTCGCCGGAGGCCGCCCGCCATGCGGCCAGCAGGGCCGATACCTCGGCGTTTTCATACCCGCCGTAGTTCAGCCCGCCGGACACCAGCGCGGAGAAGTCAAAGTCGGCGGTGAGCTTCACCTCGCCCAGATAGAGGTCGAAATTCCCGGCGGTCAGGGCGGCGGTGTAGTCGTTCCAGTCCAACTCAGACACGGTGACGGCCATGCCCAGCTCCGTCAGGTTTTTTGCGATGTACCGGGCGATGGAGCATTTCACCACGCTGTCCCGGTTCACCGCCAGTGTCAGGGACAGGGCGCTCCGCCGCCGGATGAGCTGGCCCTCCTCATTGCGGGAGTAGCCCGCGGCGGCCAGCAGCTCCTCCGCCGCCGTCAGGTCGTAGTCCAGCAGAGCGGCGGCTGTTTCACTGTACTGCCCGCTTACGGGCGGCACCGGCAGAGCCGCGGCCTCCCCGTGGCCGGACATCAGCACGGACACAATAGACGTCCGGTCAAAGGCCCGGGACAGGGCGGCGCGGACGTTCGGGTCGGCGCAGGGGCCTTTCATGGTATTGAAGCCCACAAACAGCATGATGGGCGAGAGATAATCGTGTGTCTCATAGGTGCCGGAGTAGCCCAGCGCCCCGGATGCGGTAAAGTCGTTGGTCACCGCCGTCACAAGGCCGCTGTCGAAGGCAGAGATGCGGTCGTCCAGCGTCTCGTAGGCCCGCAGCGGAATGGTGTCGAAGGGCGGGCGGCGGCCCTGCCACCAGTTGGGGTTGGCCGCCAGCTTGAGGGACTCCCCCTCTCCGTCGAACACGTAAGGCCCGGTGCCCAGCGGCAGCTCACCCCCGGCGTCCAGCGTCACCGGCGCGGTGAGCAGGACGGGCAGCGTCCCGTTGGGGGCGGACAGGGTGATAGTCACCGCGCCCTCCCCGGCCCGGATGGAGGTGATGCCCGCCATGCGAGCGGCGTACAGGGCGCTTCCCATAGCCGCCCGGAGGGATGCGGCCACGTGCTCCGCCATCAGCGCCGTCCCGTCGGAAAAGGCGGCGTCCGTCCGGAGCGTCACCGTCCACGCCAGGCCGTCGCCGCTCACCGACGCGGACTGGGCCAGCACCGGCCTTGCCTCAAACCGCTCGTCCAGCCTGTACAGCCCCTCGTACACCAGCGAATCCACGTCCAGACTGCTCTGATCCGCGGCCTTCAGCGGGTGAAGGGAGCCGCCCCCGGCATATCCCAGGGCAAAGTCCGCCGCCTCGGGAGCCGGGGCGGCGGTAGCGGTGAGGGAAGGCTCCGGAGGCGGACTTTCCGCCGCCGGAGGGCCGCCGCAGGCCGTCAGCAGCAGCATCGCCGCGGCCAGCGCAAATACCCCGCGCCGCCTCATAGCAGCTCGATGACGGCGGCCATGGAGCCCCGCTCGTTGCCCTGCCGCCGGTGGCTCCAGTACTTGTCCGCCATGCAGCAGGTGCAGTCGCCGGAGACGGCGATGTTGGCCGGGTCCAGCCCGGCCAGCTCCAGCCGCCGGGCGTTGATGCCCTTCAGGTCTACGGTAAACTTCCCGTTTTCTTTAATTTTAATATAAGGTAACGCAGGGGTGGCCACCGCCGCCATCATGGCGTTGGGGACGTCCTCGTGGGTCTCGAAGCAGCAGGGGCCGATCCCCGGCCCGACGGCGGCCCGGATGTCCTCCGGGCGGCAGCCGTACACCTCCCGCATCCGCTCCACCGCCCGGGTGACGATGCCGGCGGCGGTGCCCCGCCAGCCGGAGTGGACGGCAGCGATCACCCGGCGCACCGGATCGCACAGCAGGACGGGGATGCAGTCGGCGGAAAACACCACCAGCGTCACCCCGGGGATAGCGGTCATCAGGCCGTCCCCCTCGTAGCCCAGCCGTCCGTACAGGTCGGTCTTGATGTCGGCGGTGGTGACGGTGCGCACCGTGTCGCCGTGGACCTGACTGCACATGGCGTAGCTCCGGCCAGTGCAGCCCACGGCGGCCAGAAACCGCCGGTAGTTCTCCCGGACGCAGTCCGGGTCGTCCCCCCGGGACAGGCCCAGATTCAGCGACTCGTATACGCCCTGAGACACGCCGCCGATCCGGGTGGAAAACCCGTGGGCCACCCCGGGGATGGCGGAAATTTCTTCAGATTGCTGGCAGATCACGCCATTGTGCTCGCATTGGATCACAGACATGGTTTACCTCCGTTGCGTGTTGATGCTTGCGGGAAAATGCTTTATCACTGCACGTCTTTGTGATATTCAGGGCAAGTACATTTTTTCCACTTCAATCCGGAGCCGCAGGGGCAGGGATCGTTGCGGCCGATCTTCTGCACCTTGCGCACGGGCTGCTTCTTCACGGTGTTGTCCGAGCCGCCGGACTCGCCGGTGACCTTGGCCACCCGCTCGCGGCGGATCTCCTCGTTGCTCTTGAGCCGCAGGGTGAACAGCCGGGTCAGCGTCTCCTCCTGAATGGCGGCGATCATCTGCTCGAACATGTCGTAGCCCTCGCGCTTGTATTCCACCACGGGGTCGGACTGGCCGTAAGCCCGCAGGCCGATGCCCTGACGCAGCTCCTGCATGGCGTCGATGTGGTCCATCCAGTACTCGTCCACCACCCGCAGCAGCACCACGCGCTCCAGCTCCCGCATGGGGGCCTTGCCGTCGCGGAACAGCGGGGCCAGCAGCTCGTTGACCTGCGCCTCGCGCTTGGCGTAGTTGTCCTTGAGGGTCTGGGTCATCTGCTCCGTCAGCTCGTCGGCGGACAGGGACGGGGCCTTTTTCTGGTAATCCAGCAGCTGCCCGCTGGTGAACAGCGTCCCGGACAGGTGGCCGAAGGCGGCGTGGAACGCCTCCTCGTCCATATGATCCTGCTCGCCCATGTGGCCGGACACAAGACCGGACACGGTGGAGTTGAGCATATTCTCGATGGCGCTCTGAAGGTCCTCACCGTCCAGCACCTTACGGCGCTGGCCGTAAATGACCTCACGCTGGGTGTTCATGACGTCGTCGTACTCCAGCACCGTCTTACGGGTCTGGAAGTTCCGGGACTCCACCCGCTTCTGAGCGTTCTCGATGGCGTTGGACAGCATCTTCTGATCCAGCGGCGTGTCGTCGTCCACGCCCAGCGAGGACATCATGCCCTGAATGCGCTCGGAGCCGAACAGCCGCAGGATATCGTCCTCCAGAGAGAGGAAGAACCGGCTCTCGCCCGGGTCGCCCTGACGGCCGGCGCGGCCGCGCAGCTGGTTGTCGATCCGGCGGGACTCGTGCCGCTCGGTGCCCAGAATGTAAAGGCCGCCCGCGGCGCGGACCTTCTCCGCCTCGGCCTGGATCTCGGTCTTGTACTTGGCCTCTGCCTCGGCAAAGGCCTTCCGGGCGGCGAGGATCTCCTCGTTGTCGGTGTCGGCGTGGCCGTCGCACTCGGCCAGCAGCTCGTCGCTCATGCCGTTCTTGCGCAGCTCCGCCTTGGCCATGTACTCCGCGTTGCCGCCCAGCATGATGTCGGTACCGCGGCCAGCCATGTTGGTGGCCACGGTGACGGCGCCGAGCTTACCGGCCTGAGCCACGATCTCCGCTTCCTTCTCGTGGTGCTTGGCGTTCAGCACGTTGTGCTTGATGCCCGCCTTGGAGAGCATCTTGCTCACCAGCTCGGAGATCTCGATGGACACGGTGCCCACCAGCACGGGCTGGCCCTTCTCGTGGCAGGTGCGGATCTGCTCCACGATGGCCTTGTACTTGCCCTGCTCCGTCTGGTACACCACGTCGGGCCAGTCCACACGGGCCAGCGGCCGGTTGGTGGGGATCTCCACGATGTCCAGCGAGTAGATGGTGCCGAACTCCTCCTCCTCGGTCATGGCGGTACCGGTCATGCCGGACAGCTTGTCGTACAGGCGGAAGTAGTTCTGGAAGGTGATGGTGGCCAGCGTCTTAGACTCCCGGGCCACGGTGACGTGCTCCTTGGCCTCGATGGCCTGATGCAGGCCCTCGTTATACCGGCGGCCGTACATCAGACGGCCGGTGAACTCATCGACGATGATGACCTCGCCGTCCTTCACCACGTAGTCGATGTCCCGCTTCATGATGCCCCGGGCCTTGATGGCCTGATTGATGTGGTGCAGGAGGGTGGTGTTCTCCGGGTCGGAGAGGTTCTCCACGTTGAAGGCTTCCTCCGCCTTCCTGATGCCCCGGGCGGTGAGGGTGGCGGTCTTGGCCTTCTCGTCCACCACGTAGTCGGCGTCGAGGTCGGTGGCCTCCTCGGCCTTCACGTCCACCTCGGCCACCTTGAGCATCTTCAGCCGGGCGGCGAAGTTGTCCGCCAGCTGGTAGAGCTGGGTGGACTGCTCGCCTTGGCCGGAAATGATCAGGGGGGTGCGGGCCTCGTCGATGAGGATGGAGTCCACCTCGTCCACGATGGCGAAGGAGTGGCCCCGCTGGACCAGCTCGTTGGCGTAAATGGCCATGTTGTCCCGGAGGTAGTCGAAGCCGAACTCGTTGTTGGTGCCGTAGGTGATGTCGGCGGCGTAGGCGGCCTTCTTCTCTTCCTTGTTCAGGCCGTGGATCACAAGGCCCACGGACAGGCCCATGAACTTGTAGACCTTGCCCATCCACTCGGAGTCACGCTTGGCCAGATAGTCGTTGACGGTGACGATGTGGACGCCCTTGCCGGACAGGGCGTTGAGGTAGGCGGGGAGGGTGGCCACCAGCGTCTTGCCCTCGCCGGTTTTCATCTCGGCGATGCGCCCCTGATGGAGGATGATGCCGCCGATGAGCTGCACCCGGTAGGGCCGCATGCCCAGCACGCGCTCGTCCGCCTCGCGGCAGGCGGCGAAGGCCTCGGGCAGGATGTCGTCCAGCGTCTCGCCCTTGGCAAGGCGCGCCTTGAACTCGTCGGTCTTGGCCCGGAGCTCATGGTCGCTCAGCGCCTTGTACTCGTCGGCGAGGGCCTCGATCTTGTCCACGATGGGATTGAGCGCCTTGACCTCCCGCTCGGAGCGGGTGCCGAAAATTTTTGAAAACAGACCCATAGCTTCTGTGTCCTTTCTATCCGTCTTGCGGGCGTAAACACCCAATTTAACTCATACAGTATACCACATTGTATAAGGAGAAAAAAGAGGAAATTGTAAATAAAACGGCAGTTTGTTTACCCCGCCGCGTTTCCGCGCCGTCTGCGTTCTGCACATCCGTTTTGTTGACTTCCCGGGATTTTTTGTGTATGATGTCATTGTCAGGATACCGCACCACTCAGCTGGAAAGGAGTACTATGAAACGGATCCGATTTTTCATGACGGCCCTGCTCTGCCTTCTGTGCGGATGCCGGGCGCAGAGCGAAGCCGCGGTCATCACCTTCCCTATGGAGCCGGGGCGGTCATTTCTGCACGCCACAGCCAGAACGGAGTTTGACTCAGGCGCCGTGTCTGTCACGTTCCCGACGGTCAGCATTGGGCAGAAAAACGATACCCAGTCCGAGACGCTGGAGAACGGCTGTTCCGTCTCCGCCTACTACAGTCAGGAGGATGGGCTGTACGCCGTCGTCACCCCCGCCGTAATATCCGAAGTGCCCGGCAACGAGGAGGAACTGCCCGAATTCCCGGGGCTGAGCGTCATTCTTTCCGACGTGGACGGCCAAATATACGCCGCCGGGGTGACGGACGGAACACTGTGCTTCGACGTCCGGTTCTGCCAGAACGCGGAATTTGAACCCGACCGGGTCACATTGCAGGGGGACCAGTCCATACCCCTCGGTTTTTCCCGGGAGGAATTCATCTCCCGGCTGGCCATGCTGGGCATATCCGAATTTTTCAGCCCGGCGCTTTCCGGAAATAACTGAAACTTTCCCTTGACAATGTCCGCCGCTGGCGGTATAATGTCCATCACAATCGAACAGGACAGACGAAGCGCCCAGGAAAACAGCCATTCGGCTTACCGAAGGAGTAACACTCTCAGGTGTCCCGCAGACGGGATCAGGACTGTGCGCGGATGTAACTCTGGAGAAGCTCAATGGTTTGAGTGCCGAAGGTGCAAAGCGGACGGGCCAAATATGGCCGCCGCCAATCTCTCAGGCAAAAGGACAGAGGATGACGAAATTTCGGCGGGAGCGCGCGTCCCGCCGTGCCTTCCGTTTTTCCCGGGCCGTGGAGCATGTTCTCCGCGGCCTGTTCTTTTTTCTTGATCAAAGAGGAGAGGGATCTGTTATGTTGGAAAATCTGGAAGCGGTATTGTTTCCCATTGTCTGTAAGATCAACGAGTACCTGTCGAACTACATTCTCGTGTTCCTGCTGGTGGCCGTGGGCCTGTGGTACTCCGTCCGCACCCGGTTCGTGCAGGTGCGCTGCTTCGGCGAGGGCATGAAAAAGGTGTTCGGCAATCTCACCCTCCGGGGCCGGAAGCACAAGAGCGGCATGAGCTCCTTCCAGGCGCTGGCCACCGCCATCGCCGCTCAGGTAGGTACGGGCAACATCGTGGGCGCCTCCGGCGCCATCCTCACCGGCGGCCCTGGAGCCATTTTCTGGATGTGGATCATCGCCTTCTTCGGCATGGCCACCATCTACGCTGAGGCCACGCTGGCCGTCAAGACCCGTAAGATCGACAAGGACGGCACCATTCACGGTGGCCCCGTCTACTACATCACCACAGCGTTCAAGGGCGGCTTCGGCAAATTCCTCGCCGGATTCTTCGCCGTGGCCATCATTCTGGCGCTGGGCTTCTTCGGCTGCATGGTGCAGTCCAACTCCATCGGCTCCACCTTCCAGACCGCCTTCGGCATCCCGTCGTGGATCGTGGGCGTTATTCTGGTCATCATCTGCGCCGTCATCTTCCTCGGCGGCGTCCAGCGGCTGGCCGCCGTCACCGAGAAGATCGTCCCCGTCATGGCGGTCATCTTCCTGCTGGGCGGCCTTGTGGTGCTTATCGCCCGCGTCACCTACATTCCCGCCACCTTCGCCATGATCTTCAAGTACGCCTTCCAGCCTCAGGCCATCATCGGCGGCGGCTTCGGCTACGCCATCAAGACCGCCGTCAGTCAGGGCGCCAAGCGGGGCCTGTTCTCCAACGAAGCCGGTATGGGCTCCACCCCCCACGCCCACGCTCAGGCCAACGTGAAGGGCCCCCACGATCAGGGCGTGGTGGCCATGATCGGCGTGTTTATCGACACCTTCGTGGTGCTGACCCTCAACGCGCTGGTCATCATCTCCACCCTGTACACCTCCGACGGCATTCTCGCCTCCGGCGCCATTCCCGACGGCATCGGCAAGGCCAATCTGGCCCAGACCGCCTTCGGCTCCGTGTTCGGCGCCCAGATCGGCTCCGCCTTCGTAGCCGTCTGCCTGTTCTTCTTCGCCTTCTCCACGGTGCTCAGCTGGAACATGTTCGGCAAGATCAACGTCATCTACCTCTTCGGCAAAAAGCTGGGCAAAAAGGCCGCCACTGTCATCTACTCCGTCATCGCGCTGGTATTCATTTTCCTCGGCACCCTGATGAGCAATGATCTGGTGTGGGAGCTCACCGATATGTTCAACAACCTCATGGTCATCCCCAACGCCATCGCCCTCTTCGCCCTCACCGGCGTGGTAGTGGGCATGGTCCATGGCCGCGGTAAGGAGCGCGCCAAGCTGTCCTGAGCGGATTTATTCTGACCTCGGATCGCCGCCGTTTCGGTGCAAACTGCACAGGGACGGCGGCGATTCCCGGCCCGCAGGCCAAAATTCGCCGAAATTTCCCAATGCCGTTGACAACGGCGGGGGCCGGCGCTATAATACTTGCAAATTGAACCAATGATAGAGGCGCGGTCACGAAGAGTACCCGGAGGGCAAGGACAACTGCTTCCGGCGAAAGGCGTCGCCGCCGAAGGGCGTGAGGACTGGTCCGGTCCCGCGTGCCTGGGTCGACGGGTAATACCCGGCGGACTGTCACACTACCGTGTGAAGCGCTATCATGGAGGAAACAGCTCCTTGTTCCCAACGCATTTTGGGGGGGAGTTTTGTTGACCATGATCGCATCTGCGGTTCATGGTCTTTCTTTTTGCCTGAGGAGACAAAAAGAGCAAAAACAAAACGAAAGAGGAGATCCAAAATGAGAAGAAGAACCATCGCCCTGCTGCTGTCCGCCATGATGATGCTCGGCCTGTCCGCCTGCGGCGGGACCCAGAGCGGAAACGACGCCCAGCCCTCCCAGAACACCGGCTCCACCGTGGACATCCCCCCTGTGGAGGACCTCACCGGCGTGGACACCAGCTCCATCCCCGGCCTTGAGGACGGCGTGCTCACCGTCGGCATGGAGTGCGCCTACGCCCCCTACAACTGGACCCAGATGGACGACTCCAACGGAGCCGTCCCCATTTCCAACGTCTCCGGCGCTTATGCCAACGGCTACGACGTGATGATCGCCAAGCGCATCTGCGAGGCCTACGGCTGGGAGCTTGAGATCGTCTCCTCCGCGTGGGACTCCCTGTGCCCCGCTGTCCAGTCCGGCTCCATGGACGCCAACATCGCCGGCCAGTCCATGACCGCCGACCGGATGCAGGAGGTCGATATGGCCGGCCCCTACTACTACGCCACCATCGTCTGCGTCACCACCAAGGGCAGCCAGTTCGCTGACGCGACCTCCATTGCCGATCTGGCCGGCGGCAAGTGCACCGCCCAGTCCGGCACCATCTGGTATGACTCCTGCCTGCCCCAGATCGAGAACGCCGAGCTGCTGGCCCCCGCCGACAACGCCCCCGCCATGATCATGCAGCTCCAGACCGGCACGGTGGACTTCATCTGCACCGACATGCCCACCGCCATGGGCGCCGCCGCCAAGGACGACAGTCTGGTGATCCTGAACTTCTCCGGCACCGACGGCGACTTCCAGTTTGCCAGCGATGAGGAGCGGGCCGAGAACGTGAACATCGGCATCTCCGTCCAGAAGGGCAACACCCAGCTCACCGAGGCCATCGACCGCGTGCTCTCCGCCCTCACCGAGGAGCAGTTCAACGCCCTGATGGATCAGGCCATCGCTATTCAACCCGAAGTCTAAGTGCGCAGGATAGGCAGGCGCGGGCGTTTCTGCGGAAACGCCATGATCGGCTGACGCCGACGCGCCTTCAAAGGGGCGCGGTTTGCCAGTGGCAAACGCCCCGCGCCGACCGAAGCGAAGCTGAGACCCAGCCCCCTTTGAGGAACCCCCGCCCTCCGGGGGGGAACGAGAGATTTGCCCCCGATCCCAACGCAACCATATAAGCCGGGCTTTCCCACACAAGCACTCGGCTGCCCCAAACACAGGCGCTTCCCAAAATCGTCCGAAAGGAATGTGACCCATGGATAAGCTCGCGAAACTGTGCCATGATGTGGCGCTGCTCTGGTCCAAATACTGGCCCATGTATCTCAACGGCGTGAAGAACACCCTGATCCTCGCGCTGGCGGCCACGGTCATCGGCTTCGCCATCGGCCTGATCTGCGGCATTCTCAACACCATTCCCTACACGAAGCAGGATCCCCTGCCCAAGCGCTTTGTGCTGAAGCTGCTGCGGGTGGTCATCCGGATCTATGTGGAGGTGTTCCGGGGCACGCCCATGGTGCTTCAGGCGGTGTTCATCTACTACGGCCTGCCCTATATCACCGACGCCGCCCTGCGGTTCGACAGCGTCTGGGCCGCCGCCATCCTCGTGGTGTCCATCAACACCGGCGCCTACATGGCCGAGTCTGTCCGGGGGGGCATCATGTCCATCGACCCCGGCCAGACCGAGGGCGCCAAGGCCCTTGGCATGACCCACGTGCAGACCATGACCAGTGTCATCCTGCCCCAGGCCATCCGCAACATCATCCCCCAGATCGGCAACAACTTCATCATCAACGTGAAGGACACCTCCGTGATGTTCGTCATCACCTTTACGGAGTTCTTCGCCGCCCACCGGTACATCGTGGGCGTCAACAACAAGTACTTTCCCTCCGCCGTCATCGAGATGATCGGCTATCTCACCATGACCCTCATCGCCTCCTTCCTGCTGCGCCGGCTGGAGAAGCGGATGGACGGCGGCGACAGCTACGAGCTGGTGCAGGACGACCAGCTGGTCATGGCCGCGGGCACCTACAACCATCCCGACCGGGGCACGCCCTTTGACGAGCGCAGCCGGGAACACGGCAAAAACCTCCGGGACGCGAATTGGAACCGGAATCAGGACAGAAGGGGGGAGCGCTGAAATGAACGACGCGATCCTTGAGGTGCGCCATCTCTCCAAGTCCTTCGGGCACCATGAGGTGCTCCGGGACATCGACTTCACCGTCCGCCCCGGCGACGTGACCAGCATCATCGGCGCGTCCGGCTCCGGCAAGTCCACCCTGCTGCGGTGCGTCAACCTGCTGGAGACCCCCACTGGCGGCGAGATCCTGTTCCACGGCCAGTCCGTCACCGGCCGGGGCGTCCGGGCCTCCGACTACCGGGCCAAGGTGGGCATGGTATTCCAGTCCTTCAACCTGTTCAGCAATATGACCGTGCTGGAAAACTGCGTGGTGGGTCAGGTCAAGGTGCTGAAAAAGGCCAAGGCCGCCGCCCGGGAAAGCGCCCTGAAATACCTCGATCAGGTGGGCATGACCCCCTACCTCAACGCCCGGCCCCGGCAGCTGTCCGGCGGCCAGAAGCAGCGGGTGGCCATCGCCCGGGCGCTGGCCATGGAGCCGGAGGTGCTGCTCTTCGACGAGCCCACCTCCGCCCTCGACCCCGAGATGGTGGGTGAGGTGCTGTCCGTCATGCGGGATCTGGCCCGGGAGGGCATGACCATGCTGGTGGTCACCCACGAGATGGCCTTCGCCCGGGACGTGTCCAGCCACGTGGTCTTTATGGCCGACGGCCTCATCTGCGAGGAGGGGGCTCCGGCGGAGCTGTTCTCCGATCCGAAGCAGCCCCGCACCCGGGAGTTTCTCTCCCGCTTCATGGAGCATTAAGCATTTCCCGGCGGCGGGAGCGCGAACCGCGCTCCCGCCGCTCTTTTTTCCCCCGTTTTTTTCGGTTCCCCTTTTTTCGACGATTTCAGTAGGTTTTTTGTGGGATACTTTCCGGGAACCCCTTGCTATTTTGCGGGCGGGACGATACAATAAGCAGAAGTATATGATTTATCGAAGGAGCCGCCGCGCCATGACCCGTGATGAAGCCTTTGAATTTCTGGACCGCACCGCCCGGGGGATCGCCGAGATGTTCGGCTCGTCCTGCGAGACCCTTGTCCACGACATGGGCGTGCCCACCCACCCCATCCTGTCCATCTACAACGGCCATGTTTCCGGCCGGGAGGTAGGCTCCACCATGGACATCATGGGCATCGGCCTTGAGCTGGGGGAGCAGGCCGCCACCACCGATCAGGTGAATCTGGCCGCCACCACCCCCGACGGACGGCAGACCAAGTCGTCCACCTTCCATATGATCGGCGAGGACTACAATCTGGCGCTGGGCATCAACTTCGACTACACGTCGCTGGTGTTCGCCAACCGCATCCTCGTGGACCTGATGAGCGCCCAGTCCGACCTCCAGTCCGCCCTGTGGCAGGAGGGGGACTCCAAGCAGCTGGCCGGGCTGTTCGACCAGTGCCTGAACACGCTGGGCAAGCCCGTGGGTTCCCTGACCAAGAAGGACCGGATGCGCGTCATCGCCATGCTGGAGCAGCGCAACGCCTTCTCCTTCCGCAAATCCGTCCCCTATGTGGCGAAGCACCTCGGCGTGTCCCGCTACACAGTATATAAATACCTGGGAGAGCTGTCCGGGCAGACCGTGCCCGACGCAGCCGACACAGAAGAATAAAGGAGCGATCTTCACCATGAACAAAGAGCTGATCGAGCAATATTTTGCCGACAAGGAATCCGTCCTCGTGGACGCCGTGTGCCGTCTGGTGTCCATCGACAGCGCGGAGGGCGAGAGCGCCCCCGGCGCGCCCTTCGGCCCCGGCCCCGCCGCCGCACTGGACGAGGCGCTGAAGCTGGCTGACGAATGGGGCCTCATCACCAAGAACCACGAGGGCTACGTGGGCACCGCCGACCTGTGCGATAAGCCGGACGAGCTCCACATTCTGGGCCATCTGGACGTGGTGGCCCCCGGCGACGGCTGGACCGTCACCGAGCCCTACTCCCCCAAGGTGATGGACGGCATGATCTTCGGCCGGGGTACCGACGACGACAAGGGCCCCGTGGTGGCCTCCATGCTGGCCATGAAAGCCGTGAAGGATCTGGGCGTGCCCCTGAAGGCCAACTGCCGTCTCATCATGGGCACCAACGAGGAGTCCGGCTCCGGCGACATCGCGTGGTACTTCGCCCGGAACCCCTATGCCCCCTCCACCTTCTCCCCCGACTCCGGCTTCCCCGTGATCAACACCGAGAAGGGCGGCTTCAAGCCCGTGTTCTCCAAGAGCTGGCCCGTGCAGGAGACTCTGCCCCGGCTGCGCTGGCTCCACGGCGGCTTCCGCATCAACGTTCTCCCCGGCGACGCCTCCGCCGCCGTTGAGGGCATCCCCGCCGCCGACATGGTGCCCTACGCCCGGGACATCACCGCCCGCACCGGCATCCAGTTCTCCTACACCGTGGAGGACGGTCTTACCGTCATCCACGCCAAGGGCTCCGGCTCCCACGCCGCGTGGCCCGAGGGCGGCAACAACCCCGTCACCGGCATCGTGGCACTGCTGTGCGCCCTGCCGCTGGCCGAAGGCCCCTGCAAGGAGGCCCTGAGCCAGATCAACGAGCTTCTGCCCCACGGCGACTATCTGGGCAAGGCGCTGGGCATCGCTCAGGAGGAGCCGGTGGCCGGCCCCCTGACCGTGGCCTTCACCCTGCTGGAGGTCAATGACACCGGGCTGGAGGGCCGGTTCGACAGCCGCGTCCCCCTGTGCGCCACCGAGGAGAACTGCCTGAACGTGGCCCGCGCCGCCTTTGAGGGCCGCGGCTTCACCTTCTCCGGCGAGCAGTCCTCCCCTCATCACACCCCCGAGGACAGCCCCTTCGTCCAGACGCTGCTCAAGCGCTACGAGGAGTACACCGGCCTGAAGGGCGAGTGCCTGTCCACCGGCGGCGGCACCTACGTCCACGAGATCCCCGGCGGCGTGGCCTTCGGCTGCACCCTGCCCGGCTTCGACACCCATCTCCACGCCGCCGACGAGCGCGCCCGCATCTCCGACCTGATGGTGTCCGCCAAGATGTTCGCCCACATCATCGTGGATCTGTGCGGCGAATAAACCACCAACACTGACAAAGGAGGGCCTTTCATGAAGCCCGAGGATTTTCTCGACCCCGCAAATTTTGACAAGATCACCCCTGACATGTACGACGAGCTGAACCAGCAGATCGAGGACATCTGGGAGGGCGGCTGCCACGGTGACTGCGGCTCCTGCGAGAGCGACTGCAGCAAGAACGCCTATCCCAAGTTCGCCAAGCTCCTGCTGGCCGTGACCTCCGGCAAGGGCGGCACCGGCAAATCCACCGTCACCGCCCTGCTGGCCCGGAATCTGGCCGGCCGGGGGCTGAAGGTGGCCGTGCTGGACGCGGACCTGCCCGGGGCGTCCATGCCCCTGCTGCTGGGGGCCAGAGGCCCCGTCACCGGCGGCGACGGCAAGGTGGAGCCGGTGCAGGTGACGCCGAATCTCAAGCTGCTCAGCTACTCCCTCATCGCCGACGACCCCTCCGAACCGGTGCTCTGGCCCGGCGGCGATATTTATAATGTGGTCAACTACCTCTACACCAGCGGCGACTGGGGCGAGGACAACGACGTGTTTCTCATCGACATGCCCTCCGGTGCGGGGGACGTGCCCCTGAACCTGCTCACCGCCTTCCCCATGGACGGCACCATCATCGTAGGCGAGCCCTCCGAGGTGGCGGTGGACCCCATCCGCCGCTGCGTGGCCATGACCCGGATGTTCCTGTCCTCTCCGGTGGCCTATGTGGAGAACAAGTCGCTGGACGGCGGCGCCCATCTGGCTCCCCGGCTGGATCTGGGAGCCAAGTGCGTGAACTTCGCCCTGCCCCTGTCCCCGGAGCTCGCCACCGCTCAGGGCGGCCTCATCACCCCCGCCATGGGCGAGCTGGCCCAGGAGCTGGCCGACCACGTGGCGTCCCTCATCCCCGAAAAGTGACGCGCGGCGCGCCTCCGGGCTCCTTGCCCGGGGCGCGCTTTCCGTTCCGCCCCCCTCCCCGCTAACCGGGCAAAAAAACTTGATTTTTCCCTTGACAAGCTCCCGGAAATCGGTTATACTAACCCTTGCCCTGTTGGGTGATTTATGGCGGCGTAGCTCAGTTGGCTAGAGCACTCGGTTCATACCCGAGTTGTCACCGGTTCGAATCCAGTCGCCGCTACCAAACCTGAAGAAGCGGCACCGCCGCTTCTTCAGGTCCCCCAAAGTTCCGCCCACCATGGGCAATATGGCCCGTTGGTCAAGCGGTTAAGACACCGCCCTTTCACGGCGGTAACACGGGTTCGAGTCCCGTACGGGTCACCAATATATGGAGGCTTAGCTCAGCCGGTAGAGCGCTTGCTTCACACGCAAGAGGTCACAGATTCGAGTTCTGTAGTCTCCACCACAAAAAGTTCTGAATTCTTTATGGATTCAGAACTTTTTTGTATTTTCCGGAAGTATTTGCAGCCTGCCCACAGAGAAAAGCGCACAAAAAAGCGCACAATTCCGAACGCCGCAAGCGCTCCGCGCCTGCTGGGGCGGAACGCACTCCATGCATAACAGGCCCCCACCGGTTCAGACCCGGTGGGGGCCTGTTTTTGATTCAATTACCGTCCCATCATCCGGCGCTCCAGCCGGGCAATGTGCTCCAGCCGGGGATAGGCGTACTCAAAGAAGCTCTTCAGGGCGGCGCAGTGGTAGTTGCGGCTGTTCCCGATCCAGTCCCGGCGGCAGCCGCCGCCGCACAGAGGCAGCCACCTGCACCCGGCGCACTCCTCCGGCGCGCCCCGGCCGCAGGCGCAGAATTCCCGGGCCGCCGGACTGTCCGCCAGCTCCGCCAGCGTCTGCTCTCCCAGCCTGCCCATGCGGTACTCGTCCAGCACGAAAAAGTCGCAGGGGTAGATGCTGCCGTCCCCCTCCGCCACGAAATACTGCCCGCACACGCCGTTGGACGCGCAGGCGCTGGCGGGCTGGCCCGCCAGAAGGTGCACATAGTCGTCAAACAGCCGGACGCTGACGTAATTGCCCTGCTCCCAGTCCCGGTACCACAGGTCGAATACCGTCTTGAGAAACGTGCCGTACCGCTCCGGCGTCAGGGAGAAGGGCCGCTGCCCCCGCTCCTCCTCCATAGGATCAAGGCAGGCAATGAATTGCAGATAGCGGCAGCCAAGGCCCGTCAGGCTCTGATAAATGGCCTGCCCCCGCCGGGCGGCAGCCCCGGTGATGACGCACAGGATGTTGTACTCCACCTGCTTTTTCTCCAGCAGGCGCAGCGCCCGCTCCACCGCGGCCCACGTGCCCTTTCCTTTTACGTCCACCCGGTTCATGTCGTGGAGGGACCGGGTGCCGTCCAGCGAAATACCCACCAGAAAGCGGTTCTCCCGGAAAAAATCCGCCCACGCCTCGTCGATGAGGGTGCCGTTGGTCTGGATGGAGTGCTCCGCCAGCACACCGGACTTCCGGTATTTTTTCTCCAGCTCCATGAATTTCTCGTAAAAGGCCAGCCCCCGGAGCATGGGCTCCCCACCCTGAAAGGCGAAGCTCACCCGCCGGTCCGCAAGCTCCATGGCCTGCCGCACCAGCTCCTCCAGCGTCTCCTCCGTCATCAGGCCCAGATCCTGCTCGCTGCGCAGGCCGGACACATCCTCGTAAAAGCAGTACTTGCACCGCAGATTGCACCGGCCCGACGCCGGCTTGATGAGCACGCTTACCGTATCCATAACCATATTCTCCTTCGATCCCCGCCGTGTCAGCAAAGCTCCGGGCGGCTCTTCAAAAAATCAAAAACGCTCTGTACCAGCGGATTGCCCGGGTACTTCAGGCTGACCGCGTAGATCCCCACCGGCTCCAGCCCATCCGAGACCAGCGGGACCTTCACCACGGCGTCCATGGTGGACGGCAGGACCGTCTCCATGTCCATCAGCGTCACGCCCAGATTCAGGTTGACGTACAGGACCCGGGCGGCGTTGGTGTTGACGAACCAGCTCACGTTGGGCAGGAAGCCCTCCTTCCGGCAGGTGTCGATCAGCGACGAATAGGCAAAGCGGTTCACGCTCTGCTCCAGCACGATAAATTTCTCGTCCTTCAGGTCCGCCAGTGTCACGCGCTCCGCCCGGGACAGCGGGTTTTCCCGGTTGACCACCAGCGCGGGGGTGCACTCCATGATCTGGAGCACGGAATAATTCCGCAGCTGATAATCCGTGAACTGCTTGCAGAAGATCAGGTCCAGCCCGCCGCTCTGGAGCATCTGGTACATGGTCTCGTAGCTGTGGACGCTGAACAGCCCCTCGATGCTCGGCTGCTCCTTCAAAAACGCGGGCAGCAGCTTCGCGATGGCCGGCACGCTCCACAGGTTGTCCTGTATCCCGACCCGCAGCGAACCGTGCCGCTCGTTGCTCAGGAAGCGGGCCTGCCGCACCATCCGCTCCTTCTGGGCGATGAGCAGCTCGAACTCCTGCCGGATATACTCCCCCGCCTTGGTCAGCTGGACGTTGCGGTTGTCCCGCTTGAAGAGCTTGACGCCCAGCTCCTGCTCCAGCAGCGCGATGTTCCGGCTCAGGGACGGTTGGGAAATAAAGCACCGCCGGGCCGCCGCCGTAAAATTCAGGTCCTTCGCCGTCTCCAGAAAATAAATGATCTGCGCGTCTTCCATCCTCACCACTCCGCTGCGCAATGATTTATTTTGCGTATCATTTAGTCAAAAATCAATGCATTTACAACATCGATTGTAAAAGATATAATCAATTTTGTCAACAGGCAGACGCAATTCCCCTATAGATTTCGTTGACACACACAAAAGGAGGAATGATTCGTAATGGACACGAAAAAATCGGTCAATCATCATCAACTCAATCATCGGTCTGGTCATCATGTTCGGCTTCCAGCTGCTGCCCATCCGTCTGCCGGAGGTCACCTCCGTCGGCATGATGGTCCTCGGCGTCTTTCTCGGCACGCTGTACCTCTGGTCCACCGTAGACCCCCTCTGGGCCAGCATCATGGCCGTGGTCGCGCTGGGCTTCCTCGGCTACGACGGAATGTCAAACGTTCTGGTGTCGTGGATGGGCAACGCCGTCGTGGTGCAGACCCTGTTCATGATGGTCATCGGTGAAGCGCTCCACACCAACGGCATCACCACCTATATGGCCCGCTTCTTCCTGACCCGGAAGAGCATCAACGGCAAGCCCTGGCTGTTCACCTTCGTCATCTGCCTCGGCTACTTCCTGATCTCCGCCTTCGTCTCCGCCTGGGCGCCCATCTTCATCTTCTGGCCCGTGCTCTATGACGTATTTCAGGAGGTCGGCTACCAGAAGGGCGAGAAGTACCCCACCATTGCGGTCATCCTTGTGGCGGCTTCCACCCTGCTGGGCTTCCCTGTTCCGCCCTACATGGGCAATATCCTGCTGCTCATCGGCAACTACGCCACACTGACGGCTGAGCTGCCCGGCGGCGCCGTCCTCATCAACAGCGCCACCTATCTCTGCACCGTGGTCCTGCTGGGCATCGTCCTGTGCGCCGCGCTGGTGCTGGTGGCCAAGTTCATCCTGCGGCCCGACGTGGAGCGCCTGAAGAACATCAACATCGACATGCTGAAGGAAAAGAACCCCCTGCCCCCCATGTCCGTCCAGCAGAAGGTCCTCTCCTGGGGCTTCGTGGTGCTGGTGGTGCTGCTGCTCCTGCCCTGCGTGCTGCCCAAGACCATCGGCTGGGTCGCCTTCCTGTCCGCCAACTCCGTGGGCCTGTGCGTCTTTGCCTGCGCGCTGCTGGGCGCGCTGCGCATTCAGGGCAAGCCCGCCATGGACCTGCCCGCCGTGGTCAAGAACATCAGCTGGAGCACCTACTTCATGTGCGCCACCGCCATCTATCTGGGCGGCGCCCTCACCAGCGCGGACACCGGCATCACCGCCTTCCTGTCCTATGTCCTCAACCCCATGTTCAGCAGCCTGAGCCCCATCTCCTTCACCATCATCTTCCTGCTGGCCGGCTTTATCCTCACCAACATCTGCAACAGTCTGGTCATCGCCATCCTGATGCAGCCCGTTCTGGCCGCCTTCGCCGCCTCCTCCGGGATGGATACCACCGTCGTGTGCATGCTGATGATGTATACCATCCTCGGCACCGCCTTCATCACCCCCGCCGCCTCTCCCTTCTCCGCCATTCTGTTCAGCAACAAGGAATGGCTGGTCAACTCCAAGCACACCTATACTTATACTGCGGTCTTTTCCGTGACGGAAGTCATTCTTGTCCTCGCCCTCGGCATCCCTCTGGCCACCGGCTTTGTCTCTCTGATCGGTTAAAGGAGGCTTTCCCATGAGTGCACAGAAAAAGCCCAATATCATCCTGATCCTCACCGACGATCTCGGCATCGGCGACGTGTCCTGCTTCAACCGCCAGTCCAGGATCCCCACTGGCAACATCGACGCGTTGGCGGAGTCCGGTATGCGGTTCACCGACTGCCACTCCTCCTCCGCCGTCTGCTCCCCCTCCCGCTACGCGCTGATGACCGGGCGGTACAACTGGCGCTCCCGCCTGAAGTCCGGCGTGCTCCCCGGCCTGTCCTCCTCCCTCATTGAGGACGGGCGGCTCACCATCGGGGAGTTGATGCGCCAGAACGGCTACCGCACGGCCTGCGTGGGCAAGTGGCACCTGGGCATGGACTGGCAGACCAAAAACGGCTATACCCTGCCCAAAACCTATGAGGAATATTTCAGCGATCCCCAGCCCGAGGACGGCGGCATCGACTACGCCGCCCCCATCAGGAACGGCCCCACGGACTGGGGCTTCGACTACTACTATGGCATGCCCGCCTCGCTGGACCAGCCCCCCTTTGTCCACATCGAGAACGACCGCGTGATCCGGGAGCCGGACCACATGATCGGCATCACCGGCTTCAACCATGCCGATCCCGGTATGCTGACCGAGGTGGAGTACGGCCCGGCGGAGCCCGGCTTTGACGCCCGGGACATCGTCCCCGAGATGGACCAAAAGGTGCTGGACCTCATCGACGGCTACGCCAAAGGCGATCAGCCCTTCTTCATCTATTATCCCACCCCGGCGGTGCACGGCCCCCTGCTCCCCTCCAAAGAGTATGAGGGAAAGAGCGCCATCGGCCCCTACGGCGATATGGTCATGCAGGTGGACGGCTTCGTGGGCCGCCTGACGGAGACGCTGGAGCGCAACGGCCTGCGGGACGACACCATCGTCATCTTCACCAGCGACAACGGCTGCTCCACCATCGTGGACTTCCTCCGGCTGGAGGGGCTGGGCCATTATCCCAGCTACATCTACCGGGGCACGAAGGGCGACATCTGGGACGGCGGCCACCGCATCCCCTTCATCGTCAGCTGGCCCGGGCACGTCCCGGCGGGCACCGTCTGCGGCGAGACCTGCTGCCTGGTGGACATGATGGCCACCTTTGCCGATCTGGTGGGCGCGGAGCTGCCCGACAACGCGGGGGAGGATTCCGTCTCCCAGCTGTCTCTCTGGACCGGCGGCAGCGGAGCCATCCGGGATTACACCGTCCACCACTCCCTGCTGGGCAATTTTGCCATCCGCAAGGGCCCGTGGAAGCTGGAGTGCTGTGCCGGCTCCGGGAGCTTCAACCCGCCCATCGAGGGCAAGGACACCGCCGGTATGCCGGACTACCAGCTTTACGACATGGCGTCCGACATTGGAGAGCAAGTCAACCTCGCCGAAGCGTACCCCGAAAAGCTCAATGAACTGAAGACCATCCTGACAGACTGCATCCGGAGCGGCCGCTCCACGCCGGGGGCCCCGCAGGACAACGCCGCCTGCGAAAACTGGCCGGGGCTGAACTGGATGTAACTCTATCCGCGGCTCTGAACACAAAATATGACCTGATCAGGCGGGAAGCGCACGGTGCGCTTCCCGCCTTTCTTATTATTCATTTCATCTTTCGCAAATTTGAAACAACTATTTCATACTACGCAATTGACAACGAAACAACAAAACGGTATCATTATTTCAGATGCTTTCTACAATAGGTGGAGAGCGCCCACACACTATCTGATTTTCAAGGAGGAATTTATGATGAGCAAGCCCCTCGCTGATTATGTCAAGCTGCCCGGTCTTGACGAGTACAAGGAATGGTTCAAGGACTTCGCCGATCTGTACCGTGAGGACGGCATCCTCCAGGTCACCTGGAAGACGCTGGACGGCCCCATGCAGCACAGCGGCATGTCCCACCGCGCGTGCAGCCAGCTCACCCGCGTCCTGTCCATGGACTGGGAGAATGAGATCATCATCTTCACCCACATCGGCCACAGCTGGATGACCGAGTCCGACCCCCACGGCTGGGAAACTTACTCCGAGCTGCCCACCCAGCGGTTCCAGCATCAGTATTTTGACGACACCAACCTCATCAAGAACATGGTGTTCGACATCGACGTGCCCACCATCGGCGCCATCCCCGGCCCCGGCTTCCACTGGGATTCCGCCATGCTGTGCGACGTGACCATCGCCTCTGAGGACACCTGGATGGAGGTTCCCCACGCTCACGGCGGCCTCGTCCCCGGCGACGGCATGGGTCTGATGGCGCAGCACTACTTCGGCACCAAGCGCGGCAACTACTATATGATGACCGCCCGCCAGTGGACCGCCCAGCAGATGCTGGACTGGGGCATGGTCAGCGAGGTCGTCCCCAAGGACAAGGTCATGGACCGCGCCTGGGAGATCGCCCGCATGTGGAAGACCATGCCCTATGAGAACCGCACCATCATGTCCAACCTGGCCAAGCGCCCGCTGAAGAAGCTGTTCATGGAGGATCTGAAGCTCCACACCGTCTCCGAGCAGTACGGCTCCCTGCTGCGCATCGCCGCCGGCGAGATGGGCGACACCAATGCCGGTCAGCAGGACGAGAAGTACATCAGCCAGACCAACGACTGGCGCTACTGCCACGACTGGATGCAGCAGGTTCCCACCCGCGAAAGCTGGAAGGGCTTCCGCACCAAGCCCTTCGAGTGGTTCAAGGAAGTCGAGGCCGGCAAGGAGGTCAACCCCTTCGATCCCACCAACCCCGTCAAGCCCTACCGTCCCGGCAAGGCCTGAGCACCCTTACAAACATTTTACACTGCCTGAGCAGGGCCCGTCCGTATTTCGGACGGGCCCTGCTCTTGTTTTTTCGCCGTTTTTTACCCGACGATTTTTGTAGCATTTGACTAAATTCTATACCGAAAGTGCAAGGTATAGTGTTGAGTTTATATATTTATTTCAGATATATATTTCCCTTTTTTCGACGGTATCTGTATAATAGCCCTCACAAATCCATCGGTATTTTACACATATCGACATGGCGAGGTGACCGCATTTATGAGCAATTTACACCCTCAGCAAGACCCGGAGATTTTGCTGGAGGTCCGCGGGATCAGCAAGATCTTCCCTGGCGTCAAGGCCCTGAAGGACGTCAGCTTTGACGTGCGCCGGGGCGAAGTCCACGCCCTCTGCGGCGAAAACGGCGCGGGCAAATCCACGCTGATTAAGATCCTGACCGGCGTACATGCCCGCACCACCGGCGAGTACTATCTGGAAGGAAAAAGCATCGATTTCAAAAACACCAAGCAGTCCATCGACGCAGGTATCTCCTGCATCTATCAGGAGCTGTCCATGGTCCCCCTGCTGGACGTGGCCAAGAACCTCTATCTGGGCAACCA
Organism: uncultured Oscillospiraceae bacterium; assembly: GCA_934675115.1. Taxonomy (GTDB): domain Bacteria; phylum Bacillota; class Clostridia; order Oscillospirales; family Oscillospiraceae; genus Enterenecus. Next base: position 12,855 of record CAKUPH010000010.1, on the reverse strand, counting down.
GCCTACTGACCGCCTCGGCACCCTGAACAATAAAAAGATGTATGCCGACGCCAGGGAGATCCTTGACCGCATCCACCTGAAGGTCTCCCCGAAAAAGCTGGTGGCCGACCTGTCCGTGGCCCAGCAGCAGATGGTGGAGATCGGCCGGGCCCTGACCCGTCAGTCCAAGGTCATCATCATGGATGAGCCCACCTCCTCCCTCACCGACAGCGAGAAGGACACCCTGCACGACCTGATCCGTCAGCTCCGCAGCGAGGGCGTCTCCATTATCTATATCTCTCATAAGCTGGAGGACGTGCTGGAGATCAGCGACCGGATCACCGTCATCCGCGACGGCGAAAAGATCATTACGCTGGACGCCAAGCAGACCGACAAGTCCACCCTCATCACCCACATGATCGGCCGGACGCTGGACAACCTCTACAACAAGGTCCCCGCCCCGCTGGGCGAGGAGGCCATCCGCGTGGAGGGCCTGACCCGCAACGGCGTGTTCTCCGACGTGAACTTCCACGCCCGCCACGGCGAGGTGGTCGGTTTCTTCGGCCTGGTGGGCGCCGGCCGGAGCGAGATCATGCGCGCCATCTTCGGCGTGGACAAGTTCCAGTCCGGCAAGGTCTTCGTGGACGGCAAGGAGGTCAAGATCTACAACCCGGTGAAGGCCGTCCGGCAGGGCATCGCCCTCGTGCCGGAGGACCGCAAGCTGGAGGGTCTGTCCCTGCGTCTGTCCGTACTGTTCAACATGACGCTGGTCAAGATCCGTCAGATCAACCGGCTGGGCGTCATCGACAAGAAGGCCCAGAAGTCCGAGGCGGAGACTTATGTCCAGCGCACCCGGGTCAAGACCCCGAATCTGGCCCAGAAGGTCTACCACCTGTCCGGCGGCAACCAGCAGAAGGTCGTCATCTCCAAGTGGCTGATGATGAATCCCCAGATCCTCATTCTGGACGAGCCCACCCGCGGCATCGATGTGGCCGCCAAGGCCGAGATCTACGGCCTGATCAGCGATCTGGCCAACGCGGGCGTGTGCGTGCTGGTGGTGTCCTCCGAGATCCCGGAGATCCTGGGCATCTGCGACCGGCTGTACACCGTCTGCGAGGGAAAGATCACCGCCGACCTCCCCGTTGACCAGACGGCCAGCGACCAAATCCTTGCATACGCACTGGGGGTGTCCGACCATGAGTGAACAGGCCAAAGTCAAAGAGCCTTTTGACTGGAAGCGCGCGCTGAAAAAAGTCAACGGGACCTTTATCATCATGATCGTCTACGTGATCGTGATCTCCATTATCCAGCCCTCCTTCCTGACCATCGACAACCTGGGCAACCTGATCCGCGCCGTGTCCATCGTCGGCATTATGGGCAGTGCCCTGACGCTGGTGATGCTCACCGGAAACACCGACCTGTCCACCGGCTACATGCTGTCTCTGGTGGCCTGCGTCGCCTGTAACTACGCGGACTCCCACCCCGTTCTGGCCGTGATCCTGCCCATCATCGTGGGCGCGCTGTGCGGCTGCCTCAACGGCTTCCTGGTGGGCAGGCTCAAGATCAACGCCTTCGTCACCACGCTGGGCATGTCCTACGTCTACGCCGCAGCCACCCAGCACTACACCAACTCCAAGTATCTGGCGGCTTCCAGCAACGGCTGGTTCAAGTTCCTCGGTCAGGGCTACGTCTTTGACGTCATCCCCATGCCGGTAATCATCTTCGCCCTCGCCGCCATCATCTACTCCTTCGTGCTGCACAAGACCGTGTTCGGCGCCCAGATCTACGCCGTGGGCACCAATCCGGTCAGCGCCAACTTCTCCGGCATCAGCTCCGTCAAGGTGGTCTGGCTCAGCTATATTCTGGGCGGCGCCACGGTGGGCCTGGCCGGCGTGGTGCTGTGCGCCCGCTCCATGTCCGCGCAGCCGCTGATGGGCGCGGGCTACGAGTTCGAGGTGCTCACCGCCGTGGCGCTGGGCGGCCTGAATCTGGCCGGCGGCCGGGGCAACGTGGCCGGCACCGTGCTGGGCGTCATCTTCGTGGGTATCCTGAAGAACAGCTTCAACATTCTGGGCCTGTCCAGCGGGCTCCAGTATCTGATCCTGGGCGTGCTGCTGATGATCTCCGTCAAGGCTGCTCTGGACAAGGACGGAGGTGTGTAAGATGCAGAAAGGACAAACTCTGAAACGTCTGGCCAAGGATTATAACATCGTCGTGATCCTGGCTGCCATCATCATCTACGCCTGGTTCTTTGTGCCTTACTTCAACCTGCCGAAAAACATCACCAACGTGCTGGTGGATACTGCTGTGTACGGCACCGTCTGTATCGGCATGACCTTCTGCCTCATCACCGGCGGCGTTGACCTGTCGCTGGGCTTCCAGGTCGCTCTGGCCGCCTGCGTGGTCTGCGCCGTAGGCAGCGCCACCAACCTCTTCCTCGGCATTCTGGCCGCCGTGGTCTGCTGCGTCGTCGTGGGCATCATCAACGGCCTGATCATCGCCAAGTGGGGCCTCGGCTCCCTCATCACCACGCTGGCCATGATGCGCATCCTGAACGGTGTGATCCTGATCATAACCGGCGAGGCTATGATCGCCAACACCAACGAGAGCCTTCTGTTTCTCTACGGCGGCCGTCTGTTCGGCTTCCTGCCCATGCCCATCGTCATCTTCGTGGTGTGCCTGCTGGTGGGCGGCTTCATTCTGAAAAAGACCCCGCTGGGCACCAGCCTGTACGTCATCGGCGGCAATGAAGAGGCCGGCAAGGTGGTCGGCATCAACTCCGCCCGCAGCCGTGTTCTGGCCTACGTGTTCGCCGGTATCTTTGCCGGCATCGGCGGCTGCGTGCTGGGCGCCCGTTACGGCATGGGCAGTACCATGGTGGGCGACGGTCTGAACCTGACGGTCGTGGCGGCCTGCGTCGTGGGCGGCGTCTCCATTCAGGGCGGCAAGGGCGGCATGACCCGCACCGTACTCGGCATTCTGGTCATGCGCATCATCATCAACGTCATGGTGCTCAAGATGATCAACGGCTATATGCAGTCCTTCGTGCAGGGCGTCATCATCGTTCTGGTGCTCATTGCCGACCTGCTCACCAGCCGGAAAAAGCTCACCACTCACTGACCCCCGGCGCGGAACGCGCTGAAAATAAAAAAACTTTAGGAGGTCCCCAAATGAAAAAGATTCTTGCTGCTCTGCTCGCCCTCACCATGATGGCAGGCGTCCTGGCTGCCTGCGGCAGCACCGGGAACAAACCCTCTGACGCCCCCTCGTCCAACCCCGGCGCTTCCGCCCCCGCTGATGAGTCCAAGGCCCCCGAAGACGGCAAGCCCCTGAAGGTCGCCGTCCTCACCGGCTCCCTGACCAACACCCCCTTCTGCGTCGCCATGGCTGACGCCATCTACAGCAAGATGGAGGCTGAGGGCTGGGATCTGAACGTCTTTGATGCCGATATGGACGCCACCAAGCAGTCCACCCAGTTCGAGACCGCCCTCATGATGGAGCCCGACGTCATCGTCTACTGGTGCCGCGACTCCCTCGCCGCCGTTGAGGACGTGAAGAAGGCCGCTGCCGCCGGCATCCCCGTCATCTCCCTGAACAACGACGTTGACCAGTCCGGCTGGGAGTACGTGGAGTGCTTCGTCGGCCCCGACCAGTATCAGATCGGCTACGATCTGGCCACCTATATGATGGAACAGTATGACAGCGCCCACATCGCCATCGTGGACGGTCTGGCCAACAACACCACCTATCTGAACCGCTACAACGGCTTCATGGCCGCGCTGGAGGGCAAGGACAACTACGAGATCCTCGTCCACGACTACTGCAACGTGGACCGCACCACTGCCCAGACCATGACCGAGAACTACATCACCGGCTTTGACAATCTGGACACTGTGGTCTGCTTCAGCGACAACTTCGCCATCGGCGCCATTAACGCTCTGGCCGCCGCCAACAAGCAGGACTCCGTCTCCGTGCTGTCCATCGACGGCATGCAGATCGGCTTTGATGCCATCAAGGACGGCTCCCTGAAGGCCACCGTACTCCAGACTCCGGGCTATCAGATCGAGAAGGTCATCGAGATCATCAAGAACAACATCGTCCCCGGCGTTCCCGTCACCGAGCACAACCAGTTCAGCGGCCACTACGTGATCGACGCCTCCAACGTCGACCAGTACACCGCCGAGTACTAATTCAATCCTCTGCGCTCAACCCCCGGGCGGGATATTCCCCGCCCGGGGGTTTCAAAAACACGGAAAAAGGTGATCCGATGGAACTGCTCCAGCTCCAATATTTCCGGGCCATTGCCACCTACGGGAGCATGAGCCGCGCCGCCCAGATGCTTTTCGTATCCCAGCCCACCCTCAGCGTCACCATGACGCGGCTGGAGGAAAGCCTGGGCTTCTCCCTGTTTGTCCGGCAGAAGGGCAAGCTCACCCTCACCCCCGCCGGGCTTCAGTTTCTGGACTGCGCCGACCGGGTGCTGAAGGATCTGGACTCTACCACCGACGCTATCCGCGCCGCCACCAGTCAGCAGTCGGACTTCATGGTGCGCATCGCGTCCTGCCTCAACGACCTGATCGGCCGGGTCATGGCCGACCACTACGACGACCTGCAGCACATCCACATTCAGGAGCAGTACTGCGACAACGAACACATCTCCCGCCGCATCAGCGACCGGCTGGCGGACTGGGGCATCGTCCACGGCCCGGCCCACGCGCTGCACCTTCATCATACGCTGCTCCACGAATGCCCCCGGGTCTTTGTCATGCGGGAGGGGCATCCTCTGCTCCGGTATGACAAGCTGCCCGCCTCCGTTCTGGCGGATCAGACCTATCTCTGCAACCGCTCCCGGGACGAGCAGGACGTGCTGGCCTACTGCGGGAAAAAATACAGATTTATGCCGCAGATCGAATCGGAATGCGATGACTGTATCCTGGAGATGCACATTCTCAACTCCACTAACTGTATTTCGACTATGCCGCTGCTGACCTATCTCAAATTGCTGCGGACCAATCCGGTTCGCCCTCTGCGGTATCTGATGCCGGATTTTGATGTTCCACCGGTTCAGACATACATAGTCCGCCTTCATGACCACCCGCTCAACAGCTATTCCGCACGGCTGGCGGGCTATATCAAGGACTTTCTTGACGGGGAAGACGTCAAGCTCGACCACTATCTGAAATCCGGAGTCGTAGAACAGTAAAACAGCAGCCCGTCCGCGGTGCGGACGGGCTGCTGTTTCGTTATGATTTGCCCATTTAACCGTTGAGCAGCTTCATGAACTCCTCGCCGGTGATGGTCTCCTTTTCCAGCAGGTACTGGGCGATCTCGTGGAGCTTGCCCTCGTTGTCCCGCAGGAGCTTCCCCGCCTTGTCGTGGGCGTTCTTGACGGTATCCACCACAAGGGCATCGATGCGGGCGGCGGTCTCCCCGGCGCAGGCAAGGGAGGTGTCCCCGCCCAGATACTGGTTGCTCACCGTCTCCAGCGCCACCATGTCGAACTCATCGGTCATGCCGTACCGGGTGACCATGGCCCGGGCCAGCTTGGTGGCCTGCTCGATGTCGTTGGATGCGCCGGTGGTCATGTCGTCCCGGCCGAAGATCAGCTCCTCGGCGGCCCGGCCGCCGGTGAGGGTGGCGATCTTGTTGAGCAGCTCCTGCCGGCTCATGAGGCTGCGCTCCCCGGCGTCCACCTGCATGGTGTAGCCCAGCGCGCCGGAGGTCCGGGGCACGATGGTGATCTTGGTGACGGGGGCGGAGTGGCTCTGGAGGGCGGCCACAAGGGCGTGGCCCGTCTCGTGGTAGGCCACGATCTTCTTCTCCTGCGGAGAGAGGACGGCGTTCTTGCGCTGGGCTCCGGCAATGACCGTCTCCACACTCTCCTCCAGATCCTCCTGAAGCACCAGCTTGCGGCCCTGCCGCACCGCCCGGAGGGCAGCCTCGTTGATGATATTGGCAAGCTCCGCGCCGGAGGCCCCGGCGGTGGCCCGGGCGATGACGTCGAAGTCCACATCCTCGGCAATCTTCACGTCCTTGGCATGGACCTTGAGGATGGCGACACGGCCCCGCAGGTCGGGCAGCTCCACCGGCACCCGCCGGTCAAACCGTCCGGGACGGGTGAGGGCGGGGTCCAGCGTCTCCGGCCGGTTGGTGGCCGCCAGCAGCACCACGCCCTTCCGGCCGTCGAAGCCGTCCATCTCGGCCAGCAGCTGGTTGAGGGTCTGCTCCCGCTCGTCGTTGCCGCCGTAGGCGCCGCCGTCGCGCTTCTTGCCGATGGTGTCGATCTCGTCGATGAACACGATGCAGGGGGCCTTCTCATTGGCCTGCTTGAACAGGTCGCGGACCTTGGCCGCGCCCATGCCCACGAACATTTCCACAAACTCCGAGCCGGAGATGGAGAAGAACGGCACCCCCGCCTCGCCGGCCACGGCCTTGGCCAACAGGGTCTTGCCCGTGCCCGGAGGGCCAACCAGCAGCACGCCCTTGGGCAGCTTCGCGCCCACCTCGGCGTATTTTTCCGGGTTGTGGAGGAAATCCACCACTTCCTTCAGGGATTCCTTGGCCTCATCCTGTCCGGCCACGTCGGCAAAGGTCACGCCGGTCTCCGCCTGCTCCACGTACACCTTGGCGTCCGCCTTGCCGAAGGTCATTGCGTTGCCGAGACCGCCGGGCAGCTGGCCGCCCATCTTTTTCAGCATCCAGCGGGACAGCAGCTCACCGATGACGATGAACATGAAGATGGGCAGCACCCACGTCAGGATGAAGGACAGCAGGGGGCTGGTCTGGGTGGGGATGGACGCCTCAAAGGTGACGCCCGCCGTGCTCTGGAGCTTTTCCAGCAGCCACTCGCCGGTGTCCGGCCAGACGCCGGTCTTGTAGTAGGCGTCCTTCCCATCGGCGTCCTTGGCGATGAACACCAGCTCTTCCTCGTCCTTCTCCCAGGCCACCTCGCTGACCTTGCCCTCGTCCACCATCTGGAGGAAGGTGTCGTAGCTGACCTGCGTCACCTGCCGGTTGAGCATGGAGGGAAACAGCAGGGCGTTGAGCAGCATGACCACGATCATCACGATGAGGTAGTAAAATACCAGCGGTTTTTTCGGGGTCTTGGGAGGCTGATCCTTGACTTCTTTCATTTTTTGCACTTCCTTTCGCGGCATCGTTCAACCGTCTGCCGCATATACAATTTCAAGCATATTTTACCATGCAAGTCTCCCCGGTCAACTGACAGAACCGGGGGCGCTGTCCAACTTTCCGCAAATCGTTTGCGTTCCCGGCCCGGCGGGGGTATAATAGCCGCGGAACGAACCGCCCGGCGGAGCGCCGGACGCGATATGACAGCGATTGGCAGAGGGAGCGTTTTTTATGCACAACGAACTGACCCGGAAGGACATCGAGCTGATGCAGCAGGAGCTGGATCACCGGCGGCTGGAGCTCAAGCCCCAGCTCATTGAGGCGGTGAAGGAGGCCCGGGCCTTCGGCGACCTTTCGGAAAACTTCGAGTACAAGGCGGCGAAAAAGGAAAAGAATCGCAACGACGGCCGCATCCGCTATCTGGAGAACATGATCCGCACCGCCGTGGTCATCGAGCCGGAGTCCTCCGGCGGCGTGGATCTCTACGACCACGTCACCGTCTACATCGAGGAGGACGACGAGGAGAGCACCTTCCAGATCGTCACCACCATGCGGCAGGACGCCCTCCATGGCCGCATCAGCAAGGAATCCCCAGTGGGCAAGGCCCTGCTGGGCAAAAGGGTGGGCGACCGGGTATATATTCAGGTCAACGACAGCTACGGCTACTACGCCGAGATCCGGAAGATCGAGCCGGGGGCGGACGACGGCTCCGCGCCCCTCAACTCCTATTAAAAGCTAAAAAATGGGCAGGGAAAGAAAAAGGACATCGTGCCGGACTAAAATCAACGAATCTGCCGAAACAACGCTGTATGATACGCAGAAAATGCGTTTCACCGCTTGTGGAGAACACATTCGCTGTTTGTGGGGAAGATTTTTTACGGAAAACGCGCTATACTTTTCTTCGGAGGTACACAGAAATGGATCAAACGAAGATAGGAAAGTTTATCGCTGCCCTGCGGAAAGAGAGAAATTTGACGCAGGCGCAGCTCGGAGAAAAGCTCGGCGTGACCAACAAAACCATTTCCCGTTGGGAGAACGGCAACTATATGCCCGATGTCGAAATGCTGTCGCTGCTGTCAAAAGAATTCGATGTCAGTATCAACGAGCTTATCAGCGGAGAACGGCTTTTGGCGGAGGACTTCCAGAAAGCCGCCGACAATAATCTTGTTACGGCGCTGAACAACAGCACCTTTACGCTGAAAGAAACGATAGCATTTTTCAAGAAGAAATGGCTGCACGAACATATTTCAACCATCGTCCTGTGCGTTGTGGCGTGGATAGGCATTATAATATGGACAGCGCTGAAATTACGAGGCAGCGACTCTTATGCGCTTTTGGGCGCAATCGGCGGTCTGCTTGCCGTTCTTTTTTATGTGGTGCTGTATAACCGCATGATGGCGTATGTGGAGAACCACGCATATCGGGCAGCGCCAGACAAGGACGCCGAAACGAAAAACATTTAATATCGCAATAGTTTCAAAGATGAAGATTGCTTTACAAAGCAGAAATCGGGGATTTTCACCCTTAGATGTGCAAAAACAGGCGGCGCCCAACCGGAGTTGAGTGCCGCCTGTTTTGTTGTCCGATCCTGCTTGGCTGATACCGATTTTGTAGTTTTCTCAAATTACCGCCCATTTTCATGTCTTTTTCCGGGCCGCCGCGTCCAGCTCGGACAGGTTCTGCTCCAGCCAGAGCCGCATATCCTCCAGCCCCGCCTCGCTGGCCGGGAAGGCCGCCGTCCGCTCCGCCGTGCTCAGCTCGTAGCACAGCGGCCCCGTCCACGTCTCCACAAACAGCTCCACGGCCCGATCCTCCGCCGGGACGTTCTCCTGCCCCTCCAGCACCCGGGGCGTGACGTAATAGCTGGCCCGGCCCAGACTGCCTGACCAGCAGTTCAGGTGGAGCCAGTGGCTCAGGGTGGGAATAAACAACGCGCTCATAGCGATCCCTCCGGAATTTTTTCGTGCTCTCAGTATACCCCAACGGAGCCAAAAAGGCAACCGTGCCCCGGCTATAACTCCGTGTTTATACCTGCGTGCGGAATGCGTATTTTCATTTGCCGCTTTTTCTCTGTATAATAAAGGCAACAAAATAGATGAAACGGAGGAACAACTATGCTTAATTTCAACGATAAGGTCGCCATCATCACCGGCGGCAACTCCGGCATCGGCGAAGCCGCCGCCAAGCTGTTCGCCAAGCAGGGCGCCGCCGTGGTCCTCGTGGCCCGCCGGGCGGACAAGCTGGACGCCGTGGCCGCCGAGATCACCGCCGCCGGCGGCCGGGCGCTGGCCATCCCCGCCGACGTCACCGACCCTGCCACCGCCGTCCGCGTCTGTGAGGAGACGGTGAAGCAGTTCGGCAAGATCGACATTCTGGTGAACTCCGCCGGCGAGGGCGACTATACCCGGCCCATCACCGGCGTCACCGACGAGTTCTTTGACCAGATCGTCAAGGTGGACCAGTACGCCGTGTTCTATATGTGCCGCGAGGTGCTCAAGTACATGGCCCCCGCCCACTCCGGCGTCATCATCAACATCAGCTCCGTGGGCGGCGTGTTCCACAACAGCGGCTTTGCCTACGCCGCCGCCAAGTCCGCCGTCATCGGCATGACCCGCAACATGGCCATGCAGTTCGCCGCGGAGGGCATCCGCGTCAACGCCGTCTGCCCCGGCGGCACCAAGACCCCCATGATCGAGGCCATGAACGACCCCGCCCAGACGCTGGACTGCGACAAGGCCTTTGCCCGCATCACCGGCCGCCACTTCAACACCAAGCTACCCATGTGCACCGCCGAGGAGCAGGCCAACGCCATCCTCTTCCTCGCCAGCGACGAGGCCAGCGGCATCACCGGCCAGTATCTGGTGGTGGACCACGGCGGCTGGATCTGAACCTGCCAGCACTTTTCCTTCTGCACCGGCTCCGCGCTTTTTTTGCGGGGCCGGTGCTTTTTTTCTGGAAAAATCCGCCGGGCTCTGTTATAATGATGCACAGCAAGTTAAGCAGCTAAATTTCCCGGCTCCCGCCGGAAGGGAGGCCCCTCATGCTCTGCGCCCTCGCCCCCATGGAGGGGATCACCGGTTATATCTTCCGCCGCGCCCACGCCGCCTGCTTCGGCCCGGCGGACAAGTACATGACGCCCTTCGTCTCCCCCACCCAGCACCTGTGCTTCACCGCCCGGGAGAGGAAGGAGATCGGCCCGGAGCACAACGCCGGGCTGAATGTCGTCCCCCAGATCCTCACCCGGGACCCCGCCCACTTCATCTGGGCCGCCCGGGCGCTGGCGGACATGGGCTACCGGGAGGTCAACCTGAATCTGGGCTGTCCCTCGGGCACGGTGGCGGCCAAGGGAAAGGGCTCCGGCTTTCTGGCCTATCCGGATGAGCTGGACCGCTTTTTTGACGCGGTTTTTTCCGCGCTGACCGTGGATATTTCCGTCAAGACCCGCGTCGGGAAAACCAGCCCCGATGAGTGGCCCCGGCTGCTGGAGATTTTTGACCGCTACCCCATCTGCGAGCTCACCGTTCACCCCCGGGTGCAGGCCGATCGCTACAACGGCACGCCGGACCTCGCCGCCTTCGCCCTCGCGGCGGAGCGCAGCCGCGCGCCCCTGTGCTACAACGGCGACCTGTACGCCCCCGGCGGCCTTGCCGCCCTGACCGCCGCCTTTCCCGGCGTGGAGCGCTTCATGTGCGGCCGGGGCGTGGTGGCGGACCCCTCCCTCCTGCGGCAGCTCCGGGGCGGCCCGCCCGCCCGGAAGGACGAGCTGGCGGAGTTCCACGGCCTGCTGTACGACGGCTACCGCGCCGTCATGCCCGGCCCCCGGCCGGTGCTGGCCCGGATGAAGGAGCTGTGGTCCTACCTGCTGTTTTCCTTCACGAATCGGGAGAAATACGTCCGGCTGCTGCGGAAGGCAGGCTCCCTGAGCGAATACGAAGATGTGATCCACGCGCTGTTCCGGGACGAGGACCTCGTCCCCGCCGGCGCTTTTGACCCCGCGAAACTAAAATGAAAGGCGAATCACCCATGGCGAAACCAAACGTAGTGCTCATCCTTGCGGACGATCTGGGTTACGGCGATCTGTCCTGCTTCAACGAAAGCTCCAAGCTCCACACCCGGCGGCTGGACCAGCTGGCGGCGGAGGGCATGCGCTGCACCGACGCCCACGCTTCCTCCGCCCTGTGCACCCCCTCCCGGTACGGCCTGATGACCGGGCGGTACAACTGGCGCTCCCAGCTCAAGGCGGTGGTGCTCATGGGCATGCACCGGCACCTCATCGAGGACGGCCGCACCACCCTCGGCACCCTGTTCAAGGGCGCGGGCTACAACACCGCCTGCATCGGCAAGTGGCATCTGGGCCTTGACTGGGCGCTGGAAGAGGGCGCGGACCCGAAGCTCACCGAGATTGGCCCTCCCCCTCCCGGCGGCCCCGCGGCCAGAGCCTCCGAGGGCGGCGAGTACACCCCTATCCGCTATGACCTCCCGCTGGCCGACGGCCCCCACACCCACGGCTTTGACTACAGCTGGGTCACCCCCGGCTCGCTGGACATCCCGCCCTACGTCTACGTGGAAAACGGCATGGTCTCCCAGCGGCCCGACCGCAAGACCGGCATCCCCGACTACTGGCAGCGGGCCATGGGCCCCAACGTGGACAAGGAAGTCAAGTTCAGCAAGTGGCCCATGGGCGACACCGGCGCCAACTACGAGACCATGGACGTGGTGCCCGACACCGCCCGCCGGGTGCTGGACAAGATGGACGAGCTCTGCGCCGACGACAAGCCCTTCTTCCTGTACTACCCCATCCACGCCCCCCACGTCCCCTGCGTCCCCACGCCGGAATTCGCCGGGAAGAGCGCCATCGGCCCCTACGGCGACATGGTGCTCATGGTGGACAGCATCGTGGGCCGCATCTGCGACAAGCTGGCGGAGCACGGCAAGGATCAGGACACCATTGTCATCTTCACCAGCGACAACGGCAGCGAAATGCGCTTTGCCGAGGAGGGTCACATCTCCAACTACATCTTCCGCGGCCTGAAGAGCGACATCTGGGACGGCGGCCACCGCATCCCCTTCATCGTCCGCTGGCCGGGCCATGTGGCCCCCGGCTCCGTCTGCGCCCAGACCACCTGCCTGACCGACCTGATGGCCACCTTTGCCGATGTGCTGGGCGTCAAGCTGGCCGACGACGAGGGCGAGGACAGCGTCTCCAACCTGCCGCTGTGGCAGGGGCAGGACGCCCCCATCCGCGAAGCCACCGTCCACTCCTCCGGCGGCGGCATGTTCGGCATCCGCAAGGGCAAGTGGAAGCTGGAAATGTGCCCCGACGCGGGCCGTCCCGGCCCCGCCCACGCGGAACCCGGCCAGCCCCCCATCCAGCTCTACGACATGGAGGCCGACCCCTCCGAGACCACAAACGTCTGGGACCGGCACCCCGACGTGGTGGCCGAGCTCACCGAGCTGCTGACCCAATACGTGTTCTCCGGCCGCTCCACCCCGGGTGCGCCCCAGAAGAACACCGGGCCGGAACGCTGGCCCCAGATCAACTGGCTGAACTGAAAAAATCACCCGCTCCGGGCGCTCTGAACAGGGCGTCCGGAGCTTTTTTGCGCCCGCTCGCGGCGCAAGGGCATTTTCGGGAATAAGGGAATATTTTTGGATAAAACAGGCAAATAAGGGGACAGCTTATGTGACCGGGGCGGAAATTACCAGCAAATGGTTGATTTGGCCCCTCCGGGCCTGTCAAATAAG
>CAKUPH010000009.1 GCA_934675115.1 uncultured Oscillospiraceae bacterium | reverse complement strand
GGAGCCGCCTGAGCAGCCTCCGCAGGAGCCGAAACTTCCTTGGAAACCTTCTTGTCGGAGTCCAAAGGTTTCATTGTCGGGAAGAGGATGACTTCCCGGATCGTGTCGTTGCCGGTAAGCATCATGACACAGCGGTCGATGCCGATGCCCATGCCGCCCGTGGGGGGCATGCCGTACTCCAGCGCGTTCAGGAAATCCTCGTCCATCATCTCGGTCTCGTCGTCGCCGCGCTCACGCTGCTCCACCTGCTTCTGGAAGCGCTCCCGCTGGTCGATGGGGTCGTTCAGCTCGGAATAGGCGTTGGCCAGCTCACTGTGGCAGACAAACAGCTCGAAGCGCTCCGTCAGCCGGGGATCGGCGGGCGAACGCTTGGTCAGCGGAGAGACCTCCACGGGGTACATGGTGATAAAGGTGGGCTGAATGAGCTGCTCCTCCACCTTCTGGTCGAAGCAGGCGTACAGGGCGTTGCCCCAGGTCTTTTCGGCGGCCTCAGCCAGCTCCACACCCGCGGCCTTGGCAGCAGCCACCGCCTCGGCGTCATCGGAGATAGTGCCGAAGTCAACGCCCACGTACTCCTTCACCGCGTCCACCATGGACAGGCGGCGCCAACCGGGGGTCAGGTCGATCTTCTCGCCCATCCACTCGATCTCATAGGTGCCCAGGATTTCCTTGGCCGCGCCGGACAGAATGCCCTCGGCAATATCCATCATGTCGTGGAAATCGGCGTAGGACTGGTACATCTCCACGGTGGTAAATTCGGGGTTGTGCTTGGGGTCCATGCCCTCGTTGCGGAAAATACGGCCGATCTCATACACCCGCTCCATGCCGCCGACGATGAGCCGCTTCAGGGGCAGCTCGGTGGCGATGCGCATGTACATGTCGATGTCCAGCGTATTGTGGTGGGTGATGAAGGGCCGGGCGGCGGCGCCGCCGGCAATGGTGTTCAGGACCGGAGTCTCCACTTCGATATAGCCCATTCCGTCCAGATAGCTGCGCATAAACTTGATGAACTGAGAGCGGATGATGAAGTTGCGCTTGACCTCCGGGTTGACCATCAGGTCCACATAGCGCTGACGGTAGCGGGTCTCCAGATCGGTCAGGCCGTGGAACTTCTCCGGCAGGGGCCGCAGGGACTTGGACAGCAGCACGATGGACTTGGCCCGGACGGAGATCTCGCCCATCTTCGTGCGGAACACGGAGCCCTCCACGCCGATGATGTCGCCGATGTCGTACTTCTTAAAGGTGTCCAGCGCTTCCTTGCCCACCTCGTCGATCTTGACAAAGAGCTGAATGCGGCCCTCACCGTCCTGAAGGTCGGCAAAGACCACCTTGCCCATGCCGCGCTTGCTCATCAAGCGGCCGGCCACCCGGACGGTCTGCTCCTCAAGGGCCTCAAAATTCTCCTTGATCTCAGTACTGTGGTGTGTCACGTCGTATTTGGTGACGGCAAAGGGATCCTGACCGGCGTTCTGAAGCTCGGCCAGCTTCTCTCTGCGAATCTGAAGCAGTTCGGACAGGGAGGGCTCCTCCTGCGCGGGCTGACTGTGATTGGTCTGATCAGACATGGACGATTCTCCTTTGTATCTCAGGGTGTATCCAGCGGGGCTTACCGCTGGATGTCCACCACTTTATATTCAATGTTGCCTGCGGGGGCCTCGACGATGACCGTCTCGCCGATGCGCTTGCCCAGAAGGGCCTTGCCGAAGGGGGACTCCTCGGAGATACGGCCGTTCATGGGGTCGGCCTCCTGAGAGCCGACGACCTGATAGGTCTCTTCCAGCTCCATCTCCACGTCCAGCACGGTGATCTTGCTGCCCAGACGGACGGAGTTGGGGTCGGCGTCGTGCTCCTCGATAATGGAGTAGTTACCCAGAATGTTCTCGATCTCGGCGATGCGGGAGTAGAGCTTGCCCTGCTCGTTCTTCGCCTCGTCGTACTCGCTGTTCTCGGACAGATCGCCGAAGGAGCGGGCCTCCTTGATCAGGTCAGCAACCTCCTTCTCGCGGACGGTCTTCAGATAATTCAACTCGTTTTTCAGCTCTTCCAGACGCTCTGCGCTCAGTTTGAACTCTTTGGCCATGATTTCCAGACATCCTTTCAAAAAATAAGCGCCGGACCCATTCCGGCGTCAGCGGAAGGGCCTGCGTCCTCCCGTCTCACTTATCGCTGCATTATTATAATGAAGGCATTGTATTTCTATGGAATTATATTGACTTTATTCTCGTTTGTCAAGGGGGTCCGGCCCGGCGACGCGCAAAAAGAGCAGAGCGGCGAACCGTTCTGCTCTTTTTCGTCCGAATATTCCGTTACAGCCGCTCCCGGATGGCCCGGAGGAATTCCATCCCCGTCACCTTGCGGGCGGGGGTCTCCCCCTCCCACAGGCCGGCCAGATCGCCGGTCATGACGCCGGATTCAATGGTGTCCACGGCGGCCTTTTCCAGCTTTTTCACAAACTCCGTCAGCTCCGGGATGCCGTCCAGCTCGCCCCGCTTGGCCAGCGCCCCCGTCCACGCGAACAGGGTGGCCATGGGGTTGGTGGACACCGCCTCGCCCTTCAGGTGGCGGTAATAGTGCTGGGTCACGGTGCCGTGGGCGGCCTCGTACTCGAAGTTGCCGTCCGGGGACACCAACACGGAGGTCATCATGGCAAGGGAGCCGAAAGCGGTGGACACCATGTCGCTCATCACGTCGCCGTCGTAGTTCTTACATGCCCAGATAAAGCCGCCCTTCGAGCGGATGACCCGGGCCACGGCGTCGTCGATGAGGGTGTAGAAATAGGTGATGCCCTTTTCCTCGAACTGCGCGCGGTAGTCCCGCTCAAACACCTCGGCAAAAATGTCCTTGAACCGGTGGTCGTACTGCTTGGAAATGGTGTCCTTGGTGGAGAACCACAGATCCTGCCCCACGCTCAGGGCGTACCGGAAACAGGAATGGGCAAAGGACGTGATGGACGCATCCAGATTGAACTGCCCCTGGATCACGCCGGGGCCCTCGAACTGCTGGATGGTCTGGCGGTGCTCCGTGCCGTCGGCGGCGGTAAAGACCAGCTCCGCCTTCCCCGCTCCGGGCACCCGGTACTCCGCAGCCCGGTACACGTCGCCGAAGGCGTGGCGGGCAATGGTGATGGGCTTCTTCCAGTTCTTTACCACCGGGCTGATGCCGTTGACCATGATGGGGGAGCGGAACACCGTGCCGTCCAGAATGGCGCGGATGGTGCCATTGGGGGACTTCCACATCTGGGAGAGCTTATATTCCTCCACCCGCTGGGCGTTGGGGGTGATGGTGGCGCACTTGACGGCGACGCCGTACTTCTTGTTCGCCTCGGCGGCGTCGATAGTGACCTGATCGCCGGTGGCCTCCCGGTTGGGCAGGCCCAGATCATAATATTCGGTCTTCAGGTCGATGTACGGTTCCAGCAGCTCTTCCTTGATCTGCTGCCAGAGGATGCGGGTCATCTCGTCGCCGTCCATCTCCACCAACGGCGTTTTCATGGGTATCTTATTCATCGGGTTATCTCCTTGTTTTTTGCGTTTCTCATTCGTAATCCGGCCGGTCCGGGACATCATCCGGCATCCGGGGCGGCTCAGGGGGCGCGGGCGGAGTCTCCGGCTGGGCGGGCTTCTCCGGGGCGCTGACCGGCTCCTCATACCGGGGAAAGTCCGGCGCCTGAGGGGGCGTCCCCTCCCACACGCCGTCCGCGTGGTCGGTGTGCCGCGCCCAGTCGTAGAACTTGGCGCTGGCGCAGGTCTGGTAGGGCCGGAGCCACAGCAGCAGCGGCACGGTAGCTACAAACATGACGAGAACGAGCACGGCGATCCCGCCGATAAGGGCCGGCGGCGACATGATCAAACCAGTCAGCGCGGCCGCACCGATGATCCAGACCACGAACACGATAAGGGCCAGCAGCAGATACCAGCCGATGAAGGACAGCTGAAGCACAAAGAAGTGCCACTTGCGGCCCCGCATCATGGCCTTGCTGCGGCTGATGGCTTCCAGCGAGTCCACTTTTTCATCCAGCAGGATGTAGTACGCCATGGAATACCGCAGGGTGATGGCGACCAGCCCCGCACATGCCGCGATCCATGCCAGAACTGTCAGCACTGCAAAGAGGCCCCCTGCGGCACCGTCCGCAAAGTACAGAAACACAACGGAGATCACTCCGGCTGCCGCAAAAAACAAAATGGACCACAGTGTGGTAAACAGAGCGATCAGCAGGCCGGTGAGCAGCACCCAGCCCAGCCGGGGAAAGCCGCAGAACAGCCGGGCAAAGCCGGTTTCCTTCCTCCGGACCACATCGAGGCAGTAGCCCTCGTAGCCAAACTGGAACGCCCACTGCACCGCGGCGGTGATCAGGCCGAACAGCGTCGATACGGCGATCAAACTGCTCAGTCCGCCCAGCATCCGCATGCTGTATTCCGCAAACTCCCGCTCACTGAGCATACCGTATTCCAGCCGGAACATCAGGTCGTCAAGATCCATCACAAGTTCGGTGGGACTTCCCGTCAGCGTGGTCTGGAGCACGCTCAGCAGCCCGGCGGCTCCGGCGACGATCAGCAAAAACACCAACGTCACCCAGACCGCCTTCGGCTTCGTCTGGCGAAGATCCGCTTTTACCTCTTTTTTCAGCGCCGCGCGATCGTAATTCATACAATCCGCTCCTCTCTGATGATCTGCTTTTATTTTACCGCACTACTGTGTGCTTTGGCAACACTTTCTTCCTGTTTTTACCCAAAATCCGACAGCTTGTCCGGCACTTTAACGGAAGTTGAAAGGCCCCCGCCCGTTTTCACCGGCGGAGGCCCTTTCCTTCCGCGTTTGTTCCGTTTTACAGCACTCTGGGCCGTCCGGTGCGGATGGCCGTCTCGCCGTCCAGTGCGCTGTCGATGAGGGCCAGCAGCTTTTCCCGGTCCTCCGGCAGGCCGCCCTTGATAGGCAGGTAGTTGGACGGATGGTTTGCCGTGATGTGCAGGGGCTCTACCGTCAGTCCGGCGATCAGCTGCCGGGTCTCCAGCAGCGCCTCCCGGGGCGTAAGGCAGGTGAAGCGCCCGGCGCGGATGTCTTCGTACATGGGGGTTCCCTCCACGGGCATGTAAGTCATGGCGGACAGGTGCCGGGGGGCCATGGCATTGATCATCTTCACCGTCTCTTCGATGTGGGTGCGGGACGCTTCTCCCGGCCCGGCAAGGCCAAGCATAACAATGTCCCACAACTCAAAACCCGCGGCCTTCAGCCGCAGTCCGGCGTCCAGCATCTGCGCCGCCGTGACGCCCTTGTTTACCTTATGGAGCAGCGCGTCCCAGCCGGTCTCCACCCCCAGATACACCCGCTTGAGCCCCGCCGCACGGAGTGCGGCCAGCTCCTCCGGCGTCTTGCGGAGGGTGGACAGCGGCCCGGCGTAGGTGGTCACCCGCTCCAGCTTCGGGAAGGTCTGGTACAGCTTGTTCAGAATGGTGACAAGGTCGTCGGTGTCCATGGCGATGGCGTCGCCGTCGCACAGAAACACCCGGCTCACATTGGGAATGCCCAGCGGAAAGGAACTGAAATCAGTATACGCCTCCCGGGCCATGTCGATGTCCTCCAGAATATCGGCCAGCGGACGGACGTGGTAACGCTTGTTCTTATACATGCCGCAGTAGGTGCAGCCGTTGTAGGAGCAGCCCACCGTGCACTGGAGCAGATAGCTCCGCCATTCCCCGGGGGGACGGTAAATGTCGCCTTCGTATCTCATGCAAGCATCTCCTTCAACGCGCGGACCAGCTCGTCCATCTCCTCGTCGGTTCCGATGGAGATGCGCAGCCAGTCCTTAATGACCGGGTCGTTCCACCAGCGCACCAGAACGCCCCGCTCCCGCAGTCCGGCCAGCAGCTCCCGGCCCGGCTTGCCCGGGCAGCGGGCAAACACAAAGTTTGCCCTGGAGGGCAGCACCTCGAACCCCAGCGTGCGGAGATTTTCCGCCGTCCGCTCCCGGGTAGCCATGACCTTGGCCCGGGTGTCCTGAAAATAGCCCTCGTCCTCGATGGCCGCGGCGGCCCCCGCCATAGCGAGACGGTCCACGGTATAGGAGTTGATGGAATCCCGGACGCAGCACAGGCCGGAGATCAGATCGGCATTGCCCATGGCCCACCCCACCCGCAGACCGGCCAGCGCCCGGGATTTGGACGCGGTCTGCACCACCAGCAGGTTGGGATAGCGGTCGATGAGCGGCACTGCGCTGTCCGCGCCGAAGTCCACATAGGCCTCGTCCACGATGACCACCACGTCCGGGTTCGCCCGGAGCAGCTTCTCTACCGTGTCCTGCCCCACGGCGATGCCGGTGGGGGCGTTTGGGTTGGCCAGCACCACGCCGCCGTTATTGCCGCACAGGGTGTCGATGGGGTCGGAAAAATCCGGGTTCATGGGCACTCTCCGGCAGTTCAGGCCGAAGTAGCTGGTATACACCGGATAAAAGCTGTAGGTGATCTGGGGAAACACCACCTCCCGCTCCGGGTCGAAAAACGCCTGAAACGCGAAGGCCAGCACCTCGTCGGAGCCGTTGGAGCAGAACACCTGCTCGGCCTTCAGCCCCTCCCGCTTCGAGATGGCCTGCCGCAGGGTCAGGCACTCCGGGTCGGGGTACAGCCGCAGGCTGTCGTCCGCCGCCGCCCGGATGGCCTCGATAGCCCGGGGAGAAGGCGGATAGGGACACTCGTTGGTGTTCAGCTTGATAAACTTACGGTCCCGGGGCTGCTCCCCGGGAGTATAGGGCACCGCATCGCGGATGCGCTTGCTCCAGAATTCTTTCATTATGATCCCGCCTCGGTCCGCTTGATTTTTTTTATGGCCTTTTCCGCCTTGCTGCGGGGCACCATCAGCTCATGGCCGCAGCCATTGCAGCGCAGCTTGAAGTCCATCCCTACCCGGAGCACCGTCCAGTCAGAACTCCCACAGGGGTGCTGCTTTTTCAGCTCCACCACGTCGCCTACACGCACATCCATCGGCATATTCGCCACCGCCTTTCAGCTCTGCTTGATCTTCTCCCAATAAGCCCGGGCGGCCTGCTCCGTCTTGTTGGGGCCATATTCGTAATATTTTTTGTCCTTGATGGGGTCGGGCAGGTACTGCTGCTTCACCCAGTGGTTTGGGTAGTTATGGGGGTAGAGATACCCCTGCTCCCGTTCGAAGCCCGTTCCGTCGGCGTGGACGTTCTGGAGATGCCGGGGAAAATCCCCGGTGTTCCCCGCCCGGACGTCGGCCATAGCCGCGTCGATGGCGGCGCAGACGCTGTTGGACTTGGGCGCCGTGGCCAGCAGCACCACCGCCTGCGCCAACGGCAGCTTCGCCTCCGGAAGGCCCAGCTGAAGGGCGCTGTCGCAGCAGGCCTTGACGATGGCCGCCGCCTGAGGGTACGCCATACCCACGTCCTCGCTGGCCGAGCACAATATCCGCCGGATGGCGGTGATGAGATCCCCCGCCTCCAACAGCCGGGCCAGATAGTGCAGGGCGGCGTCCGCGTCGGAACCTCGCATGGACTTCATCAGGGCGGAGGCAATGTCGTAGTGGTTGTCTCCCTCCCGATCATACTTCATGGCCGATCGCTGGGCCACCAGCTGGGCATCGTCCAGCGTGATGGTCAGCATCCCCTTGTCGATGCGGCTCGCGTTCATGAGCAGCTCCACGGCGTTGAGGGCCTTGCGCACATCTCCGCCGCAGGCCGCCGCCAGATGCTCCCGCACGCCGTCCTCACACCGGAACTGCACCCCCATCTCCTCCGCCAGCAGGCGGAAGCCCCGGTCAACGGCGGGCAGAATGTCCGCCGCCGTAAGCATTTTGAACTCGAACACGGTGGAGCGGGACAAAATGGCGTTGAACACGTAAAAATACGGGTTCTCCGTGGTGGACGCGATGAGGGTGATCTTGCCGTTCTCGATGAACTCCAACAGGGACTGCTGCTGCTTTTTATTGAAATACTGAATCTCGTCCAGATAAAGGAGCACTCCGTTGGGAGCCACGAAGGTCCCCACCTCGCCCATGATGTCCCGGATGTCGGACAGGGACGCAGTGGTGGCGTTCAGCCGCCGCAGGGTCCGGCCGGACTGGTTGGCGATGATGTTGGCCACCGTGGTCTTCCCGGTACCGGAAGGGCCGTAGAACACCATGTTGGGGATCTTCCCGCTCTCCACGATCCGGCGGAGCAGTCCGCCCTGCCCCAGTATGTGGCTCTGCCCCACCACCTCGTCCAGCGTCTGGGGGCGGATGCGATCCGCCAGCGGCTGATACATGGGCTCTGCCTCCTCTTGGTCTCATTTCTGATATTTTAGCACAGTACAGCGCCATACGCAAGCCAAGGTACGCTTCCCTTTTCGGGTATTTTATCGTAGAATTGCGCTGAACACTTGCGGCTTTGCCGCGCAGGCATTATAATATTGGCAGTTCATACGGGCCGTCCGCTCCCGGCGGCCTCACAGGAGGAGAATGCATATGCTGATCAAGAACGGTCTCATTTTCGACGCGATCCATCCCAAGCCCTATCAGGCCAGCGTCTCCATCGTGGACGGCAAGATCGCCGCCATCGCCCCCGCCCTCTCCCCCGCCCCCGGCGAGGAGGTGTTCGATGCCGCCGGCAAGCGGGTATACCCCGGCTTTGTGGACGCCCACAGCCATCTGGGCCTCGACAACTACGGCATGGGCTACGAGGGACAGGACTACAACGAAATGGGCGACATCGTGGCCGCCCACCTCCGGGGCATCGACAGCTTCAACCCGCTGGAGCTGGGCGTGCGCAAGGCGCTGGAGGGCGGCATCACCTCCGTGGGCACCGGCCCGGGCAGCGCCAACGTGCTGGGCGGCACCTTCTTCGCCGTCAAGACCCACGGCCACTGCGTGGACGACATGGTCATCCGCGACCCCGTGGCCATGAAGTGCGCCTTCGGCGAAAACCCCAAGCGCTGCTATCAGAGCAAGGGCGACTCCGCCCGAATGACCACCGCCGCCAAGCTGCGGGAGATGCTCTTCACCGCCCGGGACTATCTGGTCCGGAAAGAGGCCGCTGAGGACGATGTCCTCAAGCAGCCCAAGTTCGACATGAAAATGGAGGCCCTCATCCCCGTCATCCGCGGCGAGCTGCCTCTCAAGGCCCACGCCCACCGGGCGGACGACATCTGCACCGCCATCCGCATCGCCAATGAGTTCGGCGTGAAGATGACGCTGGAGCACTGCACCGAGGGCCACCTCATCCCCGACATCGTGGCCCGCTCCGGCTTCCCCGTGGCCGTCGGCCCCACCCTCACCAACGCCAGCAAGATCGAGTTGGTGAACAAGACCTTCGACACGCCGGGCGTGCTGGCCCGGGCGGGCTGTCAGGTGAGCATCATCACTGATAACCCCGTCATCCCCCAGCAGTATCTGCCCCTGTGCGCCGGTCTGGCTGTCAAGGCAGGCATGGATCCCTTCGCCGCCCTGCAGGCCATCACCATCAACCCGGCAAAGCATCTAGGCGTGGCCGACCGGGTGGGCTCGCTGGAGGTCGGTAAGGATGGCGACGTGGTCATCGTAAAGGGCGACCCCATGGTCAGCGACAGCTGCATTGCCGCCGTGATTGTCAACGGTGAAAAGGTCGTGGGTTGACGTCAGTTATTCTCCCGTCCATAAAAAGCCCGGCGGAACGGTTTGATGTTCCGCCGGACTTTTTTCTCTTACGCGCTGGTGCGCTCAAAGCTCAGATACCGGGTGCCCTGAAAGGACAGCTTGCCCTCGTCGCCCTCCACCAGAAAGCCGTACTCTCCAACCGGAACCACGAACTCCATCCGGTCGCCGCTCTCCACCTGAAACACCACGTAGTAGGTGGTGCTGGTGGACATATGCACATTATCCCCGTTGTGGTGATGGTGGGTGCTCACGTCCATATGCCGGGACACCACCCGGGCGTCCACCGTCAGCCGGGGCGACTGGTTATTGCTGTGCCACTGGGATATTCCCTTGACGATGGTCACCACCATGATGACCACAATCACGATCATCACGACAGAAACCATGATGCGCATGGCGCTGAACGCGAAATCAAAGCCGCCGAACCCGAAGCCCATGTCCACGCCCTCCTCCAAAAGGAAAAATAAAGCTGACGCACCTGCGTCAGCTTTATTTTATCAGCTATTCTGCCGCCCGTAAAGAGCTGTTTCAGCGGTAAATGGGATATTTCGCGGTCAACTCGGCCACGCCATCCCGGATATAGGCGGCCTTGCCCTCGAAATCTGTGGCGGCCAGCGCGATGTACTCCGCCACCTTGTCCATGTCCTCCTCCCTGAAGCCGCGGGTAGTAACGGCGGGAGAGCCCACCCGCAGGCCGCTGGTCTGGAAGGGAGAACGGGGATCGCCGGGGACCTTGTTCTTGTTGGCGGTGATACGCACCTCGTCCAGACGGTGCTCCAGCTCCTTTCCGGTCAGGTTTCCCATGTCCCGCAGGTCGATGAGGGACAGGTGGTTGTCCGTACCGCCGGACACCAGCTTCATGCCCCGCTTCATCAGGCCGCCGGCCAGCGCGGCGGAGTTTTTCACCACCTGCTGCTGGTAGGTCTTGAACTCGGGCTTGAGGGCCTCGCCCAGCGCCACTGCCTTTGCGGCGATGATGTGCATGAGGGGGCCGCCCTGGGTGCCGGGGAAGATGGCGGAGTTGAGCTTCTTGGCAAGGTCCGCGTCGTTGGTGAGCAGCATACCGCCCCGGGGGCCACGGAGGGTCTTGTGGGTGGTGGTGGACACCACGTGGGCATAGGGGACGGGAGACGGATGCAGGCCTGCGGCCACAAGGCCGGCGATGTGGGCCATGTCCACCCACAGGTAGGCCCCGACCTCGTCAGCGATGGCGCGGAAGCGCTCAAAGTCGATGATCCGGGGATAGGCGGACGCCCCGGCCACGATCATCTTCGGGCGGCACTCCTTCGCCGTCTTTTCCAGCGCGTCATAGTCGATGCGCCCGGTCTCCTCATCCACACCGTAGGAGACGATATTGAAATACTTGCCGGAGAAGTTCACGGGGCTGCCGTGGGTCAGGTGGCCGCCGTGGTCAAGGTTCATGCCCAGCACCGTGTCGCCCGGTTCGCACAGGGCCATGTACACCGCGTAGTTGGCCTGCGCGCCGGAGTGAGGCTGCACATTGGCGAACTTCGCGCCGAACAGCTCGCAGGCCCGGGCAATGGCCAGATCCTCCGCCACGTCCACGCACTGGCAGCCGCCGTAGTAACGCTTGCCGGGATAGCCCTCGGCGTACTTGTTGGTGAGGACGCTGCCCGCCGCGGCCAGCACCGCTTCGGACACGATGTTCTCCGATGCGATGAGCTCGATGTTGTCGCACTGGCGCTGATACTCCGCCCGGATGGCCGCGCCCACCTCGGGGTCAAACTGGGACACAAAGTCCATGTATTCCAAAATCATCTTCATTCCGCCTTTCGATATATTTTTCCGACTGACGCTATTATACACTGTTTCCAAATCGAGTACAACTGTAATTCCAAGAAAAACCCTCTCGCATTTTTCCGCAGAACATGTTATAATCCGACAAGCGAAAATTTCCCTTATCCCCCTCTGGAGATAGGAGATCTTCCGGCCGTCCGCGGCCGTTTTATGAGGTGATTCTCCATGAAAAAAGCCGATGTCGTCTCCATCGTCAACGCTCTGAAGGATGCGTACCCCGACTCCATCTGCTCCCTGCAATATGTCAAGGACTACGAACTGCTGTTCGCCGTCCGC
This sequence comes from uncultured Oscillospiraceae bacterium, assembly GCA_934675115.1. Lineage (GTDB taxonomy): Bacteria > Bacillota > Clostridia > Oscillospirales > Oscillospiraceae > Enterenecus. Next base: position 28,433 of record CAKUPH010000009.1, on the reverse strand, counting down.
CTGTCCGCCCAGTGCACCGATGAGCGGGTGAACAAGGTGACCCCCGCCCTGTTTGCCCGGTTCCCCACGCTGGAGTCCTTCGCCGAGGCCGACCCGGAGGAGGTGGGCGAGTACATCCATTCCTGCGGATTTTTCCGGGGCAAAAGCCGGGATATGGTGCTGTCCGCCCAAATGCTGCTGCGGGACTACGGCGGCAGGGTACCCGGCACCATGGAGGAGCTGCTGAAGCTGCCCGGCGTGGGCCGCAAGACGGCCAACCTCATTCTCGGCGACATTTTCAGGACCCCCGGCGTGGTGGTGGCGGACACCCATTGCATCCGCATCGCCGGGCGGCTGGGCCTCACCGACGGCACCAAGGACCCCGCCAAGGTGGAGCAGCAGCTCCGCAAGATTCTACCGCCGGAGGAATCCAACGGCTTCTGCCACCGGCTGGTGCTCCACGGCCGGGCGGTGTGTACCGCCCGCACCGCCAAATGCGGCGAGTGCGTGTTGAGCCCATGGTGCAAATACGCGAAAACAGAGTTCAAAAAGGCGAAAAAGATCTGATTTTTTTTTGCAAAAAGGGCGGCGCAGTCAGTACTGCGCCGCCCTTTTAATGCAAGTTCGCTCACACCTGTTGGAACCTCGTCCACTTCTGTGACTTATACCGCCGTAGGAAAATGATCCCGCGGAACACCAGATCAAGGCTCATGCCAACGGCCACGCCGATGACGCCACAGCCCAGCCACAGGCCCAGCGGCGCCGAGAAAAAGAGCCGCGTCCCGATAGTCGGGGTGAAGGAAATGACCATGGTAAACCGCACGTCTCCCGCCGCACGCAGGCCGCTGTCCAACGGCCCAGCGAAGGGATAGGCAAGGCCATTAAAGATGTTGTTGATGAGCACCAGCGACTTCGTCTCGTCGGAGATGAGGAAAAATCGCAGCAGAAGCGGCGTGATCGCGAAGATCAGCGCGTTCCACGCAATGGACAGGAAAAACGTCAGTTTATTAATCTTTTTGAAGTAAAAATTGGCGCTGTCAATATTCCCTGCCCCCATGCACTGTGGCCGGGAGATGATGGACGGATAGGCCACGCCCGCCGTTCCCGACTTCAGGACGAATACGCCCACGCAGTTGCCGATGATGTTGACGATGTTGGCCGCCGCCGAGATATACATAATCACCCAGGTCTTCCCGATGCTCCGGCACAGGGCCGCCCCCGCGTCATACACTGCCAGCGCCGACAGCGGCCACGTCATGACGCGCAGATACACCTCGCAGGCAGCCATGACGTCCGGCCGAACAGCAGCGTAAGCAGCGGCCGCCGAAATAGTAAAATCAGCGCCGCCAGCACCGCGGCGATCACCGCCGAGATCATGAGCTACTGGCTGGCCGACCGCCACGCCTGCGCCCGGTCGCCCTTGCCCACGTACTGGCTGATGATGACCGCGCCGCCGGAAGACAGGGCGGTAAACAGGAAAATCAGCACCGTATTGAAGGAGTTGACCAGCGACACGCCGGACACTGCCGCCTCGTCGGCGTAGCCGACCACAAACGTGTCGGCAATGCCCACCAGCATCAGTAGGAACTGCTCCACAAACAGCGGAAATATCAGATTTTTGAGATCCTTGTTCATAAACATGTCGCTGCGGCCTTTACCCTTCCAGCGAAAAATATCCGCTCTGGAAGTCCAGGGTCCATCTGCGCCCGGTCAGAATATCCGCGCCGAGAAGGCCGGAAATTCCCGTGCCCTCCGCGCCGCTGATCTGCTCCACGATGTCGATGCCGGACAATGTGACCGCCGCGCCGCCGATGCGAAGGCGGAGCTTTCCGACGGCGTTTACCTCCATCAGGCGCTCTGAGCCGACTCCCTGAATGCGCTCTGTCCGGGCGGTCACGTTCTCCGCCCGGGAAAGCCATGTGCGGTCCAGCATGGTCTCCGTGTGCCCGCAGTCAAAGCCCATGGGAAGGGTTTCATTTTCCCACGTCACATTCACGATGGGAAACCGGTCCCAGCGGAGCCAATCCGTAGGCGGCATACTGCCCCCCGGCCCGACCGAAACGGTACGCTTTTCCATATCGAACCGCCAGCACAGCCGGGAGATCACGTCCCAGCCCAGCATCATCTCTCCCGGGAAGGAATTTCCCTCGTCGTCGCACCCGAAATCGAGCATTTCGTCCGGCAATATTCCTACTGTCATATCCGCGAGTGCATGATTCCCCACCGCCAGCCGCTCCAGCTGTCCCGTTTGGAACCCGAAGGTCCCGCCGTTGTTGTTGCCCGCACGCAGACTCCGCTCCGCGGCTGTGATGCCGGCCCGCCGCGCCGTGCTTTCCGTCACAAAGGACATGGCCGCGCCGGAGTCAAACCACGCCGTCACCTCCGCCCCGTTGAGCCTGACCGGGAAAAAGATCAGATTGGCAAAGGGTCTGTCCGAAAAGCGGAGCTGTTCCATTTCACCGCTCATTTCTGGTGCAGCTTCGCCGCCGTCAGAGTGTTTTTCATCAGCATAGCCCGGGTCATGGGGCCGACACCGCCGGGCACCGGCGTGATGTAGGACGCCTTCTCCGCCGCCTCGTCATAGCACACGTCGCCGCACAGCTTCCCTGCCTCGTTCCGGTTCATGGCCACGTCGATGACCACCGCGCCGGGCTTTATCATGTCGGCGGTGACAAGGCCAATCCTGCCCACGGCAGACACCAGAATGTCAGCGGAGGCCGCCAGTTCCTTCATGTCCGGGGTCCTGGAGTGGCACACGACCACTGTGCCGTCGGCGTGGAGGAGCAGCATGGCCATGGGCTTGCCCACGATGTTGGACCGGCCCAGCACCACGCAGTGCTTGCCCGCCGGGTCGATGCCGTACTCCCGGAGCATTTCCATGACGCCGCCGGGGGTGCAGGGCTGGAACACCGGCTGGCCGATGGTCAGCTTGCCCACGTTGTAGGGATGAAAGCAGTCCACGTCCTTGGACGGGTCGATGGCCAGCAGCACCTCTTCCTCGTCAAAGCCCGCGGGCAGGGGCAGCTGCACCAGAATGCCGTCGATGTCCGCCCGACTATTGAGCACGTCGATGAGCTCCAGCAGCTCCTGCTGGGTGGTGGACGCCAGCAGGGCGTACTCCTCGCTGTAAAAGCCGCACTCCTCGCAGTCCTTCCGCTTGCTGTTCACGTACACCCGGGAGGCCGGGTCGTCCCCCACGATGATCACCGCAAGGCCGGGCCGCCGGGGCAGCTGCGCCGCCTCCTGCTTCGCCTGCTCCTTGATTTTGGCCGCAAGGGCCTTTCCGTCAATCCTGATCGCCGCCATGGCTGTCATTCTCCTCTGCGTTTTCTGAGTTTGGTTCGGTTTTCTCCCCCTTGCCCTCCGGCTGGATGGGCGGGGTAGGCGGCCCGGCGGTCCTGAACCGGACTACCATCAGTACAATAGCCGCCGCCGCGGACACAAGGCCCAGCATCTGCGAGGTGCGCAGGCCGGTGTTGAAAAAGTACAGGCTGTCGGTGCGCAGTCCCTCGATGGCCGCGCGGCCCAGACCGTACCACACGATATAGGACAAAAAGAGCTGCCCGTTGAACCGGCGGCCTTTCCGGGCGATGAGCACCAGAATAAAGAAGCCCAGCAGGTTCCACAGGGACTCGTACAGGAAAGTGGGGTGGACGCCCAGCGTACCGTCCAGGATCTGCTGGTACTGGGCGCTGTCCACCACCCCCTTCCACAGCAGCTCGTTGGCGATGGACTCGGAGCACATCCGCCACGGCAGCGTGGTGACGCCGCCGTAGGCCTCGATGTTCACAAAGTTGCCCCAGCGGCCCACCAGCTGCCCGATGAGCAGGCCGAAGCAGCCGATGTCCGTATAGTTCCAGAAGTTCTGCTTCCGCACCTTGCAGTACACCGCCACTGTGGCCACCGCTGCGATAACGCCGCCGTAGATGGCAAGGCCGCCGTCCCAGATGGCCACGGCCTCCCCCCAGTTGAAGGAGCCGTCGGCCTTGGTATACAGGGACAGGTAGAAGATCACGTAATAGGCCCGGGCGCCGATGATGGCCAGCGGCACAGCGAAAAACAGCATGTCGATCAGCTTTTCCTGATCCACGCCGAACCGGGGCGCCCGCCAGTAGCCATAGGCCACCGCCAGCAGGAAGCCGCAGGCGATGATGATCCCGTACCAGTGGATGGGCCAGCCGAACACGCGGAACGCGATGGGGTTCAGCGCAAATTCCAGCCCCAGCCCGGGAAAGGTCAAAATATTCGTCATGGTCATTCCTCTTTTTTCTCTCGGTTACTCCTTGGGGCGGATGACGGCGATGGCCGCCCGCTCCCGGGTGCACCACGCCCGGAGCAGCGCTTCGCCGTCCTCCCGCTCGATGCTCTGGTACACCTCGGGGAAGCGGAAGTAGTCCTCCCCGTCGAAATAGCTCATTGCCATCTCCACGCAGGTGTCCTCCAGACTGTTGAGCCGCCGGACGGTGCCGCCGTAGGCGGCCTTTTTCTGCCGCTCCCACAGGGCGGGGTCGATGCCCTCCCGGGCCGCCCGCTCCGCCGCGGCCAACACTCGCTCCAACACCGCATCCGGGTCCCGGCTCTCGCCGCCCACGGTGAGGAAGGCGCAGCCAGGCGCGGCCTCATAGCCGCTGTCAAAGGTGTTGTTGATCAGGCCCTCTTCATAAAGCTCCGTATACAGCGGGGCCGATGCGCTGAACAGCACGTCGCACACCAGCTCGGCCACCAGCTCCTGCCGCATGCTGTCGCCGGGCTTCGCCCCCTCGCCCTTGAAGCCGATGAGGAACTGGGGCGCGGACACCTCCATCACCCGCTCCAGCCGGAGAGTCGCCGCGTTCTCCGGCTCCTTTTCGCCGAAATCCGTCTCCGCCGGGGCGGTCTTGCCCATGGTCAGCACCTTCCGGGCCACCCGGGACACCTCCTCCGGGTCCACGTTTCCGGCGGCACACAGCACCATGTTCCCCGGGTGGTAGAACGCCTCGTGGCACTGGTACAGCGTATCCGCCGTGATAGAGGCGATGGATGCCTCCGTGCCGATGACCTTCTGCCGGATGGGATGGTGAGCGTACAGGGCCTCCAGCAGCATATAGTAGATGGCGGCATCGGGGTTGTCCTCACCCATGCGCAGCTCCTGAAGGATGATGCCCTGCTCCTTGTCCACGCTCTCCTGCGTAAAATATGGCACGGAAACGAAGGACAGCAGCATTTCGAGATTTTCCTCGAACCGCCGGGTGCTCTCAAAGTAATAGCCGGTGATGTCCGAGGAGGTGAAGGCGTTGTTGTCCGCCCCGTTGACCGCCATGATCTGAAGTGCATTGCCGTCCTCGGTGTCGAACATCTTGTGCTCCAGAAAATGGGCCACGCCGGCGGGGGTGTCCTGCCAGTGGCCGTCCGCCTGCCGAAAGCGCATGTTCATGCCGCCGTAATGGGTGGCGAAAAAGGCGAACTGCTTGCCGTACTCCGGCTTTTCGTCCACGTAGATGCGCAGGCCGTTGGGCAGCGTCTCGTGCCACACCGTTTCCCCCAGCGCGGGGTAAAATACCTTTTCCATGTCAGACGTCCTCCCTTCCCGCGAGCTGATACACAGTGTCCAGCTCCACGGCCCGGGCCACCCGAGCCACGTCCTCCACCGTCACCCTCTCTACCGGCTCAATGAGGCTCTCCGGCCCCGCGAGGGGGCCGCCGGACAGCAGCTGCGCCGTCCAGTAGTCCTCCATGCGGCCCTGACTGTCCAGCGCGGCGCGCAGGCTGCTGGTCACGCCCTGACGGGCCGCCGTCATCTCTTCTTCCGTGAATTCGCCCCGGCGCACCGCGTCCAGCTGGGCGAGGATCTCCTCCTTGGCCCGGCCGAACTTGTCGAACTCCACGCCGGAGGACACCACCATCAGCCCCTTGCGCTTGTCCAGCGCGGAAAAGGCGAAATAGCATAGGGACAGCTTCTCCCGCACGTTCATGAACAGCTTGGAGTTGGACGAACCGCCGTACAGGTTGTCCATCACCAGCAGCGCCGGATAGTCCGGGTGGGACACGGTGATGCCGCCGGTGCGGAAGCCCAGCGCCAGCTTGCCCTGCGTCACGTTCATGTGGTCCGTGACCTCCCGGACGGGATGGCCGGGATAGGCCTTTACCTCGCACTCCAGCGGGCAGGTCCGGTCACAAATCAGCGGGGCGAAGCTCGTCCGCACCGCCTCCTCCACCCGGTCGGGGTCGGCGGCGCCGCCATAGTAGAACACCACCCGAGCGGTGCGCAGCAGCATCTGATACTGCGCCCACAGGCACTCCGCCGTCATCTGCTCCGCCTCCTCGGCATTGCCCAGCTTGTCCAGCGCATAAGCCTCCCCGGCGCACATCTCCTGGGTCAGCCGGAAAATGGACCAGCTGCGCTTCTCGTTCACCCGGGCGCGGATCTGGTCGGCCAGATTGGCCCCTTCGCTCCGGACAAAGTCCTCGCGGAACACGCCGTTTTCCGTGGCGGGGTCCAGCAGCAGTTCCCCGATGAGGGCCAGCACCGGCTCCAGCACCGCCGTGCCGTCCAGCGCATAGCGGTCGTCGATAAAGCTGGCGGAGAAGCAGACGCTCTGGCTCTCCCCTCGCTGGCGCACACCGGGGCCGACGGACGCACCGTACAGCTCGTCGGTGGCCAGCGAGATGCGCTCGATGTCCGGGTGCAGGCGGCTGCCCCGGTATAGCACGTCGCCCAGCAGCGCGTTGGCCGTGGCCGTCTCCGCCCGCAGCGGAACGGTCAGGGACACGCTGAATACCCCGGTTTTGAATTTATCGGTCCTGACTGACAGCAAATCCACGCCGTCGGCCAGCGGCCTGCAAAACATTTCCATGTTTTTCCTCCTTTTATGGGCAGTTGCAGATATTATACTACATTCCTTCCCATTTGACACCCATAATTTTCACTTTTCCGCCTTTGTGCCAAAGAAAAACGCCCCCGCTTCCCAAGTCGGGAAACGGGGGCACGATGATTCACTGCTTCCGGGCCGCAGACGCTCCGCTCCCGGAAGTTTTCCACTGCTCCGCCGCAGACAAAAGCTCCTCCGCGCCGCTCAGGGCCGTGTCGGTCACACGGTCGCCGCTGGTGAGCCGGGCAAGCTCCTGACGGCGGCGCTCCCGGTCCAGCCGCTCCACCGCAGTGAAGGTCCGGCCATCCGCCTCGCCCTTTTCCACGGAAAAGTGGACGTCGCCCATGGCGGCAATCTGGGGCAGATGGGTGACGCACAGCACCTGCCGCTCCCGGGCCACCTCGTACAGCTTTTCCGCCACCTTCTGGGCCGCCCGGCCGGACACGCCGGTGTCCACCTCGTCGAACACCATGGTGGTCACCTGATCGTTTTCCGCCAGCACGTTTTTCAGCGCCAGCATGATCCGGGCCAGCTCGCCGCCGGAGGCGATCTTCTGGATGGGCTTGAGGTCCTCGCCCACGTTGGCGGACATGAGGAAGCGCACCTCGTCCATGCCCGTCTCATCCATGCCGTCCTCCCCCGGCTTGGGAGCGAATTCCACCTGAAAGCGCACCTTGGGCATGTCCAGCTGCTTCAGCTCCGACTGAATCCGCCGGGCCAGCTCCTCTGCCGCATTCCGACGTTCGTTGGAAAGCGTTTTTCCTTTACCCTTGGCTTCTTTCAGGGCTTTTGCCAGATCCTCTTCCAGCTTTTGGCCCCGCTTCTCGGAAAATTCAATCTCGTCCAACTCCGTGCGGCACCGCTCCAGATAATCCAGCATCTCATCCACGCTGCCGCCATATTTCCGCTTGAGCCGGTATAGGGTATCCAGCCGCCCCTCCACCTCGTCCAACTCGCCGGGGTAAAAATCGAGGGAGGACTCCATGTCCCGGACCTGCTCCGCCAGATCGTCCAGCGCGTACCGCAGCTCCGCCGCCTGGGCGGACAGCTTGGCAAGTCCCTCGCTGTACCGGCCGCCGGAAGTAAGGCAGTCCTCCGCCGTCATCAGCAGGGACACCGCCCCCTCGCTCTCGTCGCCGCCGGAGAGGGCCAGCCGCGCGCCCTCGATGGCGCCGGTAATGCGCTCGGCGTTGCGCAGCACGTCCCGGCGCTCCGTCAGCTCCTCTTCCTCGCCGGCGCGCAGCTCCGCCCGCTCCAGCTCGCCAATCTGATAGGTCAGCGTATCGATCCGCCGGGCCTTCTCCGACTCGTCCATCCGGAGAGCGCCCAGCGCCTTTTTCACATCCTGCACCTTCCGGTAGGCCGTCTGGAAGTCCGCGAGGGCCCCGCCGGTGCCGCCGAAGCCGTCCAGATAGGCCAGATGGCACTCCTCATCCAGCAACTGCTGGCCGTCGTGCTGGCCGTGGATGTTCAGCAGCTGCCGCCCCAGCTCCCGGAGCTGGGTCACCAGAATGGGCCGCCCGTTCACCCGGCAGACGTTCTTCCCGTCGGGCTGGATGACCCGCTCCAGCATCAGTTCGCCGTTCTCGTCCGGGCCGAGGCCCTGCTCCGCGATCCACGGAAGCGCCGGCAGGCCCCGGAAAATGGCGGACACCCGGGCGGACTTCGCCCCGGTGCGGATGAGGTCCCGGCTGGTGCGCTCGCCGATGATGGCTCCAATGGAGTCGATGACGATGGATTTGCCCGCGCCGGTCTCGCCGGTCAGCACGTTGAAGCCCGGCGCAAAGGAAATATCAGCAGAGGAAATGACCGCGATGTTCTCGATGTGCAGCAGCGCCAGCATGGCTTTTCACCTCACTCCAGCATGGACCGGATCTCTTCCAGAAACAGCTCCGCGTCCCGGTTGGTGCGCATGATGAGGATAACGGTGTCGTCCCCGGCCAGAGAGCCGACAAAGCCGTCGATCTCCATGCCGTCCAGTGCCGCTCCCGCCGCCGAGGCAAGACCTGGCATGGTGCGCACCACCACGATGTTCTGGGCCACGTCAAAGGAGGTGACGCCCTCCTTAAAGATATTGCGCAGACGGCCCGCGTGGTTGTGATGGGCCGCCGTCCGGCCGGACACCGCTGCATAGCGGTACGCGCCGTTGCCCGCCGGTTCCTTCACCAGATGCAGCTCCTTGATGTCCCGGGAAATCGTGGCCTGCGTGGCGCGGATGCCCTGTAAACGCAGCTGAGCCAGCAGCTGCTCCTGCGTCTCCACGTCCTGCTCGGTGATGATGCGGATGATCTCCGCCTGTCTTTTTTCCTTCATGCCCATCAGTCCTTTCCCAGCTTCTGGTGGATGAGTTCATAGAAATTGCGGCCGGTGAGCTTGACCAGCCGGGTCACCTGCTGCGACTGCCGGATCTCCACCCGGTCGCCGGACAGCACCTTGAACGCCCGGCCGCCGTCCACCGACAGGTAGGCGCTGCGGCGGCTGCCCTGCTCCAGCCGAATGCCCACCGTTCGCTTCCGGTCCAGCACCATGGGCTTGACCTTCAGAGAGTGGGCGCAAATGGGGGTAACGATGATATTTTTCGCCGTGGGCTCTACAATAGGCCCGCCCGCCGCCAGAGAATAGGCGGTGGAGCCAGTGGGCGTGGCGATGATGACGCCGTCGCCGGAAAAGGACGTGATCAGCACCCGGTCTCCCGTCACATCCAGATCCAGCACCCGGGCCACCGCGCCCTTGGTAAGTACCGCGTCGTTGAGGGCGGTGTCGGAGTAGATGACCTTGCCCTCCCGCCGAACCGCGACGTCCAGCATCATGCGGTCCTCCAGCTCATACTTCCCGCTGACCAGCCGGGACAGCAGGGACAGTTCACCGTGCTCCAGCTCGGCCATGAAGCCCACGCTGCCCATATTCACGCCCAGAATGGGGATATGATAAGGGTTCGCGTCCTTGGCCGCATGGAGGATGGTGCCGTCGCCGCCAAAGCAGATGAGCATATCCGCCCCGGGCAATTCCTCCGCCAGCGGAGCCAGTCTCACGTGGGGCGGGATGTCCACCCGGCTGTGCTCGTCCAGCGAGAAGGGCAGGCAGATAACCGACTCCACTCCACTGTGATCCAATACTTTTTTCGCGGACTGCGCCGCCTTCAACCCCAGATCGCGGTAGGGGTTGGGACTGAGGACAACTTTCACGGCTTTCCCTCCAGCGTCTTGTGTGATTCATCGACCAGCGCCTGTAAATCGCCGTCGTAGGCCGCCCCCTCCTCCACGGTCAGAAAGCCCAGATATTCGATGTTTCCCTCAGGTCCCCGAATGGGTGAAAAGGTCAATCCCCTTACAGTAAATCCGGCGTCCGCGGCGTGGGTCAGGAAGTTTTGCAGCACCTCCAGGTGGACGGCCGGGTCCCGGACCACGCCCTTTTTGCCCACCTTTTCCCGGCCGGCCTCGAACTGGGGCTTGACCAGCGCGGCGACCTGCCCCGTCTCCCGCATCAGCGGCCGCAGGGCGGGCAGGATGAGCTTGAGTGAGATGAAGGACACGTCGATAGACGCGAAATCCAGCGGGTCGGGAATCTGCTCCGCGGTGAGATACCGGGCGTTCGTCCGCTCCAGACACACCACCCGGGGGTCGTTCCGGATGGACCACGCCAGCTGGCCGTATCCCACGTCCACGGCGTACACCTTCGCCGCGCCGTTCTGTAGCATACAGTCGGTAAAGCCGCCGGTGGACGCGCCGATGTCCGCGGCAATTTTTCCGTCCAGCGAGATGGGGAACTGCGCCATAGCCTTTTCCAGCTTCAGGCCGCCTCGGCTGACGTATTTCAGCGTCTGCCCCCGCAGCTCCAGCGTCTCGTTTTCGTCCACCGAGGCCCCGGCCTTGTCGTACCGGCGGTCACCGATGAACACCTGCCCCGCCATGATGAGGGCCTGCGCCTTCTGGCGGCTGTCCGCCAGCCCCTGCTCCACCATGAGCACATCCAGACGCTTTTTAGCCACGTTCCAACACCTCCAATGCCTTGCGGCAGATAGATTTCCCGTCGATCCCGCACAGCTGCCGCAGCTGCGGCACCGTGCCGTGCTGCACAAAGCGGTCGCCCAGATTCACCATGGTGTACGACCGCAGAGGCACACCCCGCTCCAGCAACTCCCCGGCAATGCGCTGCCCCACGCAGCCAGAGGAGACGCACTCCTCCGCCGTCAGCAGCCGCCCGGCCTCCCGGGCCGCCTGAAGCACCGGCTCCATGTCCAGCGGCTTGATGCTGTTGAGCTTCACCACCCGGGCGGAGACGTTCCGCTCCGCCAGCAGGTCCGCTGCCGCCAGCACCTCATTGACCATGGTACCGTAGGCGATGAGGGCGATGTCCGTGCCGGGCCGGAGCGTCACGCTCCCCTCCACGCCGGACATCTCCCGGTAGGCTCCCTCGCCGCCCCGGGGATAGCGGACGGCCACCGGGCCCCGGAGCCTGCACACCGCGTGCTCCAGCATGGCCCGCAGCTCCGCGAAGCTGGCCGGACACAGGATGTCCATGTCGGGCACCGAGGAAAGGTAGGCGACGTCAAAAATGCCCTGATGGGTCTCGCCGTCGCTGCCCACAAGGCCCGCCCGGTCCACCGCCAGCACCACATGCAGCCCCTGCAGGGCCACGTCGTGAAGCAGCATATCATAGGACCGCTGCAAAAACGTGGAATACACGGCGAATACGGGAATCATCCGCTGCTTCGCAAGGCCGCCCGCCATGGCGGCGGCGTGGCCCTCAGCGATACCTACATCAAAAAAACGCTCCGGGTACTGGAGAGCGAAGCCGTCCAGCCCGGTGCCCGACTGCATGGCCGCCGTCAGGGCGCAGATCCTTGCATCCTTTTTCGACAGCGCGCACAGCGTCTCGCCGAATACGGCGGAAAAATCTGTTCCAGAGCCTTTCAGGCTCTCTCCCGTCTCCGGGTCGAAGGGGCCGATGCCGTGGAACCGGTCCGGCTCCAGCTCGGCGGGGCCGTAGCCCTTGCCCTTCTTCGTCTTGACGTGGACCAGCACCGGACAGTTCAGATCCTTCGCGTACTGCATCACATGGGTCAGCTGGGCCACGTCGTGACCGTCCACCGGCCCCACGTAGGCAAAGCCCATGTCCTCGAACATGCTGCACGGCAGCACCGCATCCTTCACGGCCTGCTTGAGCACGTGGGTGATGCGGTAAATGCCCCGGCCCAGCGGGCCGTGGCTGGTCAGGGACCTGTACGCCTTCTTGAGCCGCAGATACTGGGGCTTGAGCCGCTGGTGGGCCAGATAATCGGCCACGCTGCCCACGTTCTGGGTGATGGACATGCCGTTGTCGTTGAGGATGACGATAAGAGGTTCACCGCTCTGTCCGGCGTTGGTCAAGCCCTCATAGGCAAGGCCGCCGGTGAGGGCGCCGTCCCCCAATAAGGCCAGCACGGAGTAGTCCTCGTGCAGCAGCGTCCGGGCCCGGGCCATGCCCAGCGCCACCGACACCGCGTTGGACGCGTGGCCCGCGATATAGGCGTCCGCCCGGTTCTCCGAGGGCTTCGGAAAGCCGGACAGCCCGCCGAAGGAGCGCAGCGTCCCCATGGCGCTGTCCCGCCCCGTCAGAATCTTATGGCAGTAGCACTGGTGGCCCACGTCGAACACCAGACGGTCCTCGTCGGTGTCAAACACTCGGTGGATGGCCACCGTCAGCTCCACCACGCCGAGGTTGGACGCCAGATGGCCGCCGGTCTTCGATACGGACTCCACCAGACGGTGCCGCAGCTTTTCGCACAGCTGCACGGCCTGCGTGTCCGTCATGTGATGCAGATTTTCCATGTCGGCGTCTCACCTCCTTCGGTTGATTTTTTCTGTTTACGGCCAGAGGGCGCAGCCAACAAGGCCCACAATCACGCCCAGAATGGCCCCCATGACCACCTGAAGCCATGTGTGGCCGATGAGTTCCTTGAGGTCCTTGGCGAAAAGCTCCGGCTTATTGTTCGCCCAGTTTTCCATCATATAATTGAGGACTTTTGCCTGATTGCCCGTCTCCTTGCGGACGTTGGCCGCGTCGTACATGACGATAAGGGCCAGCACCACGCTGATGGCGAACAGGTTGGACTGCACGCCGGACAAAATGGCCGTACAGGTGGCGCAGGTGCACACCAGCGAGGAGTGGGAGCTCGGCATCCCGCCGCCGGTCAGCAGATAGGTAAGCTCGAACTTCCGGTTTATCGCAGCCGAGATGAAGAATTTCAAAATCTGGGCCAGCGCCCAGGAGCAGACGGACAGCAGCAGCACCTGATTGACCATAAAAAACGCCTCTTTTTCAAAATTTCGCCGGAAAACGCGGCGTTTCTCATTGGTTCCGCTCCGCCAGCGCGTCCGCCAGCGCGCACAGGAACGCCTCGTCTCCGCCTGCGGCGGACAGGGCGGCCTTCGCCCGCGCCGTGTGCTCCAGCACCAGCGCTTCGCACTTCTCCCGGCCCAGCAGGGTCACGAAGGTGTGCTTGCCGTTGGCCTGATCGGAGCCGGCGGTCTTGCCCAGCTCTTCGGTGGTGGCGATCTCGTCCAGCAGATCGTCCCGGATCTGGAACGCCATGCCCAGCTGCTCCGCATAGCGCTCCGCCGCGGCAAGGAGCGCTTCCGTGTCCGCCCTGATCCCGGCGCACAGCACGCCGATGCGGCAGGCCGTAATGAGCAGCGCCGCCGTCTTTTTTCTGTGGATGGCGTTGAGCTCATCCAGTGTGGGCTGACGGCCCTCGGCGTCCATGTCGAGATACTGGCCGCCGCACATCCCCGCCGCGCCTACGGCCCGGGCAAACTCAAGGCCCATCCGGGCCCGGGCATCCGCCGCCGGCCCGTTGGGAGACAGCACCCACTCGAAGGCCGCCGCCTGAAGAGCATCCCCTGCCAGCGTGGCCACGCACTCGCCGTACACCTTGTGGCAGGTGGGGCGGCCCCGGCGCAGGTCATCGTTATCCATGCAGGGCAGGTCGTCGTGAATGAGGGAATAGGTGTGAAGCATTTCTACTCCACAGGCCGCGTCCAGAGCCGTCTCCGGCGCTCCTCCGGCCAGCGCACAGAACGCCAGCGCCAGCACCGGCCGGATGCGCTTGCCCCCGGCCAGCAGGCTGTACCGCATGGCGTCCTCCAGTCCGCCCTCCGGGATGGCCCCGGCCAGACGCGCTTCCACCATGGAGCGGTATCGCGCCATCTCCTGCTTGAACTCCATGTTACTCCCCCGCTTCCTCAAAGGGGACTTCCTCTTCGCCGTCCGCGGAAAGGAGCTTCGTCACCTTCTGCTCCGCCTTGTCCAGCAGGTCGGAGCAGCTGCCCGCCAGCTTGCTGCCCTCTTCAAACAGGGCCATGGCCTCGTCCAGCGTGCACTCGCCCCGCTCCAGTTCCTTTACGATCTGCTCCAGCCGGTCCATGGACTGCTCGAAGCTCAGCTGTTTTTTTGCCGCCATTTGCGCTTCTCCTTTCCCTCTACCCGGCAGCGGAGCGCTCCGTCCGTCACCAGTACACTGATCTCGTCTCCCACCGCCGCCTGCTCCACGGAGGAAATGACCCCCGCCTCGCCGCGGGCCACGGCATAGCCCCGGGCCAGCACCTTCAGGGGGCTCATGGCATCCAGCCCGGCGCAGGCCCCGGCAAGCCGTGTGCGCTCCGTGGAAACTCTGGCGGAGCAGGCTCCGGCCATGCGCCGCCGCTGCATTTCAAGCCACATCCGCCGCTCGTCCAGCGGGGCGCGCATGCTCCGGAGGGCCTGCGCGGAGCGCAGCCGCTCCAGCCGCTGCCGCTGCACGGACACCTTCGCCCGCAGGGCGGCGGCCATGCGGCTCTGGAGCTGATCCAGCGTCTGCCGGATCTCGTTCTGGTCGGGCACCGCCAGTTCCGCGCCGTTGGACGGGGTGGCCGCCCGCAGGTCGGCCACGTAGTCGGCAATGGTCACATCCGGCTCGTGCCCCACAGCAGAGATCACCGGAATATTGGATACGTAGATGGCCCGGGCCACGATCTCCTCGTTGAAGGCCCACAGGTCCTCCATGGAGCCGCCGCCCCGGCCGGTGATGATCAGGTCCACATCCGCCCGGTTGTTCACGGCGTGGATGGCGGCGGCGATCTCGCCCGCCGCCTCTTCGCCCTGCACCCGCACCGGCACCACCAGCACCTGCGCCATGGGCCAGCGGGCCTTCAGGATGCGGAGCATATCCCGCACCGCCGCCCCCGCCGGGGAGGTGACCAGTGCGATCTTCTTCGGATATTTCGGCAGCGGCTGCTTGGCTGCCGTGTCGAACAGCCCCTCTTTGGCCAGCTTCGCCTTGAGTTGCTCAAAGGCGGCGTTCAGATCCCCCTGTCCGTCGGTGAACAGCTCACTGCAATAAAGCTGATACTGTCCGTCCCGGGGGTAGACCGTCACTCGGCCGTAGGCCACCACCTGCATCCCGTTGGCCGGACGGAACCGGAGCCGGGAAGCGTCCCCCCGGAACATAACGCAGCGGATGGCCCCCTGCTCGTCCTTGAGGGAGAAATAATGGTGTCCGGAGGGGTATTTTTTATAGTTTGAGATCTCGCCCCGGACCAGCAGGCCGGCCAGCAGACCGTCACCATCCATAAGGCGCTTGAGATAACCGTTGACCTGCGATACGCTGTAGACCGGAAGCTCGGACAGATTCATTCCGCGCCCTCCTGTTCCAGCGCCCGGTGAGCCAGCACCGCCACGCCCAGCGCGTTATCCGTGGAATACTGGGGCGGCGCGAAAATGGCCCCCAGCGGCTCCAGCCGCTGCCGCAGCAGCGTATTGGACGCCACGCCGCCGGAGCACAGCACCGGCAGGTCGCCAAACTCATCCTTGGCCGCCTGCGTGGCCCGCTCCAAAATGGAGGCCAGCGTCTCAAAGGTGAACCGGGCCACATCCGCCGGGGCCGCGCCCTTTTCCGCCATGGCCTTGATCTTGTTTTCCATGCCAGACAGAGAAAACGTCCGGCCCTGAAGCTTCACCTCGAACCGCTCCGACCGCTCCGACTGCCGGGACAGGGCGTCCATGACCTTGCCCGCTGGGAAATCCAGCCCCAGCGACACGCCGACCCGGTCCACCAGCTGGCCCGCCGAGATGTCCGACGTGCCGCCGATGAGCTCCGCCCGGACGGAGCAGCCCTCCGGCCGGACGTACAGCAGCTCCGTGGTGCCGCCGGACAGGTGCCACGCCAGATGAGGCGTGTCCATCAGGTCCGCCCGGCCCGCGGACCACGCGGCGGCGGCAATGTGCCCCTGCTGATGGGAGCAGGGGTAAAAGGGCACGCCCAGCACGGCGGCCAGCGCCCTGCCCTGCCCCTCGCCCACGAGGAAGCACGGCATGTAGGAGCCCTCCACCTCCCGGGGGCGGGTGGACGCGCCCACCGCCCCGATCTGCCCGAGGACGCCGTCCGCCCGGAGCTGCTCCACCATCAGGTGCAGCCGCTTCACGTGCTGGAACAGCGCGTCGCTCTGCCGCAGGCCGAGGGAGCCCTCCGGCACCGTCAGCAGGCGGCCGCAGTTGTGGCCCGTCTCCCCGTCGAACACGGCGGCGGAGGTGGTGTAGTTGCTGGTGTCAAATCCGATACAAAGCCGGCTCATGGCGCACCCTTCCTTTTTCGGTCAGTTCTCTTCAGGGAACTCCGCCCGCACGAAGGAGCCGAGGATCCCGTTGACGAACTTTACCACGTCGTCGTCCAGATACTTCTTGGCGATCTCCACCGCCTCGTTGATGGCCACCTTGTTGGGCACCTCGGGCATATAGAGGATCTCGTACATGGTCACCCGCATGATGGCCGCCGCCACCCGGTCGATCCGGGAAAAGCGCCAGCCCTTGGCGTACTGGCCGATGTAGCCGTCCAGCTCCGCGCCGTGGGAGAACACCCCCCGCACCAGAGCGGAGATGTAATCCCCCTGAGGCTTGTCCGGCAGCTGGGCGTAAAGGTCCGCCTCACCGGCCCGCTGGGCGAACAGCTCCTCCGTCATGTTTCGCTCCAGCAGCTCGTCTGCGTTCAGGTCGGAAAAACCCAGTTCAAAGGTAAAATGTACCGCAATCTCCCGGGCGTTGCTTCTGGTCATCTCTCTCATCCTTTCACGGCGGCGCTCCGCCGCCCCGCCTGCGTACAGGCGCAATTATGCATTATCAGTTGCATATTATACACTCTTTCCTCCGAAAAGGGAACCCCTCAAGTATGACATTTCTCTGAACTTTCCCCGGAAGATTTTAGCACAAAATAACACCGGGCAGGTTTCCCTGCCCGGTGCTGACGCTGTTTTTTACTTATTGTGGAAGATCACGCCGGTGACGGACACGTTGACGCAGGCCACGTGCAGTCCGCTGGTGTTCTCCACGGCGCTGATGATGGCGTCCTGCACGGCCCGGGCCACCGTGGGCACCGCATAGCCGTAGGCCACCAGCAGAGCGATCTCCACGGTCACCTGATCCTCTTCCACGCTGAGATGGATGGCCTTGGCCAGTCCCTTCTTGTTGGCCGCCGCCATATCGCCGCCCACGCCGGAGCCAAGGGCGCTGACGCCCTCCACCTCCAGCGCGGCCGCAGCCGCGATCATGGCGAGGACTTCCTCTGAAATGTTGATGTCGCCCAGCTCACCCGGGCGGGAAATGTATTCTCTGCCTTCGGCCATAACGCCTCACGCTCCTTTTCCGTAATGCAGTGCCTGCGCGGGCAAGCCCGCCGTACTCAGGTTATTGTACCACTCCGGAGCGAAAATTACAACCATAACTTATTTTGCCCGCCGCCGGGCCAGCGCCATCCACACGAGCCACCCCGACGTGATGAGCAGGGTGAAGTTGGCGTACCCCGCCGCCATGACGGCTCCCGCCCCGGCCAGCAGGCCCAGCAGCATCCCCGCCGTCCCGGTCAGCGCCCGGTCGGCCCGCTCCACACCGAAGAGGGCCGAAAGGCCGCACCACAGCGCCTGCCCGCCGTCCAGCGGCAGGACGGGCAGGATGTTGAATGCCCCCAGCCCGAAGTTTACCCCCGCCGGGAGATACCAGCCCGCCCGGGCGCACAGCCAGCCGGAGAGCAGGTTCACCCCCGGCCCCGCCAGCGAGACAAGGATCTCCCGGCCGTAGCTCAGCGGCTCCGGGTACTCCATGCTCATCCCCGCCCCCACCGCCGACAGCTCCAGCCAGCCGAACCGCCCGCCAAAGGCGCGGCTCACCCCGTAGTGCCCCAGCTCGTGAAGGGTGCAGGCCAGCACCGCCCAGCCCAGCATACCGCTGCCCTCGTCCACGTAGAACAGCACCGCCATCAGCAGCAGAAACCCCGGCGTGATCCGCAGCCTTTTCATGTCTGCCCAAGGTAATAGGCCGGGTTCAGCCGCACGCCGTCCTTTTCCACGGAAAAATGAAGATGGGGGCCGGTGGCGTTCCCCGTCTCGCCGGACTTGGCGATGACCTGCCCACACTTCACCGTCTCGCCTTTTTTCACCAGCAGCTTCTTGCAGTGGGCGTAAAAGGTGGACACGCCGTTGGCGTGATCCAGCTTGACGTACAGCCCGTAAACGCTGTTCTCCCCGATGTACCGCACCGTACCGTCGGCGTAGGCCAGCACGTCCGTCCCGGCCTTCACGCCGATGTCCACCGCGTTGTGAAAGAGATAGTCGCCGCTCACCGGGTGGTCCCGGAAGCCGAAGGGCGACGTGACAGTGCCCGCCACCGGCACTGCCGTCTTATCCAATCCCAAATTGTAATATTGCAGGCTCACGTTTTCCGGCAGGGCCACGCCGTCCGCCGTGTACTGCTGGGCCACCGCCGTCACCACCGGGTCCTCCGCCGGTTCGTCGGTGCCGCTGCCCATCTCGTCGCTGTCCCGCACCTGCTGGACAAACGCCGGCTGATCGCCGAAGGCTGGATGATACGCCCGCTCCAGTACGCCGGGCAGCACTGGCCGCGCGGAGACGGGCAAGCCCGCCTGACCGCCGGGCTCCGACGGCTGAGGCTCGGTCTCCTGCCCTGTCATATCCGCCCAGAACACCTCCAGCGCCTCCAGCACCGGCGCCCCGTCGGAGACGTTCTCCCCCAGTTGGGCCACCGCGCCCCGGAAGTCCACGTCCGCGCTGAGAATAGACTTCCACGCCGCCATCTGCTCCGGGAACACTCCCCGGCCAAAGAATACCAGCAGAAACAGCCCGGCGCTGGCCGCCAGCTGGATTAATCGGCGGCGCTCCCGGAGGGGCAGGCCGCTCC
Organism: uncultured Oscillospiraceae bacterium; assembly: GCA_934675115.1. Classification (GTDB taxonomy): domain Bacteria; phylum Bacillota; class Clostridia; order Oscillospirales; family Oscillospiraceae; genus Enterenecus. Next base: position 9,405 of record CAKUPH010000009.1, on the reverse strand, counting down.
GCCGCCGCGACGCCGTCCGGCTCCCCCGGCCCGCCGTTCTCCGTCTGTATGTGGTGGTATCCATTCCGCCGCCCTCCTTGTCCGTGCCTTTTCCGTATACAGGACTGTATGAGCGCGGCACGGAAATTATGCGCCGGAGCGTGGCAAAAAGCGGAAGTCGTCGCAGTCCCTGACACCAAGTTCCGTTTCCCGCAGGCGGAAAACTTCACACGTGTCAGGACTGCTTCTCTCCCCACAAGGCGACAGCCTTGTGGGGGCCCCATTTTTCGATTTTTCGCCGCTGGGTTGGCGAAACTCTACGAGGTTTTTGACAGTTCCAAGCAGATCATACTCAGTATGTCCGCTTTTCCCTCATATAATATTTCCTTTTCAGCCCTCCGGCCAGTGCCGGGTGAACAGGCAGGACGCTCCGCCGCCAAGGCCAACCGAACGGGTGATGCTGTAACCGCTCTGCCCCCGCTCCGCGCCGTACAGCCGTCCGTCCCAGACGATCCACAGCCGCCCGGAAAGTTCGTCGTACTCCACGGACGACAGCTCCGGCACATCGCCGCCTGTGCGCAGCACAGTCTCCGCCTTTCCGAGGTCGGCGGCACCCAGATAGGCGCGGATCTCGCCCACGCCGCCCCGGCTGTCCACATACCAGCCGTTTCCGCCGCTGTCAAAGGTGAGGCCCGCAAACTCCGCGTCCCCCAACTGCTCAGATGCGTCGGCGGCCATGTAGAACCGTCCGTGCTGCACGTCGATGGCGAACAGGCACTGCCCCGCCGCCGCGGCGAGATAGCCGGTGGCCGGGTCGTAGGCCAGATCCCGGAAGCCGCACTCCGGCATCTGCTCCGGGCTGACGAACCACGTCCGGGTCAGCTCCCGGCTGTCCAGAAGCGCCCACGTCACGGCGTCATAGGTGTAAAGGGTATACACCGGACAGAGCTCGCCGTCTCTGGCTTCACCGGAATCGAGGGCGAAGATCACATCCTGCCCCTCCAGCCCGGCGGACACGGCATAGGCCGCGGCGGACGCGTCAGAAATGAGCTGCGTCTCCTCCGCCTTGGGCTGCCGGAAGGTTTTGACATCCAGCGTCACCCACGTTCCGTCCGCCCCGAGGGCGTGGAGCTGCGCCCCCGGCTCCACCGTCACGGTGCAGCGGGCGGTCACGTCCGGACTGCCCTGCCGGGAGAGGGTGGCGGTGATTTCCGCCGTTCCCTCGCTCCGGGCGGTGACGTTCCCCCGGGCATCCACGGCGGCCACCGTCTCATCGCTGCTGGACCAGCTCACCCGGTAATTTTTCCCGTCCACATACCACGGCCGGACATTCTCCACCGCCAGCGTGAATCCGGCGCTCCGCTCCAGATGACGGCTGCCGACATTAAGGGTCGCCGCCGTTGCATCGCCGTCCGCCGGGAACTCCGCGTCCGTTCCACTGGTGAGCACCAGCGCGTCAAAGGGCAGAGCGGGCAGCTCGCCCACCTCCCGCAGGCCATCCTCCGCCGTCCACGCGTAAAGACGCGCGGACACGTCGTCCGGGTCCTCCTGACTTTTCCGGTAGCAGGTGAAATACAGCGTATCCCCGTCAAAAGCGGCGGACAGTTCCGCGTTTTCCAGCGTCAGCCCCAGCTCCTCCCAGAGCTGCCAGCCGCCGTCGGCGTCCCGGCGATAGAGAGCCAGCCCCTCCCCGCCGCTCTCCGCCGCCCGGCCCGCCAGCAGATACAGCCCGCCGTCCGGGCCGCAGGCCAGCGCGGCCGCCGCGCCGAAGCCGGAGAGGATATTTTTGTCCACCTCCGACAGCTTCTCCGTCTCCTCCGTCGCGGGATCGACGGTGAACAGGGCGTAGCCCTCCCCCATCCGGGCCAGTGCGTACAAAAGGCCGTCCGCTGGCCGGTAGGCGAGGTCCGCGATCTCGTCGCTGTACTCCAACCCGAGGCCGCACACCTCCACCGGCTGGAAGTCCGCGGTGCCTACGGCGTAAATTTTCCCGCCAGACGCGGCAAAAATGTAATCGTCTACCGTTTCCGCTGCGGTGATGCCGCCGAGGTAGTCGAGGAAAGCGCTCTCCGCCGGGCCGCCCTCCGGATCCAGCTGATACCAACCCTGCCCGTCAAAATCCGAATAATAGGCGTACAGCGCCCCATCGGGCAGGATGGTGCTCTCCCCGTCCAGCAGCACGTTCACCTCGTACAAAGCGGTGTTCCGGGCATAATCCATGGCGCACAGCAGGAATTTCCCGCCGGACACGAGGATAACGTCCGTCACGTCCAACTCAGCGGACACCTGCGCCCCCCGGACCCGCTGATCCGCCGCGTACCGGCTCAGCACCGTCCGGCCATCGGCGGACAGGGCAAGGAAGCCCGCAAGGTAGCAGTTGTCCTGCGCCGTCACCGTCAGGCGGCAGCTGCCCCCCGGCTCACGGTCCACCCCCACGGCCTGCACGCTGGGCGCGGCGCCGTCTATGTACGCCGGGATAGTGATGACCTCCTGCCGGTACGACCCTTCCGCGTCCTTTTCACCGGTGATGCGGATGGTGACGGCGTCACCGTTTTTCAGACCGTATTCCCGGGGATCAAAGCCGAAATCCTCCGCGTAATCCGTCCACACCGCCGGGTACAGGCCGCCGATGCTGTCCATATAGACGGACTTCCGCACATACTCCGCCGTGCTCCGGTACAGGCTCGCGCCATACCGATCCAGCACATCGACGGTGATGCTCCGGGCGTTCCGGTAGAGGTCAAGGGTCAGGTTTTCGATCACGCCGCCCTCGCCGCCGTCCGGGTTCAGGGCGTTGGAGCGGGCAGGAATATAGGTCTGATCCGCCGCCACAGGGTTCATGCCCAGATAGCTGTCGTCCCCGGTGACAATCTCAAAGGGATAGGCGGAATTGCCGGTCAGATCACCGTCCGCATTGTCCAGCGCGTCGTACTCCGCGACATATGTCCGCTCAAAGAGCGGCGCGCGGCTCCAGTCTCCGAAGAAGGTCAGCATGGGGACGGTCAGGGCTGGAACGCCCTCCTCTGCGCTCCTGAGCGAAACGTATCCCTCCACATACACGCCGTTGGGGAAGGTCTCCCGCAGCGTCCGGCGCTCTTCCGGCGACAGCCGCACCGTCACCGTGACCTCCGTCTCCTCTCCAGCGGGGACGGTGACCACCGTGGCCGCCCCGGCTGCGGAACTGCCGCCGTCCGCGCCGGAAAAGGTCACGGAAGCGTTCAGAACCCGGGCGCGCTGGATCATCGCGCCGTTTTCCGCCGTCTCTGTCAGCAGGTCGGCGGAAAGTACATAGGAATGGGGCTCGTCCATCAGGTTATGGGCAGTGAAGGTGACGCGGTAGACCCCGCTCTGCCCACGGTCGCCGCCCAGCTCCGCCTTGGGAAGCTCGCTCCCCTTCACCGTCAGCAGCACCGGCGTAGTCACTGCGCCGCCCACGTTGGCAAGGCCAGCCCCCTGCTTCCGGGGGGAGTATTTCACGCCGTCGGTCTGGGCCATGGGGACCGCCGTGTTCATCAGCAGTGTCTGGACCATGTCCCGGGCGTCCGCGCCGTCAAGGCCGAACTTCTCCCGGACGTACTGGAGAGTCACCGCCGCCATGGCCGCCAGCTGGGGCGAGGCCATGGAGGTGCCGCTCAGCTCGCCATAGGTCCCGTCGTCCCGGGTGGAGTACACATTCCCGCCCACGGCGGCAAGGTCTGGCTTCAGGGACAGGTCAGGCAGCGGCCCCCAGCTGGAAAAATCGCTGAGCCGCCAGCCATCCTCCGTCCTCGCGGAGCGCGGCTCCGCCGCCACTGTCAGCGTCCCCGTGCCATCCTTCCCCGCCGCGGCGATGAGCCGCTCGCCGTTTTTCCGTGCCGCCAGCACGCAGGGGCGGTCATACTCCCCCACACCGCTGAGGTCCATGAGCACAGTACTGTCCTCGTTGTTGCAGATGATGACAGCCGCCGCCCCGGCGGCGCAGGCGTTGGCATACTTCTCCGCGAAGGGGATCTCTCCCCGGCGGATGACTGCGATTTTTCCGGACACATCAACACCTGTAAAGTCTTCTTCCCTGCCAGCTCCGGGCACCACGAAAAATTCATATTTTCCGTCCTCACGGCCCTTCTCCGCCGTCAGCGCGGCAAAGCGCCTCAGCCCAAAGGATGCGCCCTGATCGCTGACGGCTACAAAGTCGCCGCTCGCCAGCGTCACGCCGTCGGACAGCGCCCACGTGCTGTTCACGCTGGCCACCGCCAGCACGCCGGACAGGGACGCAGGGTCGTTCACCGTGCCCACGTCGATGTTGGACGTTGTCCCGAGATTCGTGCCGCTCACGTTGCCGTAAGCGGAGCTGTAGTCGTTGCCCGCGGCGGCACACACGATGATCCCCGCCTCTGCGGCGGCGTCAAGCGCCTTGATGTAGGACACCGTTCCGCCGGAAAACCCGGCGGGGGTGCCAAGACTCATGTTGATCACGTCCGCGCCCAGCAGCACCGCATCCTCCAGCGCCGCCAGCAGCATAGTTTCCGACGCACTGTCCTCGCTATTGCCGAACACCTTCATGATGAGCAGCTGGGCCTTCGGCGCAAGGCCGGCAACATCAGCGTCCGGCCCGTCTGCCCCGATAATGCCCGCCACATGGGTGCCGTGGTCGCCCTGACGGTCGTTGTCATGGGTCACGTCGGTGCTCCCGTCGGCGTAGTTAAAGGCAAAGGGGATCTTGCCGCTGATGTACACGTCCTCCGCCGTCAGGCCGTCGTACTCCCCGGCGGCGTTCAGGCTGTCCAGCACCTCCGCCACGGCGCCGCGGTCCAGCACGGCGGTGTCCGGGTCTGGGTCGGTCTCAAAGGCGGGATGGTCCGTGTCCAGCCCGGTGTCAATGACGGCCACCACCGTCCCCGCGCCGTCGTAACCAGCGGCCCATGCGGCGTTCGCCCCCACCATATCCAGCGTGGTCAAGTTCTCCCCGGCGGTCACCGTTTGAGTGCTCCCGGTGCTGTCCGGCGCGGCAAAGCGCTCCGCCGGGTGGACGGACATTATGCCGTCCAGTGCCCGAATGCCGTCCAGAGCATCATAGGGCACGATCACCGCCACGGCGTTGACCGTCATGAAATAGCGGTGCTCCGCCGTCAGGCTGTCTGCTCCGGTCAGCTCGGCGATCTGCTCCAGCAGTGCGTCCTGCTCCGCGGCAATGTCCGCCCGGCGGACGGAACGCTCTCCCTCCGGCGCAGACAACACAGGCGGGGCAGACAGCTCCACAATGGCCTCCACCGGCGTTTTTCCCTCCGTTCCGTCCAGACGAGCGGAAACGTCCGTCACAACGTCGGAGGGCTGAAAGGTAACGGCGGGAGCCTGCTCCGCCGCAGCCGCCCAGGCGGGACAAACTGTCCCTGCCAGCAGGGCCGCCGCCAGAAATGCCGCGATCTTTTTTCTCATGGGTATCGTCCTTTCGGGATGTAAAAACCGTTCCGCCAGTACACGGCGAGACGGGCTGTTGTTTTTTGTTCAGTGTACCACAGCGTCCACCCCGGGACAAGGGCAAAAGCGGACGACTTTTCGACGGGATATACGAAATATGGGTGCGGCGTGCCCATCCGACGAAAAAATACGCCGCGTTTTTTCGCAAAAAGGCGCAAATTTTACGCAAAAACCGCCCGGAGACAGAAACTGTCTCCGGGCGGTCAATCTTTTGCAGATACAGCTTAAACATCCAACGCGGCGTGATAGCCTTCGTACACAGCCTTGGTGATATTGGCCGGGCGGATGCAGTCGCCTACCTCCCGCACAAAGGGCGCGGCGGTGTGGAGCACTTCCGCATCAGCGCGGTTGGCCCGCTGGCCTACGGCGCAGATGATTGTCTCGCCGGGCACGAGCACCTCGTTGCCGTCGGCATCGGCGCACAGCAGGCCCTCCGGCGTCACCGCCTTGCCTGCGGCGGACAGGTGGACGTTCACCAGCGAGTCGATCTGCCGCATGAGGATGGGCCGGTGGCGGATGTTGCAGTCCGGCGCCAGCGTGTCCCGCATCTCCACCAGATGGACGGTCTTGCCCTCCTGCGCCAGATGGACGGCGCATTCACAGCCGGCAAGACCGCCGCCCAGCACCACCACGGTATCGCCCACCTTCTCGGCGTTTTTGTAATAGTCGTTGACCACGATCACGTTATCGCCGTCAATGCCGGGCAGAGGCGGCACGATAGGGTTGGAGCCCACGGCCAGAATGAGGGCGTCCGCCTGCTCCTCCTCCACGTACTCTGGGGTGACGGCGGTGTTCAGCCGGATGTCCACGCCCTCCCGGCGGGCCTGCCGCTCCAGCGTCAGCCCCAGCTCGTACATTTCCCGCTTGAAGGGCACGGCCTGCTCGCACTTGAGAATGCCGCCCAGCTCGCCGGATTTTTCGCACAGGATGACCTTATGCCCCCGCTGGGCCGCAGTGACGGCGGCCTTCAGTCCGGCCACGCCGCCGCCCGCCACGATCACCTTTTTGGGCCGCAGCACCGGCGTGACCTCCATGCCGTCGCACTCCCGGCCGATGAGGGGATTTACCGCGCAGCGGCGGGTCTGGGTGGTGGGCCGCTCCGCCATGCAGGTGAAGCACCGCAGGCAGTGGACGATCTCGTCCTCCCGCCCTGCCATGACCTTGCCGGGCAGGAAGGGGTCGGCCAGCAGCTCCCGGGCCATGTCGATAAGGTCGGCCTTTCCGCTGGCGATGACGTCCTCCATCATGGCCGGGTCGTTGATGGCGCCGATGGTGGCCACTGGCTTGGAGACGTGCTTTTTGATCTCGGCGGCCAGATAGACATTCACCCCGTGGGGGGAGAACATGGACGGATGGGTGTTGAAGAAGCCGAACTGATAGGAACCGGCGGAGACGTGGATGATGTCCACCAGATCCTCCAGCGCGTGGGCGATCCTGCAGCCCTCCTCCAGATCGTAGCCGCCCTCGAACAGCTCAGAGCCGCTCATGCGCATTTCGATGGGGAAGCCGGGGCCCACAGCGTTCCGGACGGAGGTGAGCACCTCCCGGGCGAAGCGGGTGCGGTTTTCAAGACTGCCGCCGTACTCGTCGTCCCGGTGGTTGAAGAAGGGGGACAGGAACTGGTTGATGAGCCACGTGTGGCCGCAGTGGACCATGACCATCTCGAAGCCCGCCCGCTTGGCGAGGGCCGCGGCGTCGCCGTAGGCCTTGACAATGTCCGCAATCTGCTCCTTCGTCAGACCCTTCACCGGCAGGCCGTCGGGCCGGACGCCGTCGCTGGGGCCATACTGGCACAGGCCCGCCTTTTTCTCCTTGTCCGCCATGTACGTCCCGGCGTACTGGCCGGAGTGGGACAGCTCCACGCTGGGCACCGCCCCGTGGCGGCGGATGGCGTCGGCGGTGTAGGTAAAGGACGCGAGGCTGCCCACGGTCTTGAGGTCCAGATGGAGCATGTGGGAGCCGTCGGTGGCCGGATGGACCACCAGCTCGCTCACCGTGACGGAGGCCGCGCCGCCCTTGGCCCGCAACTCGTAAAAGCCAACGGACCGGGGGCCGAGGCAGCAGTCCGCCGTGATGTCGGTGGCGCCCATGGGGGCGGAGCACATCCGGTTCCGGAACGTCACATTGCCGATCTTGATGGGGCTGGTCAGATGGGGGTATTTGTTCTGCATGTTGGGCATCCTCCTGAACTGTAGCGCGATCATTTCACACCGAAGGAGTCTCTTCAGCAAAATGATCTTCTTCCTGTATATAGCTCCGTCCGCTCCTTCCGGCATGGGAAGGGCGGACGGAGCTTGCCGCGAATCTGAGAATATCCGGTCAGTAGGCGACCATAGCCACAACCATGGACACGAGCGACATGATCATGGGAATGGCAATATTGCTGACCATCAGATACTTGTAGGCGTCCTTATGCTCATAGCCGTAGCACATCAGGATCATGCACATGGAGCCGTTATGGGGCATGGAGTCAAAGGCGGTAGAGGTAATGGCGGTCAGGCGGTGGACGGCCTCGGCATTAGCTCCCATATCCAACACCTTTTGTCCCATGAGGGCCAAAAAGGAGGAGGAACCGCCTAAGCAATCGGCGCACAGGATACAGATCAGGGTGGTACCGATCACCACCAGAACATAAGGATTCATATTCGCGTTCATAATCCAGCCGACCACGGCGTTGTAAACCTCGGTATTGGCGACGACGGAAGCGAACCCCACCACGATGGAGGTGCCGATGACGATAGGCATCATGAAAGAGATCTGGTCGCCCAGCATCTTGAACTTGTTTTCCACATGGATGTACTTGCGGCAGGTGGCCAGCATGATGAGGGCGCCCAGCAGGGAGGCGTAGACGACAGCCCGGCTGGAGTCCATATGGAATGCCAGAACGGCGATGAAGCAGAACGCGATGATGAACACGATAGGCAGGATCGCAATGGCAAAGGGCGGGACATCGTCCTCGTCGCGCAGCTTCATGTTTTCCTCGCCGGGCATGGGATCGTAGCCGCGGCCCTTGGCTCTGGCATCCTTCACCAGCCAGTTGACATACAGGACGTTCAGGGGCATACCGACCAGAAACGCGATAATCCCCATCATGGGAGCCGCGTAAATCGTGGTGGGCAGGAAGAAGGTGGGGATCAGGTTGCCGATGGTACCGGAAACAGGCAGGACGTTCTGGGTCATGATCATGCTGCCGGCCATGGCGCACATGCCCACATAGCGGGGCATATTGACGCTCTTCATCAGACCGATCGCCAGATAGGCAACGATGATGATGGGGGAGGCGCCGGTGGCGGCCACCACCATGGCAAAGACCATAACGATGTAGATGACATTTTTCCCGCCAAAAACCTTGGTCAGCGTCCGGCCGATGGAGTCGTTGCAGCCGGAAACGTTCAGCATACCGCCGAACAGTGCGCCGCTGATAAAGAGCAGCAGCATATTCTGCATAAAGCCCATGGTGCCGGACATAAAGACGGTGAAGAAGTTTTCAACGAACCCCCCATTGGCAAAGAGGGCGATGATCATGGTCGCGATAACGGACCCAAAGATGGCTCCGGTCCCTTTCATGCACAGGACGATAAAGACCGCGATGGCCAGAATCAGGCCGACGGCAGATATGGCAATGCTTGACACTTAATTCACTTCTCCTTTTTCTCGGGCGTTTCAGCGGGGCATATGTTTGATGATCGATCCGCGGTTCATGACAAACGGAATCGTCTCAAACGCGCGGAAGGTATCATCGACAGGAGCGGAAACGGCAATGATGTCGGCCCGCTTGCCTTCCTCAATGGAGCCTGTCTCGCCGGCGACACCGCAGACGCGGGCAGAGTCAATTGTGGCGGCGCGGATGATCTCGTCCAGAGACAGGCCCGCTTTCCGGAGCAGGCGCAGCTCGTGGACGGGAATCCCCACGGTCTGGTATGGAGGGTTCTCGAACATAAAGTCAGTTCCCACCGCCATTGGCATCCC
>CAKUPH010000008.1 GCA_934675115.1 uncultured Oscillospiraceae bacterium | reverse complement strand
ATGGCAAGCAATCGTATCGGCCGCATCAACGAAGAGATCCAGCGGGAGCTGGCCAGCCTGATCCCCGGCGTGAAGGACCCCCGGGTCACCGGGATGATCTCCGTCACGGCGGTGGAGACTACCCCTGACCTGCGCTTTGCCAAGGTGTATGTCTCCATGCTGGACAAGAGCAGCGCCGCCAACGTGGTGAAGGGCCTGAAGTCCGCCGCGGGCTACCTCCGCCGGGAGCTGGGCCGCACCCTGAACCTCCGGTACACGCCGGAGCTCCAGTTCGTGGAGGACGACTCCATCGACAAGGGCGCGCACATTCTGGAGCTGCTCCGGGACCCCGAGGTGGTCAAGCCCGCCAACCCCGCCAACGCGCACATCGTGCTGGACGAGGAGGAATGAGCCATGACCTATCAGGAAGCGGCGGAGTTTCTCAAAACCCACGACAACTACCTGCTGCTCACCCACAAGCGGCCGGACGGCGACACCATCGGCTCCGCCGCCGGGCTGTGCGAGGTGCTGCGGCGGATGGGCAAGACGGCGTGGCTGCTGCCCAGTCTGGACGCCACGAAGGTGTTCCTCGACTACCTTGAGGGTCACGTGGCCCCGGAGGGCTTTGTGCCGGACACGGTGGTGAGCGTGGACGTGGCGAGCCTTGGCCTGCTGCCTCCCAACGCGGAGCCGTATAAGGACCGCATCGACCTCGCCATCGACCATCACCCGTCCAACGAGTTTTTCGCCCGGGAGACCTGTCTGGAGGCCCACCGGGCCGCCTGCGGCGAGATCATCTGGGAGATCGCCGACTGTCTGGGCTTCATGGACCCGGCCATCGCCGTGCCGCTGTACGTGGCGGTGTCCACCGACACCGGGTGCTTCGTCTATGGCAACACCACCCCCCACACCCACCGGGTGGCGGCAGCCCTCATGGAGCAGGACATCCCTTATCAGGCGCTGAACAAGAAGCATTTCCGCACTAAGAGCCTGAAGCGGATGCGGCTTGAGAGCCTGATCCTGCAGAACATGCACCTCTACCACGATGGCACCGTGGCGGTGGCCCCTATTTCGCTGGCCCTCATGGCGCAGGCGGAGGCCACCAACGACGACGCGGAGGACATCGCGGCGTTTCTGGGCCAGATCGAGGGGGTCATCAATTCAGCCACCATCCGGGAGATCAGGCCCGGCGAGTGCAAGATCTCCCTGCGCACCAACCCCAACTTCCTCAACGCCACGGCCACCTGCGCCCGGCTGGGCGGCGGCGGACACGTCGCGGCCTCCGGCTGCACGGTACACGGCACCATGGAGGAGGCGGAGCGGGCCATTCTGGGCGCTATCGACGCCCAGCTGGCGGAGCAGGGCACCATTTGATTTGAAACGGAGGCGGGGCACTGTGGCAAACGGCGTGCTTCTCATCGACAAGGCTCAGGACTGGACCAGCATGGACGTGTGCGCCAAGCTGCGGGGCATCCTCCACGAACGGCGGGTGGGCCACGGCGGCACGCTGGACCCCATGGCCACCGGACTGCTGCCGGTGTTCGTGGGCCGGGCCACGCGGGCGGTGCAGTACGCCACCGACGGGAAAAAGGAGTACCGGGCGGTGCTCCGGCTGGGGCTGGTCACGGACACTCAGGACGTCACCGGCGCGGTGCTGTCCCAGCGGGCGGCGGATGTGTCCCGGGAGGTGCTGGAGGCGGTGCTGCCCCAGTTCCGGGGAGAAAATTTTCAGGTGCCGCCCATGTACTCCGCCCTGAAGGTGGACGGGAAGAAGCTCTACGAGCTGGCCCGGAAGGGCCGGGAGGTGGAGCGGCAGCCCCGGCCCATCACCATCCACGAGCTGGAGCTGGGCGAGCAGCTGAGCGGGACGGATTGGGAGCTGCGGGTGTTGTGCTCCAAGGGCACGTACATCCGCACCCTGTGTCACGACATCGGCGCGGCGCTGGGCTGCGGCGGGGCCATGGCCGCCCTGCGGCGGACAAAGGTGGCGGGCTTTACCATCGAGCAGGCGGTGACGCTGGAGCAGGTGCAGGCGGCGGACGACCCCGCGGCTCTGCTGGCCCCGGTGGACGGCTGCTTTGCCGACCTGCCCGCCGTCATCCTCACGGGGGCGCAGGCCAAATGCGTGCGCAACGGCGCGGCGTTCACCGACCGCCGCAGGCCGGGACGCTGGCGGGCCTATGGTCCGGAGGGTGAATTTCTGGCCCTCACGGAGACGGACGGAGAGAAAACGTCCGTGGTGAAGAGCTTTTTTGAGGTATGATTGATACAAAGCGGAGGGAGCGTGGGGGCCGTGACATTTGAAGAGCTGCGGGACAAGGCCCACGCCCTGCCGCTGAAGCCGGGCGTTTACATCATGCAGAACGCCCAGAGCGAGGTCATTTACGTGGGCAAGGCCAAGGCCCTGAAAAACCGGGTGAGCCAGTATTTTCAGGACCAGTCCCGCCACAACGAAAAGACCCGGGCCATGGTGGCCCAGATCGACCACTTTGACGTCATCGTGGTGCAGTCCGAGTTCGAGGCGCTGGTGCTGGAATGCGCCCTCATCAAGCGGCACCAGCCCCACTACAACATCCTGCTCAAGGACGACAAGGGCTACCCCTACATTCGCCTGACGGTGAACGACCGGTATCCCCGGTTCTCGCTGGCCGCCCGGGCGGCGGAGGACGGGGCCCGGTACTTCGGTCCCTACGGCAGCCGGGGGGCCAGTCAGGGCATCATCGACGCCCTGCTGCTGTGCATGAAGCTGCCCTCCTGCCGCCGGAAATTTCCCCGGGACATTGGTCGGGAGCGGCCCTGCCTCAACTACCACATGGGCCACTGCGACGGCTACTGCCGCCGGGAGATGGACCAGAGCCGCTACCGGGAGGGCATCGATCAGGCCGTCCGCCTGCTGGAGGGCAGGCTGGACGAGGTGGTGAACGAGCTGACGGCGGAGATGGAGCAGGCGGCGGAGGAGCTGCGGTTTGAGCGGGCCGCCCAGCTTCGGGACCAGATCCGGGCCATCCAGCTGCTGGCCAAGCGGCAGAAGGCGGTGGCCGGGTCGCTGGCGGACACCGACGTGGTGGGCTGGCACCGGGGAGAGGCCAAGAGCTGCTTCGTGGTGCTCCACTACGTGGACGGGGAGCTGGCGGCCAAGGACTGGCAGCTCATGCCCACCCCCATGGAGGAGGACCCGCGGGAGTCCGTGTCCGCGCTGGTGGCCCAGTTTTACAGCGGCCGGGGCCAGCTGCCCCGGCAGATCCTGCTGCCCTGCGACATTGAGGAGCGGGTGGATCTGGCCCGGATGCTCACCGAGGCGGTGGGCCGGAAGGTGGAGCTGCTCACCCCCCAGCGGGGCGCGAAGATGGATCTGGTGAAGCTGGCCAACGAAAACGCCGCGGAGGAGGTTCTGCGGGCCACCACGGCGGAGGAGCGGCGCTCCAAGCTCATGGAGGCGGTGGGCCGGCTGCTGAACCTGCCGGAGACGCCCCACCGGATGGAGGCCTACGACATCTCCAACACCGGCTCGTCGGACATCGTGGCGTCCATGACCGTCCACATCGACGGCCGGCCCCTCAAGCGGGACTACCGGCACTTCAAGCTCCGGGGGCTGGAGCACGCCGACGACTACGCCTCCATGAATCAGGTCATCGAGCGGCGGTTCCGCCGGTATCTGGTCGGGGACGAGAAATTCGCGGACATGCCCGATGTGCTGCTCATCGATGGCGGCGCGGGGCAGGTGGGGGCGGCGCGGGCGGCCCTCCGGGCCGTGGGGCTGGACGTGCCCGCCTTCGGCATGGTAAAGGATGACCGGCACCGCACCCGGGCGCTGGTGGACGAAAACGGCCGGGAGATCGGCATCCAGCAGAATCAGGCCATTTTCTCCCTCATTGGCCGGATCCAAGAGGAGACACACCGCTTCGCCATCGAGTTCCACCGCCAGCAGCAGGCGAGCCATCTGAAGGGCTCGGCGCTGGACGGCATCCCCGGCATCGGCCCCACCCGAAAGGCGGCGCTGCTCAAGCGGTTCAAGAGCGTCCGGGGCGTGAAGGCGGCCAGCCTCGCGGAGCTTTCCGAGGTGCTGCCCAAGAACGTCGCCGAGGCGGTCTATCAGCATTTTCGGACAGAAAAAACGCCCGGTGCCTGAGTTCGGCATTTCGATCAACTGGAGACAGAGATTATGGGACAGAAAAAACGAGTCATCGCGCTGGGCTTTTTTGACGGCGTGCATCTGGGCCACGGGGCGCTGCTGCGCCGGGTGACGGAACAGGCGGCCCGGGAGGGCTGCGTCCCGGCGGCGGTCACTTACGATCACCACCCGAAGAACGTCATCCCCGGGGCGGAGCACGTGGACCTCATCAACACGCCGGAGGACCGGGCGGGGCTGATGCGCCGCCTGTACGGAATCGAGGAGGTCATCATCCTGCCCTTCGACGCCCGCATGCGGGACATGTATTGGCGGGATTTCGTCACGGAGCTTCTGGTGAAGGAGTACGGCGCGGTCCATTTGGTGGCGGGCCACGACAACCACTTCGGCCGGAAGGGCGAGGGGGACTCCGCCCGCCTGCGGGCACTGTGCGGCGAGCTGGGGCTGGGCTGCGACGTCATCGGCGAGGTGATGCTGGACGGCATCATCATCTCGTCCACCCACATCCGCACCCTCATTCAGGCGGGGGATATGGAGGGGGCCGCCCGGTTTTTGGGGCATCCCCATGTGCTGACCGGTCCGGTGGTCCACGGAAAGCAGCTGGGCCGCACCATCGGTATCCCCACGTCCAATCTGGTGGTGCCGGAGGGGGTGCTCATGCCCGCCTTCGGCGTGTATGCCACCAAGGTCTGGGTGGGCGAGCGGGACTATCTGGCCGTTACCAATGTGGGCGTGCGCCCCACGGTGGACGACCACTCCCACCGGGTGACGGTGGAGCCGTGGATCCTCGACTTTGACGGCGACCTGTACGGAAAGGAGATCCGGGTGGAGTTCTATAAGCAGTTCCGCCGGGAGCGGAAATTCGGCTCCGTTGAGGAGCTGCGGGCCGCCATTCTGAAAAACGCGGACGAGACGCGGGAATATTTCAAATGAGAAACCCCGGGGCGCAGGCGCGCCCCGGGGTTTGTGTTTCGTGATGCTGTGTGTGGTGCGGTTCAGCGCTGGACTCTTGCGCCCTTTCCGCTCATGACAGCTTCGACTTCTTTTTTGCTTGCCATGGTGGTGTCGCCCGGGGTAGTCATGGCCAGCGCGCCGTGCGCCGCGCCGTAGTTCACGGCGATCTGCGGATCGCCGGTGGTCATCAGGCCATAGATCAGGCCGGAGGCGAAGGAATCCCCGCCGCCCACGCGGTCCATGATCTCAAGACCCTTGTAGTCCGCGGACATGCAGATCTGTTTGTCGCCCCAGCACAGGGCACTCCAGTCGTTTACCGTCGCCGTTTTGACCTCCCGCAAGGTGGTGGCCACAGCCTTGAAGTTGGGGTAGGTTCGCACCGCCTCTTCGATCATGCGGCGGTAGCCGTCCACGCTCAGCTTTTTCAGGCCCTCGTCGTTGCCTTCGATCTGGAAGCCGAGGCAGGCGGTGAAGTCCTCCTCGTTGCCGATCATGACGTCCACATAGGGTGCGATCTCCCGGTTGACCTCTCTGGCCCGGTCGATCCCGCCGATGGCCTCCCACATGGAGGGGCGATAGTTCAGGTCGTAGGAGACGACAGTGCCGTATTTTTTGGCCGTTTTGATGGCTTCGATGGTGGTTTCACAGGAGCTGTCCGAGAGAGCGGCATAAATACCGCCGGTGTGGAGCCAGCGGACGCCCAGCTTGCCGAATATGTACTCAAAGTCGAAGTCGCCGGGCTTCATCTGGGAAATGGCGGTGTTGGCGCGATCGGAACAGCCGATGGCGCCCCGGATGCCGAAGCCGCGTTCGGTAAAGTTCAGCCCGTTGCGGCAGGTGCGGCCGATGCCGTCCGTTTTCATCCAGCGGATCAGGGAGGTGTCCACGCCGCCCTGAAGGATCAGGTCATCCATCAGGCGGCCGACTTCGTTATCGGCAAAGGCGGTGATGACGGCGGTCTTCAGTCCGAAGCACCGGCGCAGCCCGCGGATGACGTTATATTCGCCGCCGCCCTCCCAGACGCGGAAGGAGCGTGCGGTCTTGATGCGGCCTTCCCCCGGGTCGAGACGGAGCATGACTTCACCGAGGGAAACGGCGTCAAAGGCGTATTCGCCGGCCGGTTTCAAGTTCAGATCCATAACTTAACCTCTGCTTTCCCGGACGATCGCGGCGGCCTGCCGGACAAGCTCCGTGATCTGCGCGAAGTCGTGCGCGCGGATGAGTTCCTTGCTGACCATCCAGCTTCCGCCGCAGGCCAGGACCCGGGGGTACTCCAGATAGATCCTCAGGTTCGACGCGTTGATGCCGCCGGTAGGCATGAAGCGAAGCCCGGTGTAGGGCGCCGCCAGCGCCTTGATGGTTTTCAGGCCGCCCATGGCCTCTGCGGGGAAGAATTTGACCACGCTGAACCCCAACTCAATGGCCTGCTCGATCTCGCTGGGGGTGCAGCAGCCCGGCGCGGCGGGAACGCCTTTTTCCAGACAGTGCCGGACCACGTTGGGGTTCAGGCCGGGGCTGACGATGAATTTTGCCCCGGCGGCCACAGCCCGATCGACCTGCTGGGTGGTCAGAACGGTCCCCGCCCCCACCAGCATGTCCGGATATGCCGCGGCGATTCGCCGGATGGACTCCTCCGCCGCGGCGGTCCGGAAGGTCACCTCCGCGCAAGGAAGCCCGCCGTCAGTTAGCGCCGCGGCCAGCGGCAGGGCGTCGTCCGGGTCATCCAGCGCGATGACGGGGATGACGCCGAATTTTTCCAGCTTTTCAAAGGTCGTATCCATATTGCGTGACCTCCATTTTCAGATACTCAGTTGTTGGGCCAGTATGCGCCCAGCGATTCGTCGATCGACGCCGCATAGTCGATGCTCAGGCCGAAGCCCGGGGTGTCCGGGATGCGGAATACGCCGTTTTCCAGCTTGTAGCCGCTCTCGTCGATCCCCTCGCACCGGCCGATGACAGTCTCGATGGTGGGGACGGTGAAGGGGAACGCCGCTTCAAGATGGGCACAGTAGTACGTTTTGAGGATGCAGTCCCACGCGTGAGGAGAGGCCAGCTTGCCCTCCTGCGCGGCCCATTTCAGGAGCTTTCGCCACTCGGTGAAGCCGAGGTAGTAGAGGTCAGGCTGGATTACGTCGATCAGCCCCTTGGCGCTCAGGTCGAAGAGGGTGGGCATATGCGTCCGGGACTCTCCGTCGGCGATCATAGTCCTGGGGCGGTGCTTGGCGATGTAGTCCTTGAGAACGGTCAGATCCGCTTCGTTTTCCCGCATGGGCTCCTCAAACCAGTAAATGGGGACGTTTTTGACGCCTTCCAGAAAATCGATGGCGTCCTCCACGGAGTAGCCGTCGTTGGCGTCCACCAGCAGCTCCGCTGACGGGAACGTTTCATGGATCCGGCACACAAGCTCGATGTCCCGCTGAAGGCCGGCGTCATGATCCATCCAGGTCTTGCCCCGGCCGATCTTGATCTTGAGGGCGGTGTGCCCCAGCGCGATGTCATACGCACAGTCGTCCAGCACCCGCTGGATGCCCCAGGGAGCCTGCTCCGGGATGATGTCATTCATGTAGATGGCGCCGTCGTAGGCCCGGGCGTACCGGCCCGCTTCCGGGTTGAGCATCCGGGCCACGGGGATGCCCAGAATACGGCCCGCCAGATCGTGGAGGGCGAGGTCAAAGGGGGCGTACACACCGTCCAGAATACCGGTGCCGGCTGAAAAGACCTCCGTCAGCTTTTTGCCTATCAGCTGTTCCGCGGCCTCCATGGCCATTTTGGGCGGACGGCTGAGGGTGCCCCAGCCGCTGGCGCCTTGATCGGTGAAGAGCCGGACGGCCTCGATGGTTCCGCCGAAGCCGTGATAACTCTTAATGGCGTTTTTGCCCAGCAGCCGGGGGTAGACCTGACGGAAATGGACGAATTCCACCCGGTCGATCCTGTGCAGGGAAAGCGCCTCGTCATACTGACATGCGCACGGTTCAAAATTCATGATCAATGCTCCTTTTCCGCCGTATCACGGCTGCTTTCCGATATAGGCCAGAATACCGCCGTCTACATACACCACCTGTCCATTGACAAAATCCGACGCGGCGGACGCCAGAAATACGGCGGTGCCCTGCAGATCCTGCGTGGTGCCCCAGCGCGCCGCCGGTGTTTTGGCGACGATGAACTGGTCGAAGGGGTGGCGGCTCCCGTCGGGCTGGATCTCCCGCAGGGGGGCCGTCTGGGGTGTGGCGATATAGCCGGGGCCGATGCCGTTGCACTGGATGTTGAAGCCGCCGTACTCGGAGGCGATGTTGCGGGTGAGCATTTTCAGCCCGCCCTTGGCCGCGGCGTAGGCGGAGACAGTTTCCCGGCCGAGCTCCGACATCATGGAGCAGATGTTGATGATCTTGCCGCCGCCCCGTTTGATCATGCCGGGGATGACGGCCTTCGACATGATGAACGGAGCGATCAGGTCCACGTCCACGACCTGACGGAAGTCCGCCGCGGGCATTTCCGTCATGGGGACCCGCTTGATGATGCCGGCGTTGTTCACCAGAATGTCCACCGGGCCGAGGTCCTGCTCGATGGATCCGATCAGCGCGGCGGCCTGAGCTTCGTCGGTGACGTCGCACACATAGCCGCGGGCGTCGATCCCAGCCTCCCGGTAGGCGGCGGCGCCCCGGTCCACCAGATCCTGATGCAGGTCGTTGTAGGCGATGACGGCTCCGGCCTCCGCCAGAGCCGAGGCAACGGCAAAACCGATGCCGTAGGTTGCGCCGGTGACCAGCGCGACCTTTCCCTTCAGGGAAAATTGATCCAAAATAGCCATGGCAGCCTCCTGTTATTTCAGTTCCGCGGTGGGGATCTCGTCCATGTCGTCAAAGGCCTGATTTTCGCCGCCCATGGCCCAGATGAAGGTGTAATTGGACGTACCGGCTCCGGCATGGATGGACCAGGATGGGGAGATGACGGCTTCCTCGTTCCGGACGACGATATGGCGGGTCTCCTGTCCCTCGCCCATCATGTGGAATACCACCTGATCGTCGGGGACCTCAAAATAGGTGTAGACCTCCATGCGGCGCTCATGGGTGTGGGCAGGCATGGTGTTCCATACGCTGCCCGGTTCCAGCTCCGTCATGCCCATGAGCAACTGGGCGGTCTTCAGGACGGAGGGATGGATGAACTGGTTGATGACGCGCTTGTTGGATGTTTCCAGCGCGCCGAGGGGGCGCTTGACGGCGTCCGCCTGACGGATCAGCTTCGTCTCGTAGGAGCAGTGGGCGGGGGCGGACACGATGTAGAATTTGGCGGGCGCGGCTTTGTCGGCGCTCTCAAAGAGCACCTCCTTCGCCCCTCTGGTGATATACAGGCAGTCCTTGAAGCCCATGGGGTAGGAGACGCCGTCCACAGTGACGGCGCCGGCGCTGCCGAGGTTGAAGATGCCGGCCTCACGGCGCTCCAGCAGGTAGTCGGTGCCGAAGCTTGCCCAGATGTCGATGCCCTTGCTGATGGGGACGACTTCGTTGACGGGCATACAGCCCATAACGACCATGCGGTCGACATGGGAGTAAACACAGGTGACCTGATCGGCCTGATAGAGGTTCTGGATCAGAAATTCGTCCCGGACCTCCTGAGTCGTGTAGCGCTTGAAATCTTTCTGGTTGGCGGAGTAACGAACGTCCACGATGACCATCCTTTCAAAATATATTCCGGAGCGGCCGAAGAAAGGCCAGCCGTTCCGTCAGGCGTGGATTCAGTCCTCGTCGATGGGCTTGCCGGACTGGATCGTGTAAAGTTCCTTCAAAAACGCGTTCAGATGGCGGCGCTCCAGCACGTTGTGCATCAACTCGCCGCGCAGGGCGTTGGCAGAGGGGGCCTCTTCGCCGGGAACGGCAACGGGCTTGCCGTCCTTGTAGTAATAGCCCTTCCAGCTGACGGACTGCCAGCGGCAGCCGCCCTCGGGGGTGGGCTTCATGACGTTTACTGCAAAGCCGGTGGGCTGGCCGTGACGGTAGGTGTTGCCCATGCTGATGTAGTATCCGGCGGCCTTGGCGGTGGTGATCAGCTCATCGGGCACGCCGGCCTTCATGGGGGGTACGCCGCGGCTAATCAGCTCCTTGATGTCCATGGTGCCATCGTCGAGGTCCTGCATTTCGTTGATGTAAAGGCCGCTGGTGGGGTCGCTGGGATCCAGGAAGCTGTGATCCCAGTGATAGTAGGGGGACCAGATCTTATAGCGCAGGTTGCCGTGGCCGAACAGAGCGCTTTTGGGCCTCCGCGTGCAGAAGCCCATCCACCAGTCGATCATATCGGGGGTGATGTCGGAGTAGTACATGGTGCACGTCAGATAGCCGTGGCCGTTCTGATCGACGCAGTAGCCGTTTTCAATCTCCTCCGGCGTATCCTTTACCCGGATGAAGTCGAGAAAGCTGTCTACAGGAATTGTCTTGGCGGGGTCCATGGGCGTGTCAAGAAAGACCCGGTCCGCCTCGGTGGCCTCCTCAATGGGAAGATAGAAGTACTTGGAGTACCAGATTTTTTTTTCTTCATCAAACAGTTCCAGCTTGTGCATGAATATTCCTCCTTGTAAGAAGTGCGTGAAATATTGCGGTCAGGATTTGTCTGGCACGGCGCAGTCCGCCATCATCCGGAACAGGGCGCAGCCGTCGGCGGGAGATTTTGCGTAAAGCATGGCAGCCTCCGCAAAATACGGGATGCAGGGCAGGGCGTTCAGACGCTTTGAAAACGCCATGGCGGAGATCTCGGGCAGGACGCTCAGTCTCGTG
The DNA here is from genome assembly GCA_934675115.1 of uncultured Oscillospiraceae bacterium. Classification (GTDB taxonomy): domain Bacteria; phylum Bacillota; class Clostridia; order Oscillospirales; family Oscillospiraceae; genus Enterenecus. The sequence goes on along the minus strand of CAKUPH010000008.1, from coordinate 29,770 downwards.
TTCCGCTTCAGTGGGCCCAGTTTCCATAGCTGCGTTTGATAGGTGCAGCACCAGAGACTGTCCCTGTACCGGTATTCCAGAACATGGAACAGTTCATGGGCCAGAATGACCGCGTAGAGGTCTGTGCCGCGCAGCGTCGGGGGACATTCCTCCCGGTGAAAAAACCGGGCGGCTTTCTCCAGTCCATTCGTATAGATCGTAATCTCATCAGGCTCCTGATAAATGGCCAGCAGGTTCCGGCTCACAGAGCCTGTTTCCGCCCGGGAGTTCCGGACCGTGACCCCAAGCTTCGCGGCAATGGCGGCCGGATCCGTTTCGCCCAAGCGGCGGATGAGCTGTTCCGCCGTTTCCTTGCCGCATTCCGCTGCCCGGTGTGTCAGCTCCCATTGCTGCCTAGCGGTGAACCGGCCGCGGAGCGGTTCCCGCAGAAAGGCGTATCCGGCCCACTGTTCGTCCCCGATGTCCGCGAGGGCGGAGAGTATCTCAAAGACGGACGGCAGACCGGCTGGGGCCGTCTGCGCGGGCTCCGGCGGAGCGTTTCGGGCAAAAAGACCGGACATGGCGATCCTCCTTCTTCGGCGCGCGGGTAAAGTGTGTGAACATTACATAAATGCGGAGGTGACGACGATGATCTCCTCGTCTGGCTCGCGGTCGCAGACGTCCAACTCCATTAGAGTCAGGTTCTGCTTGAGCTCGCTGGCCGCGTAATCGCAGACACGCGGGCCGACACAGAGGTAGTACTCCGGACGCAGAATGACGTCGGAGCGATACTGCGCCTTGCTCTTCCACGTTTCCTCCACCACGGCCTGGTAGTCCCGGGCGGTGGTTTTTTCCGCGCTGCCATTGGAGCACTGGACCTTGATAAAGCCCTTCTGGTCAACGATGCGCAGAGGTGTTTTGTCGCCCTGCTGGCCGGTGAAGACAAAGAAGTGCTCCGTCTTTGCCGTCAGCTGAACATTGCTCACCTTGTCGCCGAAGTCCTGCACGGCAAGGGCCCGGGCCTCGTCCTCGTCGCACTCCTTCAGAAGATCGGTGGTCTTGACCTCCGTGGAGCCGGTGGCGATGGCTGTGACCTTGCTGGTCTGGGCGTCGATGTCCACGTGGACCTCTACGGTGTCCGGCGCGGCGCCGGACCGGATGGCAGCATCGATCGCCTCGGCTTTGATCTTTTTGATGTCCTCGGGGGTGGGAGAGGGGATAACCCGCTCCACCACGTCGCGGACCATGGCCAGCGCCACGCCGATGGAGGAGATGACCTCCGCGTTTTCTGGAATGGAATAGTCAAGGCCCATCTTTTTGGCGCAGTAGGGGACCAAAGTGGCGGCTCCACCGCCGCAGCCCACCAGCTTGATCACATTCAGATCCAGATCGTACTTGGCGGCCAGGGACTGGATGCAGCTCGAAACTTTTTCGTAATCCTTTTCCAGTATTTTTTCCGCCAGCTGCTCCACGGTGATGCCCAGCCGGTCAGCCACGGGCCGCATGGCCTTCCGGGCAGACTCCGCGCTGCCGTAGGCAAAGTATCTGGGCTCCACCAGACCCAGCACGTTGGCCGCGTCGGTGTTTGTAAAGCAGATCCGCTTGCCGTTTTTCAGCCGGAGTGCCACATAGTCGGCGGGGTCGCCGGGTTTGGGGCTGACCAGCTCAATCTGGGGGTCCTCGATCTCTTCGGCGGGCGTAAAGCAGGCGTACTCGCACCCGGCGATATGGGCGGAGCGGGGACCGACGTCCACTACGTCGTGACTGCTGATGCGGACCATGGAGCCGCCGGCGCAGCCGAGGATGCGGACGTCCAGCGAGTTGACAAAGGTGTCGTGGCCGCCAATCTGGGCATAATCCACGCCGGGACGGCCGTTTTTGATGACGCCGATGTTGGTGGTGGTGCCGCCGACCTCAAAGTAGATGGCGTTTGAGGCCCGCAGGTACATCAGCGACCCCATCACGGAGGCGGCGGGGCCGGAGAGCGCGGTCAGAATGGGGCGCTTGCGCATGGCGTCGATCTCCATGATGCCGCCGTCGCCCCGCATGATCATCAGCGGCACCTCCACGCCCGCGCTCCGGACGGAGCTTTCCGTGGCGTTGGCCGTCGCCATCATGCGGGGGAGAATAGAGGCGTTGATGGCCGCGGTGCGGGTCCGGCGGGTCAGGCCGTACAGCTTGGAGATGTCGGAGGCGCGGGTGGAGGGCAGACCGCGTTTTTCCACCAGTGCGTGGATCTGATCCTCGTAGGAAATGTTGTCCACGCCGAAAGCCATGGACGCCACAATGACCTGAGCGCCCTGACCAATCAGGCTGGAAATGGCGCGCTCCACGCTCTCGTCGCTGAATTTCTTTTTGGCGATAAATTCATTGGAGACAGAAATCCTCCGTCCCAACTTCTCGTCCAGCACGATGTCGTCGATCTTCAGCTGGGGCTTGGCCAGCATACCTTCCAGACCGCCGCCGGCCACGCCGATGATGCCGACGCTGGATACGTCGCCCTCCACGAACGCGTTGGTGGCCTGAGTGGTCGAGTGGGCGACAAAGCAGACGTCCTCCGGCGAGAAGCCGTTTTCCTTCATACAGTTGAGAAAGGACTGCATGACGCCCGCGGCCACGCCCAGTTCGTGATCGTGGGTGGTCTTGACCTCGTGCTTTCCGATGATCTCATGAGTCAGGTTGTCGATGGCCACGCACTTGGTGTAGGTCCCTCCGACGTCGATCCCGATCCGGATCCTTCTGTTTTCAGACATGGTGATTCCTCCTGTGTAATGAATGACGGGGCGGTTCGCCCCGGAAGATCCGGCTGAACGTGAATGCGGACGGTTGGACCGCCCCGGACAGGGGCGGCCCAACCGGATCGCTCAGCTATGGGACCGGTATCGTCGGGCGGCGGCCGGTGCGGGCCGCGGCTTCCGTTACGCCAGATACATGAAGTAGGCCACCAGGCAGAGGATCGCGCCGGTCACCCAGCCGTAGGGAATGATGATCTTCAGGTAATCCCGGGAATCTACCTTGGTGTAGCCAATGCCCCAGGCGACCCAGGACTGCGTGATGTCAATGCTCTGGGGCAGGCAGGAGGCGGTGAAAATCAGGGGGAAGAGCAGCTCGATGGGCCACTGGGTGACGGACAGGACGACGGCCATGACGGCGGCGCCGCAGCCGGCCAGGTTCGTGGGGCCGCGGAAGAAGCCCAGAGGGATGCAGACGGCGAACACGATGGTGATGGCCAGCGGGGTGGTGGGGATGATGCCGCCGAAGATCGCCTCGAAATAGGGGGCGACGAACTTGGCCACACCGTTGAACATGGACAGGACCAGCAGGAAGGCGATCACGGGCGCGATGTCGGTGATGCCGTCCGAGAACAGGCGGACGATGCGGCTGCACACGTCCTTGAAGGAACCCTTCAACATCCCGCAGGTCAGCAGGACATAGAGCACGGACAGAAGGAAGGCGGGGATGACGGACAGATGCAGGACGATGATGAACACGATGGGGAGGATGGTGCCGATCCAGGAGTACCAGGGGGCGGAGCGGGTCTCGGCGGAACCGGCGGGGGTGGCCCAGGCGTGGGCCTTCTTGCTCCGCTTCAGCAGGAAGAGACACACGGCGATGATGAGGACCAGGCAGATGATCATGCCGACGATGCCGAACTTGAAGTAGTCATTGAAGGTGTACTCGTTCAGGAAGCGCTCGTCAAAGGCGCCCACGATGCCGGTGTACTGGCTGTAAAGGCCCGCACTGACGAAGGAACCGGCCATGATGGGGGCCATGTAGGCGAAGAGGGCGATGACGGGCGGGATGCCCATGGAGAAGAGAATGGGCAGGACCAGCATGGCGATGGCCATGACCAGACCCATGCCGCCAGCGGAGGTGAAGATCAGGCCGACGACGATGATCAGCAGCGTCATGGTCACGGCGGGGTGATCGCCGCCCAGCTCCACGGTCTTCTTGATCATGGAGGAGGTGATGCCGCTCTCCATCAGGACGCGGCCGAAGAAGGCGCCGAAGATCACCGCCACGAGGGTGTTCTGTGCGTAGCTGGCGGGAGCTTTGTGGAAGATCTCGTTGATGGCGGAAACGACCGTGTAGCCCTCAAGGGCGCTGTTGGGGGTGATGGCGTTGCCGATCAGGGCGATGGCCAGCCACAGAGCGGCTATGATCCCCAGACCGATCATCATGTTGTAGCCCTTGATGCAGTAGACGACCAGACCGATGAAGGATATCAGGACAATGATACCCAAAATGATGTTAATCATATTTTCAACTCCTCTTTTTGACTCTCATATTCGTGTTTTCTGTATTTTATTTCAGCAATCAATTCACCTCCCAGCAGATACAATGGGTGCGCACCTTGTATTTGTCCAATAAATTTGGTATAATTATTGACCAACAGCAGAGCGGGACCCGGAAAGCTGCGCGAATGGGCAGTCTCGCCGGCGATCCCTTTACTATATAAACTATACGGTATGTTCATGGTTTTGAGAAGTTCAACAATTTTAGCGGGTGTTTAAAATAAGTTTACACCCCCCGGAGGAAGTATATGGACACGAACAAACTGAAGGTACTCAGCCGGATCGTGGAGCTCGGCAGCATGGGCAAGGCCGCGGAAGAGCTGAATTATACAAAATCCGCCCTGACGCATCTGGTTAAGTCGCTGGAAAAGGAGTTCGGCTTTCCCATTCTGGAGCGCGACTACAGCGGGGCCCGGATCAACAGCTATGGCCGGGAGCTGCTCCCGTACATCAGCGCGGTCGTCCGGGCGGAGGACGCACTGCGGAAGCGGGCGTCACAAATCGCGGATAATATCAACCTGCGGCTGTGTATCGGGTCTCTGGTCAGCATTTCCATGTATATTCTTCCGCCGATCCTGCTGGAATTTTCCAATGTAATGCCCAATGTGGATGTCGAGCTGAAGATCGGGGACTATGATGATCTGCTCAGGTGGCTGGACGACGGGACCTGCGACCTGTGCATCAGCCTTCAGGAGAATACGGAGGGCTTTACGTGGATTCCGCTGTGCAGCGACCCGTTTTTCGCCGCCGTACCCAGGGGGGTTCGGCCCAATGAGGACGGCGTGTTCCCCATCCGGCGGTTTTCCGAAATCCCGTTCCTCATGCCGTCGGTGAATGCGGAGCACCGCCTGCGGGATGTGCTTCAGGCCAACGGCATTCGGTCTCAGCTTCAGGTGCGGTCGGCGGACAACAACGCGCTGCTGTCCATCATCGGGAACGGTGTGGGCGGCAGCATCCTGCCTGCCCTCTGTCTGGCGGATCACCCCGATTCCGTCAGCGTCTATAAGCTGGACGTGGACATTCGCCGGACCATCGGCATCGTTCTCAGACCCGGCAGCCTGAAGCGCCCGGAGATCAAAACGCTGACGGACTGCATCCTTCAGCAGACGAAGGCGAACGGTGCGGAAGATATTGCGGACAGGGTATAAAACAAAAGCTCCCCGGTCATTTTTGACCTGGGGAGCTCTTGTTCCGGATCATTTCCTCCGCCTGGAGTATGCCATGGCGTGGCGGAGCTTTTTGTGACACTTGAGGGCGAAGTCCATGCCCTTTGCCACCACGGGCTTGTAGATCATGGTGAACTGGCCGCAGAACTCGCAGAAGTCGCCGTTGAAGCCCTTCTTGAAGCGGTACAGGCCGTACAGCGGGTTTTCCGGGGACAGGTCGCCGGACACGCCGCGGAAGTCGTAAATGCGGCAGCCGCCCGCGATGGCCCAGCGGATCATCTCCCACTGGAGCAGGTAGTTGGGCATGACGTTGCGGTGCTCATTGGAGGATGCGCCGTACATGTACCACGTCTTGTCGCCGTACTGGCTGGCGATGGCGCCGGAGATGGGCTGACCGTCCAGATAGGCGATGTGCAGCCGACCGTGCTTGCCCAGCGCCCGGAGCATGTTGGCGAAATACTCGCGGCTGCGGACGAGGAACTTGTCCCGCTTGCCGGTGGTCTGCATGATGTCGGCAAAGGCGGTGAGGGCCTCCTCAGGGATGTCCTCGTCGCCGCCCCAGCTCTGGCTGGTGACGCCCTTCTTGGCGGCGAGCCGGACGTTGTAGCGGGTCTTCTGCTCGAAATGAGCCATGACCTCCTCCTCCGACTTGCCCTCAATGTCCAGCCGGAAGACGAACCGGGGTTGGATACCCTCAAAGTTCAGGCTGTCCCCCTCGCAGGCAAAGCCGAGGGACACCATGTCTTTCTTGAACTCCTCGTCGCTGTTGAGCACGTCCGGGTCGATCTGCATGAGGTAGCCCCGGCACTGCTTGGCCACCTGTGCCGCGCCGTCGAACAGCTCCCGGAGCACGTCCACGTCGTGGATGTCGCACACCGGGCCACGGGGGGCGTACAGCATGGCGTAGCCGCCGGGCATTCTGCGGATCAGGATGGACAGCGCACCCCGGACGGCGCCGCTCTCATCCTTGGACAGCACGCCCCGCCAGTCCCACTGGGGCTTGGCGGCGGGCCAGTAGGTGGACTGCAAAAAATGCCCCTTGGGATGGGTGGAGACGAAGGCTTCCAGCTCGCCGCAGCCCTTGGCGTCGTTTTTGGCAATGATTTGATACACAGAAGTCACCTCAGAATCAGATGTATTTTCGATGGGGGTTGGGGAAGAGCATGTCCACGTCCGCCGTGACCACGCTGCCCGGCGCGAGATCGGTGCCCGCGGCGTCCACCAGCGTGTACTGGGTGCCGATGCGGCCGATGACGGGCAGGCTTTTCCCCTGATAATGGACGACGGGCGGGCGGCGGTACAGGTCGACGGCCTGCTTCACCGCCCGGAGCAGATCCAGCGGCCGCAGCCGGTCGGGCCGCTTCACAAGGCCGAAGCCGTTGTGCCGGCCGATGGCCACGATGGCCGCGTCGGTGTCCCGCTTCATTTTGCAGATGGAAGCATAGCCGGAGGTGTCCCCCTTCCGGAGCACCCGGCGGTCCACCACTCCGGCCTTGAACACGCCCACCTTTTTCAGCTCTACCGGCGTTTTCACCGGCAGGCGGCCCACAAGGGCGGAGCCCACCCGGACCGCGTCCAGCCGCGTCTCCGGGAAGCGCAGGGCGGCGCAGGAGTTGGCCATGTGCCGCAGGCCGGGTTGGACGCCGTTTCGCTCCAGCGCGTCCAGCGCGGACCGGAACCGGCGGAGCTGCTCCGTGGTGCGTGCGTTCCCGCGCTCAAAGGACGCAGCGAAGTGGGAGAAAATGCCCTCGAAGGCAAGGCCCCCGGTGCGGTAGATCTCCAGCAACTTGTCCGTTTCCGTCCAGCGGGTGCCGAACCGGCCCATGCCGGTGTCCACCGCCACGTGGACGCGGACGTCCTGTTCGCCCCGGTGTTGGGCGTAAAGCCGCGCGCAGGCGGGGCCGGACACGGTGAGGATGACGTTGGCGGCGATAAGGGCGTCCAGCAGCCCGCCGTCCCCCACCGGGGCCAGCAGCAGGATGTCCTGCTCCGCGAAGCCCGCCCGGCGGAGGGCGAAGGCCTCGGCGGGGTCGGACACCGCCAGCGTTTTCACGCCCGCGGACACCCATGCGGCGACAGCCTCCGGGCCGGACACGCCGTACCCGTCGCACTTCACCACGCCGATGACGGGCACGCCCACATATTCCGTGACGGCTCTGGCGTTGGCGGCCAGATCGTCCCGGGAGATCTCCAGATAGCAGGAGGAAAGATGTTCTTCCGACATAAAAGCTCCCTCTCTCTTTGTCGCTGAGATGGGGACAGAGGGCCTGTCCCGGAGGCAGCGTGAGCCTCAGATAAAAACAGCTTACCCTTTATTATGCACCACTTATAACCCCGGCGCAAGAGAAAAAATCCCGTTTTCCGGCCTTTTGGGACAAAGGGAGAGAAAAGCCGGGCAAACGCCGTTTTTTTCGGGAAATATAAAGGCCGCGGGGCAAAATGTCCCACGGCTTTCACCCGTCGAAAAGGGCAAAGCCTTTTCCGAGGAAGAAGTTTTTCAATACGCACAGACCGCAGGACGTTTTGTCCTGCGGCCTGCGTGAGCTTGTAAAGGTCAGCTTGACGACTTAGCCTGCTCCAGACGGCGGCGGAGCACCGGCCCCACGGTGAGGGCGGCGGCCATTTTGATGAGGTCGCCGGGGATGAAGATCCACACGCACTTCATCAGCGCGTCCCCAACGGCGACGCCGCTCTGGAAGCAGTACCATGCGGTGCCGAAGGCATAGAGGACGGCGGTGCCCGCCAGCATGCCGAGAAGCTGGAAAAAGCGGTTGGCGGTGCGCTGGATGACCAGCCCGGCGATGACCGCCAGAAAGAGGTAGCCCACGATGTAGCCGCCGGTGGGACCGAGAACCTTGCCCATGCCGCCGGAGTAGCCGGAGAACACCGGCAGGCCCACGGCGCCGAGAAGAACGTACACCAGAACGCTGGCCGTCCCCCACTTCCAGCCCAGCAGATAGGCGATGAAGTAGATGGCCAGCGTGGCGAAGGACAGGGGGATGGGGCCCACGGGGACAGACAGGGGGCCGAGGATGCACAGCACGGCGGCCATTAGGGCGGCCAGCACCAGACTGCGGACGGGGAAGCGGGCGGTGTTCATGGGAAAGGCTCCTTTTCAATGTAAACTGAATCGCAAAATAAGTATACAATAGCGGCGTGTTAAATGTCAACTGATAAATCAAACAGGTTTACATATTGGGGAATGTGAAAAATTGTGAGGGGAGGACAGGTTTTCCGTGAGAAAATTGGCAGCGCAGATTGTTAAAAAAATTGACAACTTTGAGGAAATAAGCTATAATAACTGAGAAAATTTTAACAATACAAAGCCGACGGTTGCTGGTATCTCCGGCACTGTTGGATATTCAACAGAAAGCGGGTGTGCATATGAAAAAAGACCGGGTTTCCACCGCGGTGATCCGCCGCCTGCCCCGCTATTACCGCCATCTGGACGATCTTTACCGCAGCGGCTCCGTCCGCATTTCCTCCAGTGCCCTTGCCAAGTCCATGGGGCTGACCGCCTCCCAGATCCGGCAGGATCTGTCCTGCTTCGGCGAGTTCGGGCAGCAGGGCTACGGCTATAATGTGGAGCGCCTTCGGGGCGAGGTGGCGGAAATTCTGGGCATGAACCGGAACCATACCGCCATCATTCTGGGCGCGGGCAACCTGGGCCGGGCGCTGATCGAAAATTTCCCCTTCCGCTTCAACGGCTTCCGGCTGGTGGCCGCCTTTGACGTGGAGCCCACCATCGTGGGCACCCGGCTGGGCGGCGTGCCCGTCTACCACATCGACATGGTGGAAAATTACGTCAGGGAGCACAATGTCAGCGTGGGCGTACTCACCGTGCCCGCTCCGGTGGCGGCGGAGAGCGCCCGGCGGCTGGTGCGCAGCGGCATTCAGGGCATCTGGAACTTCACCAATGAGGAGCTTCCCCTTGCCGACGTGGAAAAGGTAAAGGTGGAGGACGTCCACTTCGCGGACAGCCTTCTCACCCTGAGCTACATGATCTCTGAGGACGAGCTATGAAGAAATTGATCCGGGCCGCGGCCCTTGGCCTTGCCGCCGTGGCGGCGTTGTGCGCCTTCAGCTTTGCAAGCGGGCAGAATACGCTGATCTCCCTGAGTTATCTGAACAATACCTACGCCGGGCAGCTGACCAATACGCTGAAGACCGGCCTTGCCGGGCTGGACACGGTGTATCAGGAAGCCCTTGCGAAACGTAATGGCCAGACTGATGGCCAGGCCGATCCCTCATGGACGGCCACCGACTCCATCCGGATGGTGTACCCCCGCTCCGGCGAAACGGTAACGCTGTCCGCCGGTTCCAGCCTGCTGTGGGTCTCCGGCAGCGGTACCGCGTCCGTTCTGCTGCTGGACGTGACGGCGGGGGAGGAGCTTGCCGCCGGGGGCGCGCTGAAGGCGGGCCACCGCTACCTTGCCGAGGAGGAGACGGTGGTCACCGCGTCCTCGTCCGCCGTCTGCGGGGCGGAGGGGCTGTGGCGGACTACCGCCACGGGCACCGCGCCGGTGGAGTCCCCCTTCACCGACGTTGTCACCGGTGCGTGGTATTATGATTCCGTCATGTACGTGGTGGAGCACAAGCTGTTCACCGGCACCGGGGCCAACACCTTCTCGCCCACGGCGAACATGAACCGGGCCATGCTGGTGACGGTGCTGTACCGTCTGGCGGGCAGCCCGGCGGTGTCCGGCTCCATGCCCTTTACAGACGCGGCGGAGGGCCAGTGGTACTCCAACGCCGTCATTTGGGCCTCACAGACCGGCATCGTCACAGGCACCGGGGCAGATACCTTCTCGCCGGACCAGTCCGTCACCCGGGAGCAGATCGCGGTGATGCTCCGGCGGTACGCGGCCTATTATGGCTATGACACCTCGGCCGCCGCCGACCTGTCCGGTTATTCCGACGCCGGGAAGATCAGCGGTTTTGCGCAGGACGGCGTGTCTTGGGCGGTGGCGGAGGGACTCATCAAGGGCTCCGGGAACAAGCTCTCCCCGAAAAACAGCGCCAGCCGCGCGGAGGTAGCCACTCTGCTCCAGCGGTACTCCGGCTGGCTGTCCGGAACCTGATGCAAAAGAATGTGCGCCGCCCGGCGAACGCCGGGCGGCATTTTTTCGCACCCTTTTCCGCACGGTACATAGGATGGGGTGAGACGATCCGGCGGCAGGGGCCGCCCGTCTCCGAACATCAAAGGAGGTACTTCATATGGGGTGCAATAACGGCTGCGGATTCGGCGGCGGGGGCTGCTGGTGGATCATCATTATTCTGCTGCTCATTTTCTGCTGCGGCGGATGGGGCAACGGCTGCGGCAACGGCTGCGGGAATGGCTGTGGCTGCGGCTGCTGAGTAACGGGTCTTGCGGAAAAGCGGGGCGGAAGCCCCGCTTTTCCGGCGCTCCCGGGGCATCAGAAAGAAAATTGCGAAAAAATAAAAATAGGGCTTGCATTTTCAAAAATAGTGTGCTAATATAAATAAGCTGTCTGAGGGAGACCTCGAAAGACGGTATGCGGCTGTAGCTCAGCTGGATAGAGTGTTTGGCTACGAACCAAAAGGTCGGGGGTTCGAATCCCTTCAGCCGTACCACGAAAAAGCCTTGAAACGTCAAGTTTCAAGGCTTTTTCGTCACTTTTTTGGCATTTTCAAAAATGGGAAAAGTCGAATAATTCAACTTTAGTTCAACTCGCCCTCAAAACTCAGGCATTTTTCAAAAATGTATCGGCCAAAATATCTGCGTTCCGTTGGCCTGCTTTCTCCATGACATGGGCATAGATATTCGCCGTGGTGCTCACCTGTGCATGACCAAGACGCTTTGAAATAGAAACACTGTCCACACCGTTAACGCTTTCCCAGGCCCTGTCTACTCTGAGGGAAATCATGGAGGATGGAGAGGAGCCGACACAAGCCCGTATAACCGCTGCCCGCTCGATACTGGAGCATTCCTTGAAGCTGACCGAACAGGCAGACATTCTGGAGCAGCTGCGGGAATTGGAGAAATGGAGGGATGAAACCGATGGCAGCCGTTGAAGCCAGACTTGCGGCTTTGCGGGAGTTTTTGAAGGCCCGCTCGGGTGCCGGAAGCGTATTCCTTGTCGAGGGCGGCGCAGAGTACCACACGCAGGAAGATCCCCTCGACTATCTCCGGGAGCATAGGGCATATACCCCCGACGGGCGGCGCATTGTCCTAAGCTGACCCGCACAGATGGGTGTTTGCGGAACCGGTTCAGACCGGACCTGTGAACGCGCGGCCTGTCCCGCGGGGCGGCAGAAAAATAACGGGCATCCGGTGTCAATACCGGATGCCCGTTATTTTTACCTGTCACGAAAGTGATGGTTCGCTTTTTTATTCCTGCAATATCAGGATGCCCCGCCCGATCCGGACAAGCCGGTAAGACCTGCGGATCGGGCGGGGCTGTTTTTTATGGTGAAAAGTGCTTGCTTGTTTCGCATGGCTTCCGTGCCAGACGGGCCGCGATTGCGCCGCCGGTTCAAACCGCCCGGCTTTTTTCCGCCTTCCCGGCGAGGACGGGGCGGAGCAGCAGGCTGAGCGCCAGCATGACGGCGGCGATGCTGACCCAGCAGAAGCCCTCCTCGTAGAGGGGGAGCCTCCGGCACAGCGTCCCGAAAATGCCGAGGGGGCAGCCGATCTTATCCAGCGCATAGATGACGCTGACGCAGCCCGTCCCCGCCACCACCATGGGATAGACAAGGCGGTTTCCGGCCCAGAGCCGGTGGCTCAGCCCCAGCAGGATGAGGACGATGGAGACGGGGTAAATGGCGTTGAGCACGGGGATGGAGATGCTGAGGATGACCGTCAGGCCGAGGTTGCAGATGAGAAAGGCGAAGCCGACGATCAGAAACACCCACTGGCGGTAGGTGAGCCGTTTGAACAGCACGGAGAAATACTGGGAGATGGAGTTGATGAGTCCTACGCAGGTGGTGAGGCAGGCCAGCGTGAAGATGGCGGCCAGCAGCACCGCGCCGGAGCTGCCGAAGAGCTGGTAGACGATGCAGCGCAGGGTCCACGCGCCGTTTTCCTGGATCTCGTACACACCGGAGCTGCACATGCCCATATAGGACAGCATGATGTAGACGAGGGCGAGAATGGTCCCGGCGAAGATCCCGGCCAGCAGCGTGTGGCGCATCATGTCCCGCTTTTCCATCAGGCCGAAGGAACCCAGCGTGGTAGCGATGACCAGCCCGAAGTTCAGCGCGGCGATGGTGTCCATGGTCTGGTAGCCCTCGGAAAAGCCCTTGAGCAGGGGGACGCTCTCATAGGCGGGCTGAGCCTGCGCCACGCTGACCTCGCCCCGGAACAGAAAGCTGATGAACAGGAACACCAGCAGGATCAGCAGGCTGGGCGTCAGGATATGGCCGATGCGGTCCACCAGCTTGCCTGGGTTCAGGCACAGCCACAGCGCCACCAGAAAGAACAGCAGGGAATAGACCAGCATCCAGATCTTCGCGTTTGCTCCGGCGGGGAGATACGGAGCCACCGCCATCTCAAAGGGGACGGAGGCCGCCCGGGGAATGCCGAGGCCGGGGCCGATGGAGAGGTAGATCAGCACGGTAAAGACGATGGAGAAGTGCGGCCCCACCTGTCGGCCCAGCTTGTCCAGCCCGTCGAACCGGGCCACGACGATAACGCCCAGCACAGGGAGCAGCACCGCCGTCGCCAGAAAGCCAATCATGGCCGGGACGGTGCTGCCGCCCGCGTTCTGCCCCAGAAAGGGAGGAAAGATCAGGTTCCCCGCGCCGAAGAACAGGGAGAAGAGCATAAAGCTCACAAGGACCATATTTTTCTTGCTCAGTTTCATATTTTTACCCCTTTGTAAAAAATAAAAGACTCGTCTCAAATTCCTTTGAGACGAGTCTTTGTTTCCAAATACCCGCGGTACCACTCAAATTGCGCGGCAATGACGCCGCGCCGCTCTTCAGGCTCCAACAAGCCCTAGGCACTTACGCAGCCTGCGCGGAGGGCCCTACTCACCGGTGCTTTGGGGACCTCAGCTCGGAAGGGATGGGATGTTTTGAGGGCTGTCTGCCGGGCTTCCACCAACCCCGGCTCTCTGTGAGACTTGCCGACAGATCCGTCTTCGTCATCGCTTTTCGATTCACTTGTAGTATAAACCATAGCACCGGGAGTACGATTTGTCAAGGAAATGTAAGAATTTTTTCCGTAGTAGATATCTACCTACAATGGTATCGGAATTTTTGAAATGTCCAACGTACTAGACAGCAGGTAAAAATGAAAGAAACGGCATAGCCGAAGCTATACTGTTTCTCTCTTGCCTTATCATATTTTCTTAACTGGACACCCCGGAAGCAAGGTCCTCTTTTGCATTATGGTCGGTTTATTGCCCCGGTGCGCCGGCCCGGCCCAGCACCGTTTTGGTCAGCTGGGGCGGCCACGGGGCGTTTTCCGGCAGACAGCGGAGCACCTCCCGGATCTGGCCCTTCCGCTGGGCCCCGGTGGGGCCGAAGGGGACCAGCACCCAGTCCCCGGGGTTCAGCACCAGACCGCCGGTCAGGTAGGCGTAGGTCCGCCCGCCGCCGGGGAAGGCCACTGTGCAGTAGGTGAGAATGGTCCGCGGGCCGGTATATTCCGGGGCGGCGGGAGCCTTGGGCACGGGGCTGCACCACGGTTCCGCCGCCTGCGGCGGCTCCGGCTCGTCCAACTCCAGCGGCTCATGTCGGAATGGATTTTCGTCCAGCAGGCGGAGCAGCTTTCCCCGCAAGGCCGTGCGGCCCAGCTTTAGGCAGGCGTTGAGCACGTTTTCGTGGAAAATTCCCACGTATGCGCTCTGAAAGACCTGCCGGGCAAAGGCGTCGTCCTCCAGCTCATCCAGAATGGGGACCAGCGCCCGGGGCTGATCCACCACCTCGAACATCTCGCCCACCAGAAGCTCCGCCAGATCGGGGGGCGGGCAGAGCGCATCTTCGTCATCCTCTGCGTCATCGTCGCGCGGCGGGCTTTGGCGCTTCAGGGCGGGACCCGCCGCGTCCAGCAGCGTCCGCCACATCCGGATGGCCTGCCTGGGGTCCTTCTGGTAAATTTCGCTCAGCTCGCTCTCGGCCTCCCAGTTTTCCAGCTCCCGGATGCTCAGCCCCCGGAACTCCGCCGGGAACCGGCACATCAGCAGATCCCGCTCCGCGCACTCGCAGCGCTCCTCGTCCCAGTGCGCCGCGTCCCAGCTTCGCAGAGCGTCCAGCGCCTGCGTCTCGTCCGGGTGGAGCAGGGAGTACTCCTGCCAGCAGTCCATCAGCGCGTCGTACTCCCGGTCGAACTGCTCCGCGTCCTCGCCGCCCCGGAAGATGCCGCGGCACTCCCGCATGGCGCGGAACAGCGCATACAGCGCGTCCGGGCGGATCTTATCCCGGCTGTACCGGGGCAGCCAGCTGATGACGCCCGCCCAGAACCGGCCCAGCCACCGCCGTTGGAGGATGCCCTCCTCCTGAAACAGCGGGACGCGGTCCAGCGCGGCCCGGCGGACGTCGTCCACGGAGCAGGGCAGCTTCCGGGTGCGGAAAAAGGCCGTCACCAGCATCTGAAAGGGCTGGTAGGCCGTCCGGCGCACGGTGACGCCGGAGCCGGTGACCATGGTGCGGTTCCAGAGCCCGCCCTCGATCACCCCGGAGGTGAGGGCGTAGAGGAACGCCTGCCCGGTCAGCTTTTCCTGCGCCGGGCTCCACGCCGGAGCCAGTTCCCTGGCGCTGCTCAGGGCGGAATCGTAGAGCATGCACAGCTGGCCCGACCAGTGGGACAGCCACTGCTCAAGATTCTGGTTTTCCAGCTGCTTGCAGCGGCGCTCTGCCCGCTCCAGATCGACCCCGTAGGTGTGGAGATACCAGTTTGCCTGCTCCCGGCCGGTGAGACGGCCGTCGCCGTTTGTATCGAATTTTTCCTGCCCCCGCTTGAGCGCCATGTCCGTTCCCCTCCTTCACAAGATCGCCTGAACAGCCCCTCTTGTGTCCATTATACCCGGCGGGGCGGGCCGCGTCCAGCGTTGTTTTCCGGGCGGGAAGTGTTCTGCTTTTTTGCCGCTGGGCTGCGAAACGCTGTGAGACCTTTCGACACACAAAAAGTCCCTGCCGCTTTTATCGTGGCTTTTCTTATTGGGTTTCGGCCGCCGCAGGCGGCATTCACCCTTCGGTGATCTCAATGCACGGGCGGATTAAATTAAGCGCCCCGGTTCGGTTTTGAACCGAACCGGGGTGCCCGCTTTTATGCTTGCGCGGCAAAAAACGCGATCAGATCCTCGCGGAACAGCCGCGCCAGTTCCCGCTTGGAATTTTCTTTCCATGCCACACACAGCGGGATGGGCTGCGTCGTTTCCAGCCAATGAAAATCCTGACTGCTCTTGTACCAGCACCATGGGTGAAACAGGCCGAAGCCCCGCCCGGCGCTGATGGCGTGAAGGATGGAGTCGTCATTGGGCATGGGTACTAAGATCGGGGTAAAGCCGAGAGATTCACAGTACCGGATGTCTGCGTCCCGGGTTACGCCTCCGCCGTCCGCGTCCAGCACGTAAAATGGGTCATGCTGAAAATCCCGGGGCGTCAGCGGTTCCCGCCGGGCGAGGGGATTCTGTTCGGAATAGAGAAAAATCCCGTTCTCTCGGGCGATGATCTCCCAACTCAGCCCGGCGGCGGTCCGGGCCAGAATATAGAGTTGGATGACGAGGTCGTAGGTTCCGGCCAGCAGATTCTGATTCAGCAGCTCCAGCGGCTGCCGCTCGAACACCAGCGTGACCTGCGGGTGCTTATCCTGCCAGCCGTCGATGACCGGCCGAATCTTCCGGATGAAGTCCAGCCCCTCGATGACGCCGATCCGGAGGGTGCCGGACAGCGTTCCATTTTCGTCCTGCGCCGCCTGAAGGACCTGATTGAATTCCTCGGTGCTGCGGGTGAAAAAATCCCGGAGGATGGCCCCGGCCGGCGTCAGCCGCAGCTTGGTCCTGACAGAGCGGTCAAAGAGCTCTACTCCCAACTCCGATTCCAGATTCGTGATCTGCTTGCTCAGGGACGGCTGAGTGATATACAGCTCCGCCGCCGCTTTGGTGAAGCTCATCTGCCGGGCCGCCGTCAGGAAGTATCTGATCTGAAGCGAGGTCATGAAGATAACCTTCTCTCTGTTTTGCATAACTGTTTGGCTATAGAATATATCCTTAAATAGCAATTTGTCAATAATGATCTGCTGTGGTATTCTGACCTTGCCGGCAGAAAAAAGAAAAACGGAGGGAACCACATGCAAATCATAGGCTTGCTGTCCATACTCATTGCGTTTGTTGCACTCGTCTTTTTCTCCTTTAAGGGCTACTCCCTGCTGTACGTGGCGCCGCTGTGTGCGCTGTTCGTCGCCATCTGCAACCAGCTGCCGCTTTTGCCGTCCTTCACGCAGGTGTTCATGGGCGCCTTTTCCGGCATCGTCATGGATCTGTTCCTCATTTTCCTGTCCGCCATCCTGATGGGCCGGCTGTATATGGATTCCGGCGCGGCCCTCTCCATCGCCAAATTCCTGATGAATCTGTTCGGCCGCAATGCGACCGGCAAGCGCAAGCAGACCATCGCCATTGCCATCTGCGGCCTGACCGGCTTCGCTCTGGCCTACGGCGGCATCGACACCTTCTGCGTGCTCTTCACGCTGTTCCCGGTAGTGCTGACCCTCTGCAAGGAGGCGGACATCCCCCGCAAGTACATGCTGGGCATCCTGAACATCGGCGTGGCTACGGCGGCGGTCTGCCCCGGCGCACCCCTTGTCCCCAACTACATCCCCATGGAAATTTTGGGTACCTCCGCCTATGCGGGGCTGGTTCCGGGCATTATTGCCGCGCTTATTGTGTTTTTCGGCGGCGTGATCTATTGCTCCCGGGCCGTCCATAAGGCTAGCGACCGCGGGCTGCACTTTGAATACGGCCCGGTCAAGGTCGCGCCGGAGCGCGAGGACCGGAAGTACCCCAACATTCTGCTGGCCATTCTGCCCATCGTGGCCGTGATCCTTGTGTTCAACCTCACCGGCGCACTGGTGGCCGCCCTGTTTACCGGCGACGTTGTCGCCCTGCTGGCCCTTGGCTGGTTCTATGATCCTCAGGCGGGCCAGAGCAAGATCCGGGCCATCGCCTCCTCGCTGAATGAGGGCTGCAAGACCGCCGCCGAGTCCATCTGCCTGATGGCCATCCTCGTGGGCTTTGCCGCCGTGGTTCAGTCCACCCCCGTGTTCAGCAACATCGTCGAGGTCCTGATGGGCCTGCCCATCCCCGCCATGCTGCTGGTGGTGCTGGCCGTGGCCGTGATCGTGGCCTTCACCGGTTCGCCCCCCGCGGGCCTGAAGATCGTGCTGCCGCTGCTCAGCGCGGCGCTGGTCGGCGTGGCTCCCGAGGCCATCCACCGCGTGGCCACTATCTCTACCCAGACCTTTGACACGCTGCCCTTCCAGGGCGCCGTTATCGTCACGCTGGGGCTGTGCGGCCTGACCCACAAGGAGGGCTATTTCCCGGTGATGATGACCACCGTCATCTGGACGGGCGTGGCCGCCATTGTGGCCGCCATTCTGCTGACCCTGTTCCCCGGCCTCGCCTGATAAACTGGAGGAATCATCTTGAACCGATCAGAACGAATCGCGCGTCTGCGCCAGCGGGCCATCACCATCCCCGCGGTCTGTCTGGAGCGCGCGAAGTATTATACCGAATCATACCGCCAGACGGAGGCTCTGCCCACTGTCCTTCGCCGGGCCATGGCGGTGAGCCACGTGCTCGATCACATGGCCATCCACATTTATGAGGACGAGCTGATCGTGGGCTGCCACACCGGGAAGGTCCGGGGCGGCATGTGGCTGCCGGAGGTCAACGGCGGCTGGCTGCTGGACGAGCTGGACACGGTGCAGGACCGGGTCTGGGAAAAGTATCAGCCGCTGAGCCCGGAGGAAAAGGAGCTGGCCCGGGAGCTGTTCACCTACTGGGAGGGCCGCACACTGGCCGATCAGTGGCGGGCGCTGGTGGATCCGCAGTTCCTCGCGGTGGAAAACATTGTGCAGTCCGGCGGCTACGCGGAAAACTGCCACTATCCCGGGCACTTCTGCCTGGATTACAAGCGCGTGGTGGAGTTGGGGCTGGAGGGCTCCATTGCTGACTTGGACCGGCGCATCGCGGCCATCGACCCCGCCGACCCCGATGAACTGGCCCGGCTCCATTTCTATCAGGCCGCCCGGCTGGTGCAGCAGGCGGTGATCCGCTTTGCCGGACGGTATGCCGCGCTGGCGGAGGAGCTTGCCCGGACTGCCGGGCCGGAGCGCCGAACGGAACTGCTCCGGATTGCGGAGATCTGCCGCCGGGTGCCGGCAAAGCCGGCGCGGACCTTTCAGGAGGGGATCCAGAGCTGCTGGCTGATGAGCATCGCCGCCATGATCGAATGCTGCGGCGCGGGAGTGTCTCTCGGCCGGTGCGACCAGTATCTTTACCCCCTGTACCGGGACGATCTGGCCTCGGGCAGGCTGACCCGGGAGCAGGCCAAGGACCTGATGAGCATGCTGCTTATTAAGATGAACGACGTGACCATGCTTCAGGCCGGATTCCTTCAGGTGGGCTTTTCCGGTTATCCGGTCATGCAGGGCCTGACCATCGGCGGCGTGGACGCGGAGGGCCGGGACGCGGTGAGCGGGCTGTCCTATCTCATTCTGGACTCGGAGGAGGAGGTCGGCCTCACCGCCGAGGAGCTGGTCATCCGCATCAGCGGCCAGAACCCGGATGAGTATGTGGTCCGCGCCTGCGAGGTGGCCCGCAACCTGAGCGGAAAGCTGAAATTTGTCAGCGACGACTCCACCATTGCCGCGCTGGTGCAGTACGGCCTGCCGGAAGAGCTTGCCCGGGACTATATCTCCTGCGGCTGCCACTGCCCCATGGTGCCCGCCGTCAACCAGATCAGCGCGGGCGTGATTTTCAACTATCCGCTGATGCTGGAGTTGGCCCTCAACAACGGCGTACACCGGCAGAGCGGGCTTCAGCTGGGCCCCCGTACCGGGGATCCGGCGGAGTTTTCCAGTCTGGCTGACATCGAGGACGCCTTCGAGCGGCAGTTCGAGGCGCTGTACCGCCCGGCCATGGCCTTTAAGAACGCGGACATGTACCTCTATGACACCCAGATGCCCTGCCCGCTGATCTCCTCCTTCTACGGGAGCTGCCTTGAGCGGGGCGACGACTTCTTCCATCACGGCATCGACCCCTATGCCGGTCATGTGACGGGCATCTGCGGCCTGCCCAACATCGCCGATTCTCTCGCCGCCATCCAGAAGGTGGTCTTTGAGGACAAGGCGGCCACCATGGCGGAGCTGGGCCGGGCGCTGGCGGCCAACTTCGAGGGCTGTGACGAGCTGCTCCGCAGCCTCAGGGCCGCGCCGAAATTCGGCAATGATCTGGACGAGGTGGACCTCATTGCCCGCCGGGTGCTGCTGCGGTCCAGCAAATTCGTCTGCGAGCACCACACATGGAATGGCCGGAAATGCGCCATCGGCTGCATCGGCATGACCGTAAACATCCCCTACGGCGAGATCCTGGGCGCCATGCCGGACGGCCGGCTGGCGGGGGAGCCCCTTTCCGAGGGCGGCATTTCCCCCTATCCCGGCCGGAACGTCAGCGGGATCACCGCCGTCCTCAATTCCGTGGCCAAGGTCGATCACGACTGGCTGGAAAACGGCAGCATCCTGAACGTGCGCATTGCCGCCGGGGCCTGCTCCACGCCGGACAAGCTGAAGAAGCTGGCCGCGCTGGTGCGGGTGTTCTGCCGGAAAAAGGGCAGTCTGATCCAGTTCAACTTCACCGGGACGGAGACGCTGCTGGACGCGCAGAAGCACCCGGAGCGCTACAAGGATCTGCTGGTCCGGGTGGCCACATACAGCTCCTACTTTGTGGAGCTGAGCACCGCGCTTCAGGATAACATCATCAGCCGGACCGCGATGGATCTTTAACGGGAGGAATGGCCATGAGCCGGAAAGAACTGATCTTCAATCTGGTGCGCGGCTCCTTTGTGGATGGATGGGGCGTCCGGACCACGATCTTCCTCAAGGGCTGCCCCCTGCGCTGCAAGTGGTGCTGCAACCCGGAGGGCCAGCGGTATGTGCCGGAGCTGCGGCTGTTCCGTCAGCGGTGCAGCAGCTGCGGAGCCTGCCTGACCCGCTGCCCCCGGAAGGCGCTGTCGCTGACGCCGGAGGGAATATCCTGCGACCGGGAGCGCTGCGACGGCTGCGGGGCTTGTCTCGACGCGTGCCCGGACAAGGCGCTGGAGCTGTTCGGCCAGCTGATGTCCGCGCGGGAGGTCTTTGAGATCGTGCGGAAGGACCGGGATTATTACGCGGTCTCCGGAGGCGGCCTGACCATCGGCGGCGGCGAGGCGTCCCAGTTTCCGGAATTCTGTCTGGAGCTCATGGAGCTGTGCCATGATGACGGGATCTCCGTCGCCGTGGATACCTGCGGATACGCGCCGAAGCCGGAAAACTTCGCGGTTCTGGCGGCGGCCGACCTGCTGCTCTATGACATCAAGGGCGTCGATTCTGCCCGCCACCGGGAAAATACCGGCGTGGACAACGCCGTCATCTGGGAAAATCTGCGGCGGCTGGACGAGCTGGGCAAGGAGATCATCATCCGCATCCCGGTGATCCCGGGCTATAACGACGGCGAAGCCGAGCTTGCGGAGGAGGCCCGCCGTCTGGCGCAGCTGAAACACGTCAGCCGGGTGGATCTGATCTGCTATCATCAGTACGGCATGGTCAAATATCAGCAGCTGGACATGAAATATCCCATTCCGGACTCGGTGACGCCTATCCCGCCGGAACGGCAGCAGGAGCTCCTGGCGCTGTTCCAGCGCCATGGTCTGAAGGCGCAGCTCGGGGGCTGACCGGAGCCTTTGCGCCGTGTAAAGTACACATTTTCAAAAGCGCCCCCAGCCGGCTTGACCCGGCTGGGGGCGCTCTCTTCGCGCCCGGCCCCGCTCATCTCCAAAAGGACTGACCGGGGCCGGGACTTATCGTTTTTGAATATTTCACTTCGCGGCGCGCCTTCCCTATAATAAGGGCAGAAAACGACGCCGGGAACGGCGTATACCATCAGAAAGGAACGCTGCGTTATGAATACTCCGAATATGAGCCTGTACGAAAACTATCAGGCCCAGTACGCCGCCAAGCTGGTCGGCGTGGACGAGGCCCTGTCCCACATCCGGGACGGCGACGTCATCGGCGCGGGGGCCGCCGCCGGTGAGCCTACCCGGCTGCTGGAGCGGCTCAGCTCCCTCAATGGCCGGGTGCACGGCCTGAAATATTACAGCGGGCTGGGCATGCGGGATTACCCCTTCCTGTCCGACCCCGCTTGCAAGGAATCCTTCAACGTTGACTGCGTGTTCATGATGGGTCCCGGGCGGGCATCCCACCGGAAGGGCCTGTCCAGTGTGTATCCCGCTCAGCTGCACAACGGCGCTGCCCGCTGGATGGAGCACAACCCGGTAAACGTGTTCATGGTGGCCGCCACACCCATGGACCGGCACGGCTACTTCCGCATGTCCATGTGCCTCATCCACGAGCGGGAGATGCTGGAACAGGCGGATCTGGTCATCGTGGAGGTGACGCCGGATATGCCCGTCATCTGCGGCGACACGGAGATCCACATCAATCAGGTGGACTACATCGTGGAGGGGGACGGCAGAATGCCCGAGATCCCCGCCAGCGAGCCCACTGCCGTGGAACAGGCCATCGGCGCGCACATCGCGGAGCTGGTCCATGACGGGGACACCATCCAGCTGGGCATCGGCGGCATCCCCGACGCCGTGGGCCGGGGCCTGATGGGCAAGCACGACCTGGGCGTCCACACCGAGATGATCACCAACAGCATTCTGGATCTGGTGGCCGCGGGTGTGGTCACAGGCCGGAAAAAGACGCTCCACCGGGGCAAGATCGTGGGCGCATTCACGCTGGGGAACAGGAAGCTCTACGATTTCCTCGACCAGAACCCTGGAATCCTCCTCATGCCGGGCAGCTATGTGAACAATCCCTCCGTCATCGCTCAGAACGACAACATGGTGTCCATCAACACCACGCTGAACGTGGACCTCTCCGGCCAGTGTGCTTCCGAGTCCATCGGCTCTCTCCAGTACAGCGGCTCCGGCGGACAATGCGACACCGCCGTAGGTGCGCTCCACGCCAAGGGGGGCCGGAACATCATCGCCGTCAAGTCCGTGGCCCACACCAAATCCGGCGACGTGTCCGCCATCAACGCCCAGCTGCCGCTGGGCTCTGTGGTCACACTCAGCCGCAACGACGTCGATTACATCGTCACCGAGTACGGCGTGGCACCCATGCGGGGACGTTCCGTCCGGGAGCGGGTGAACAACCTCGTCGCCATCGCCCACCCGGATTTCCGGGAGCAGCTCCGTCAGGACGCTCAGCGGCTCATGCTCTGGTAAGAAGCGGAAAAATACAGAAAAACACCCCCGGACAGTGTCCGGGGGTGTTTTCATATGCGGAAGGGCTTACAGCGCGGCGAAGATCTTTGCGCCCCGGGTGCACACCCAGCGGTACAGCAGGGCAGCGCACACTGCCGTTACCGCGCTGAACAGGGCCAGATAGGCCGCCGCCGGGAGGAACCGGCGGAGCAGGAAGTACCCGCCTGCCAGCAGGATGGAGTAGGCCCAGCTGCCGAACAGGGCCAGCGCCGTGGGAAGACTCTGTTTGATGGGGGCGATCTCGCTGGTCCAGGTGAGGCTGGGCCGCTTCAGGTTGAGGAACAGCCCCCAGAAGGCGGACAGGAACGCGTACAGCAGAGGGAGCAGCACGATGAGCGCGCCCATGGGGCCGGGCCGCAGGGCGGTGACGATGCACAGGGCGCACAGCAGCGCCGGGCCGCAGGTGACGATCAGCTGCACCTCCGCCTTGGCCAGCAGGGCCTGACGGGGCGTCACCGGCAGGGACTGGATGAGCCAGAGGTTTTTGCCCTCCAGCGAGACGGAGGGGGCGGTGGTTTCGTTCATGGAGGCCAGCATACAGACGGCGGTGGCCGCCAGCACGCAGGCGGCGTCGGCGCTGCCGAACACGTCGGTCAGCACCTCGCCCAGCCGCCCGCCCCGGATGAGGAAGTACACCCCGCCGGCGAGAAGGAACAGCGTGCCCAGCCCGCAGTTGAGCATGTAGTTGGGGCTGCCGGTAAAGCGGGCCAGCTCCCGGCCCAGCAGAGCGGAGGAGACGCTCCGGGTCTTTGCGGCCTTTTCCGTGTACCGGGCCTTCGCCGTTTTGCCGCTGGCGGTGGCGATGCACAGGAAGCTCCGGGCCAGCAGCCACCACGTCAGGGCGAACAGCATGAGGATGACGGCGGCGGAGATGAGCATGGCGGGGACGCTGCCCTCACCCATCCGGCCAAAGAGGTACAGGGGATAGGCCGCGCCCCGGATGGCCGCGCCGTAGTCGGCGGCGTTGGCGATGATTGTGCTGATGAAGGAGCTGGCCTTGAAATAGAGGAAATAGTAACCGCCGATGAACAGCAGGGAGACCAGCACGGTGGTGAAGCTCTTGTATTTGAGCTTCAGGCTGATCTTCGCCACCACCCAGCCCAGCAGGCAGGACAGAATGAGGACGAACACCGAGATGAGGGCCACAGTGAGCAGGCCGCCGATCACCGTCCCTGCGGAGAAGCCGCCCACGATCCAGTACACGATCACCGCCGGGACGCTGACCACGGCGGAGTACATCAGGCCCATGAGGTACACGGTGAACAGCCGGGCGGCGATGACGGTGTGCACCGGGATGGGCAGGGACAGCAGCAGGTCGTTATCCTTGGCCAGATACAGGCCGGAGTAGGTGGTGAACACGCTGCCGAAGGCTCCCAGCACCACGGCCAGCAGGCCCATGAGGGTGAAGTACATCCAACCCACCCCGGCGGACAGGAAGGGGCCGCACAGCAGGACGGACAGGCCGGTGAACATCCCACCCAGCACCACGACCATGAGCAGAACGTACATGACGATGAAGCCGATGGTGGCCCCTCTGGAGCGGGCTTTGTTCTTTTTCGCGTCGTAGAAATAGCTCCGGAAGATCTCGGCCATCTGCTTGCGGATGAGGGCTCTCAGCATGTCTCTCCCTCCAGTTCCAGAAACACGGACTCAAGGGACTCGTCGCCCCGGACCTCCTCCATGGTGCCCGAGCGGATGAGGCGGCCGCCCTTGATGATGGCCACCTTGTCGCACAGCTTTTCCGCCACCTCCAGCACATGGGTGGAGAAGAAGATGGCGCCGCCGTTGTCGCACAGCTCCCGCATCATGCCCTTGAGAATGTGGGCGGCCTTGGGGTCAAGGCCCACAAAGGGCTCGTCCATGATGATGAGCTTCGGCTCGTGGAGCCAGGCCGAGATGATGGCCAGCTTCTGCTTCATGCCGTGGGAATAGGCGGCGATGGGCTGGGCGAGGTCGCCGGTGAGCTCGAAGGCGTCGGCGTACTTGCGGATGCGGGCCTGCCGATCCCCGGCGGACACGCCGAAAACGTCGGCGATGAAGTTCAGGTACTTGATGCCCGTCATGAACTCGTACAGGTCCGGGTTGTCCGGGATGTAGGCCAGCTGCTTTTTACAGCCCAGCGGGTCGGTCTTGATGGACTTCCCGCCGATGGTGATCTCGCCGGAGTCGAATTGCAGGATGCCCACGACGGATTTCAGTGTGGTGGTCTTGCCCGCGCCGTTGTGGCCGATGAAGCCGTAGACCTCACCGGGGGCGATGTGGAGCGTCAGGTCGTCCACGGCCTTTTTCTCTCCGTAGGCCTTGGTCAGATGGTCGATGTGCAGCATACTATCCTCTCCCTTGATCCGTTCCGGGCGGAAAAGCGCCCGGGAATGCGGTGGTTCCGTTTGCTGTCTACACTATACGCCGAAATGGCGGGATCTGGCAATGAAAAGAAGATTAAAATTCGGTAAAGTTCGGTAAAGATGAATTCACACTTGACTTGAAGTATACTTGAAGTGGTATTCTGTATACAGATGACACAGATATGTGGAACGGGAGGAAATATATTATGGGAGATCCTTTTGAAAACGCGAAGAAGAATTTCGGCTTCGGCTTTATGCGCCTGCCACAGAAGGACGGCGAGATAGATCTGGACGAGACACAGAAGATGGTGGACCTGTTCATGGCCCGGGGATTCAACTATTTTGACACCGCCCACGTCTACCACTCCGGCAATAGCGAGACGGCGCTGCGGACGTGCCTGACCAGCCGCTATCCCCGGGAGAGCTACGTGCTGGTGGACAAGCTGTCCGGCTCCTGCTTCCAGACGGAGGAGGACATCCGCCCGCTGTTCGCAACGCAGCTGGAGGCCTGCGGCGTGGACTACTTCGACATCTACCTCATGCATTCTCAGGGGGCCAAGGTGTTTGAAAAGTTCAAGCAGTGCCGGGCCTATGAGACGGCCTTCGCCCTGAAGGAGGAGGGGAAGATCCGGCATGTGGGCCTGTCCTTCCACGACAAGGCGGAGGTGCTGGACCGGATCCTCACCGAGTACCCCCAGATCGAGGCGGTGCAGATCCAGTTCAACTATCTGGACTACGAAAACCCGTCGGTGGAGGGCCGCCAGTGCTATGAGGTGTGCCGGAAGCATAACAAGCCCGTCATCGTCATGGAGCCGGTGAAGGGTGGTCAGCTGGTCAAGCTCCCGGAGTCGGCGGTAAAGGTGCTGGCCGGACTCCACGGCGGCAGCCCCGCCAGCTACGCCGTCCGGTATGCCGCCAGCTTTGAGGGCATCAAAATGGTGCTGTCCGGCATGAGCACCATGGAGCAGCTGGAGGACAACCTTGGCTATATGCAGGACTTCAAGCCCCTGACGGAGGAGGAGTTCGCGGCAGTGGACAAGGTGCGGGAGATCCTTATCAGGGAAAACCGCATCCCCTGCACTGCCTGCCGGTACTGCACCGACGGCTGCCCGGTCCATATCGACATCCCCAGCCTGTTTTCCTGCATGAACGCCAGACAGGTGTTCAGCGACTGGAACTCGGACTACTATTATGAGCTGAGCATCGCAAATAACGGCAAGGCGTCCGACTGCATCAAGTGCGGCAAGTGCGAGCAGATCTGCCCCCAGCATCTGAACATCCGGGAGCTGCTGGTCAGCGTGGCGGAAGCCTTCGACAAAAAGCCGGAAGAGAAGAAGTAAATTTTCACAGCGGACCAAAAAAATCACGGGGTCCCCGCAAGGCGATTGCCTTGCGGGGAGAGGAGCAGTCCTGACACGGGTGAAGTTTTCCGCCTGAGGGAAACGGAACCTGGTGTCAGGGTGCGACGCGGCGGTCAGCTGTTTTATTGCAATAACCGCCGGCCGCGCCGCTGGCCGTGATTTCCGGGGAAATATGGAACTGATGCTTGACAGGAAACACAAAATCGTGTATGATACAGCTAAAGTTAGCGACGACTAACTTGAAAAGGGCCGTTGACCGCTTCCAGCCGGGCTGAGTTCCGGGCCGGACAGGGGGCGCAGGCGGCCGCTATTTTTTTAGCAAAGGTTAGCGATGGCTAACTATAGGAGGCGAGCCCATGACGCTGGAAGCGGCCATCATCGAACACTGCTCCCCCACGCTGGCGGGGCTGAAGCCGGCAAGCCTGTTCCGCTACTGCCCGGAGGAGCCGGAGGGCTTCATCCCCCAGTTCGGCCTGTGGCGGGACGCGCTGCGCCGCCGGGGGCTGGAGCTGATCCTCCTGAAGGGCTGCCGCCGGAGCGGGGCGTATCTGGTGTACCTGTACCGGCCCGCCGCGCTGGAGGGCCTGCTGGCCGGGGACGCGCTGCGGGAATTTCTGACGGCGGAGGGCTACGACACCGCCGGCCCGGCCCGGGAGCTGCTGCGGCAGCTGGCGCGGCGGCTGTGCCTTGCGGAGGACTTTCCCCACGAGATCGGCCTGTTTCTGGGCTATCCGCTGGAGGACGTCACCGGCTTCATCGAAAACCACGGGCAGGGGTATACCTGCTGCGGCGCGTGGAAAAGCTACGGCGACCCGGTGCGGGCCCGCCGGTATTTCGACCGCTGCCGTGCCTGTACCGACAACTACAAGCGGCGGTACGCCGGGGGTGCGCCGCTGACCAGCCTGATCGTGGCGGCATGACCGCCGTGGAATCATAAAAAGTTTTATCATCAGAAAGGAAATGGATCTCATGAGCAAGACAGCAATCGTTTATTGGAGCGGTACCGGCAATACCGAGGCCATGGCCAACTGCATCGCCGAGGGCGTGAAGGATGCCGGCGGCGACGTGACCCTGTTCACCCCCGGCGAATTCTCCGCCGACAAGCTGGGCGAGTTCGACACGGTGGCCTTCGGCTGCCCCTCCATGGGGGCCGAGCAGCTGGAGGAGGGCGAGTTTGAGCCCATGTTCACCGCGCTGGAGTCCGCTCTCAGCGGCAGGAAGATCGCCCTGTTCGGCTCCTACGGCTGGGGCGACGGACAGTGGATGCGGGAGTGGTGTGAGCGCTGCACCGCCGACGGCGCCGATCTATACAACGAGGAGGGCCTCATCTGCAACGACGCTCCCGATGATGACGCCAAGGACAGCTGCAGGGAGCTGGGCCGCAAGCTGGCGGACTGGTAAAAAAGAGAGGGAAAGCTTTGGCCGCCCCGGCCGCGCACACGCGCGGCCGGGGCGGTTCGCGTTTTTCTGGTTGACTATTTTTTAGACAGCGGTGACTGCAAAGTAGACACTTTCCGGACAAAACCCCCAATTTTCCGGCGAAAACAACTGGCACGGGATTTGCTGTATATTCCGGTGAGAGCGAAAACCTGAAAATATGAGGAAAGAGCGATTGACAGCGAGCGGCGCGGGGTGTACTATGAGATAAAATTAAAGACGGGGAGCTTGAGGTCCAAGGACCGGACAGGCTGAGAGGAAGGTAGGACCTTCGACCCGGGAACCTGATTTGGATAATGCCAACGTAGGGACGACGCGCTTGCAAGCGGAAGGAAACCAACGGGTGGCCTTCCGTTTTTTTATGTTAGGAGGAAGTGCAGATGGTAAAGATCAACGGCAAAGAGCTGGACGCGGCGGGAAAGACCGTGGCGGACTGTCTGGCGGAGCTGAACTGCGACACGGCCCGGGTGGCGGTGGAGCGCAACGGCGACATCGTACCCCGGGCGCGCTACGGCGAGACCGTTCTCACCGACGGCGACTGCGTGGAAGTGGTCAGCTTCGTGGGGGGCGGCTGATATGGGCGCGGTCCCCACGAGAGAGGAATTTCTGCGGGCGCTGGCGGAAAAGCACGGGGCGGAGCGCCAGCGGAAGCTGTGCGCCGCGACGGTGGCCGTCTGCGGCCTCGGAGGTCTGGGCTCCAACGTAGCCATCGCGCTGGCCCGGGCGGGGGTGGGGCGGCTCATCCTCATCGACTTTGACCGGGTGGACGTGTCCAACCTGAACCGCCAGCAGTATCTGGCCCGACAGGTGGGCGAGCTGAAGGCGGCGGCGCTGGCGGAAAACCTCCGGGCCATCGCGCCCTATACGGAGCTTGAACCCCACGCGGAGCGCATCACGGAGGACAATTTCGCGTCCCTTCTGGCGGGCGCGGACGTGATCTGCGAGGCCTTCGACCGGCCGGAGGCCAAGGCCATGCTGGTCAACGGTGTGCTGGAGCGGTTCCCGGACAAGCATCTGGTGGCGGCGTCGGGCATGGCCGGGTTCGACTCGGCCAACCGCATTTCCACCCGCCGGGTGACGAAGCGGTTCTATCTCTGCGGCGACGGTACGTCGGACGTGGACGACGGGAGCGGGCTGGTGTCCTCCCGGGTGCTGGTGTGCGCCGCCCACGAGGCACATATGATCATCCGCCTGCTGACCGGCGGGACGGAGCCCTGACGATGATTTTGATTTTACGGAAAGAGGTATTTTGATATGACGACAGATCAGGATAAACTGGTGATCGGCGGGCACGAATTTTCCTCCCGCTTTATTCTCGGCTCCGGCAAATATTCGCTGAAGCTCATCGAAGCCGCGGTGCGGGACGCCGGGGCGGAGATCATCACGCTGGCGGTCCGCCGGGCCAACACCCGGGAGCAGGAGAATATCCTCGACTACATTCCCGAGGGCGTGACACTTCTGCCCAACACCTCCGGCGCCCGGAACGCCGAGGAGGCGGTGCGCATCGCCCGGCTGGCCCGGGAGCTGGGCTGCGGCGATTTCGTGAAAATTGAGATCATGCGGGACTCCAAGTACCTGCTGCCCGACAATCAGGAGACCATCCGCGCCACGGAGACGCTGGCCCGGGAGGGCTTTGTGGTCATGCCGTATATGTACCCCGACCTGAATGCCGCCCGGGACCTTGCCAACGCCGGTGC
>CAKUPH010000007.1 GCA_934675115.1 uncultured Oscillospiraceae bacterium | reverse complement strand
CGGAGCGTCCCCGTGATCTGCGCGGGATACTCCGTGCCGTTGATTTTCACATAGATCATGTTTTCTTCTCCCTTCGTGTTCTAATTGCGGTAAAAATTCATCTTGACATGTATGCGCATAATGCGTATAATATGATTGTGAGGGGGGAACAGTATGAACCACAGTTCGGCGGAAGCGGAACGGGTGATCTGCGCCGATGGATGGTGCTATCACTCCACAAAAGGCGATCACATCCACTTTAAGCACCCCACGAAACCCGGGAAGGTAACGATACCCGCAAACAGAAAAGACCTGAACATCAAAACATGGAACAGCATCATGCGGCAGGCGGGGTTGAAATGACCCCGTTGCTGCCAGACCTAACAGGAGGAGATCATATGAAGCTCGTATATCCCGCTTTGTTCAGCCCTTGGGATACCGGAGACGGCTACACCGTCGAGTTCCCCGATCTGCCCGGATGCGTGACTGAGGGCGCTACGCTGGCCGAAGCCGTGGAAATGGCGGAGGACGCCGCGTCCGGCTGGGTGCTTGGGGAACTTGAGGACGGAAACGCCATCCCGCCGGCAAGCTCCCCTGCGTCCATCCACGCCGCCGACGGTGAATTCGTCAGCGCCATCGTATTGGACATGGATGCATACGCCGAAAAGTACGGGGACAAGGCCGTGCGGAAAAATCTCACGATCCCCGCGTGGCTGAATACCTTTGCCGAGAAACAGCACGTCAACTTCTCTCAGGTGCTCTCCGACGCGCTCGTCAAAATCTATCAGGCTCAGTGTTCCTGACCCCACGCCGCCCCCTCCGGGGCGGCTTTTTTCATGCAATCACGTTGTTATCTGCGTCCACCAGTGTTGTCCCCGGAAGGGTGAAGCAGGGCCGGATTCCAATTTTGGTTGTGGCTGCCGCGTTGCCGAGGACACCGGTTGACGAGAACAGGTATACCTTTGAATTGCCGTCTCGTGTTGGAGACCGAGTCCATTGCGGAACGGCGTTGCCATTCAGAAATGCAACTTGCAGCATTCTGTATAAGAGAAGCCGTGTTCCCTCTGTGTTGAGCATTTCATCGGTTCCGCCCAGTTCTGTGGCCGACAGCGAAAACACGGAACGGGATAAAACAGACGTACTGGCAGTGGAGCCGTTCGAGGTATAATAAAAACTGGTCGTTCCAATGGCCGACTGTATCCCGGAATCCAACTTCTGTTTATACGTCCCGTTCAGCTGCTTGTCGATGGCGCTATTTGCGTATGCATTGAGGGCCAAAGGGTTCCACGCACCTGTAGCAGTGCAGTCCTTTCGCACCAGCAAAGTCCGGTTCCCGTTCAATGCTTTTTCGTAATTGTGCATCGCAACATAGAACTCCACCGGACTGCCGCTTTCGTTCAGCTTTACAGTGCTTCCCGGTGTAATACTGCTCAGCGCCTTTTCCGCCGCCCCGAACGCAATGTCATACCCCGTCCCGCCGACCAGCGTCCTGCCCTTGCTGATGCCGTACCCCGTGCCGCCG
This sequence comes from uncultured Oscillospiraceae bacterium, assembly GCA_934675115.1. Lineage (GTDB taxonomy): Bacteria > Bacillota > Clostridia > Oscillospirales > Oscillospiraceae > Enterenecus. Next base: position 41,049 of record CAKUPH010000007.1, on the reverse strand, counting down.
ATGAGCGTCCGACCGCCGATGATGCCATACGCCGTGCCGCCTATCAGTGCCTTGTGCGCCATACCGTCACCTCATCCATACTGCCACGCGATGCAGCCGTTCACCGTCGGCGTGGTCTCCGTCGAAAACAGCGCCTCGCCCCGGGCCATATATGTGGTGTAGCTGGTGTTGGCCACATTCACGTTATTGGTGCGGTTCAGGATCGTCCGCACGTTGGCGGGGGTGGTATAGTCCGTTCCCGCCGTCGCCGCGCTCATTCCCCCGGAGCCGTCGCCTTTCAGCAGATTCGTGGTGGTGGGAACAGTGGGAACCGCTACAGTGACAGCCCCGGTCTCCCCGTTTACGCTGGTAACAGGTGCGCTCTGCAACGCCGTGTCCGCCTTGCCGAGAGACGTTTGCACATCGCTGGCAAGGTCGGTTTTGCTGACCGTGGACTTGAACGCCAAAGAACCGAGGTCGGCAAACCACTTTTTGATCTTGCCGAACAGCACGGACAGTTTTTCACCTGTGGCAACATTGGCGCGGGTAGTCGCGGTGGTAAAAGCTGCTGTGAGGTTGCTGCTGTCACCATCAGGGGCAACGTAGTCTGTGCCTGCGGTTGCGGCAGAGACACCATTGACATCACCTTTGAGGAGTCCTGAGGCTTGTATACGCTCTTGGTAGCTAACCGCCGCGATTGTTGCGCTGTTACCGGTTTTCACCGTTACTGTAAACATATCGTTCGTACCAGTATAGATGAATCTTGAAAATATTGCTTTCGCATCCTCAACACAAAGAAGAGGGAAAAGTAATCCTTCGACCAAGAGAAAACAAACTTTACCAGCATCATAAGCCGCTTGGATTTCTGCGAAAGTTTTATCCGACACAAGGCCATTTTGGCCGTTTCCTACTGTTGCGATGAACACGCCTTTCTCAGGGTCTTGCCACTCCTGCCCGTCTGCGGTCTTGGTGAGCAGCTGCCCTGCCGTTGCGGTTGCGTCGTTTGCGGGCTTGTCCAACTTGCCGGAAACTTCAACATTCGCAACCGCATCATCCACGTACTGGAACACGTCCTGCGCCTTGTTATCGGGGTCATACACGCTTTTGAGCATATCCCCGGCACCCTGACCGTCCGCGCCGTTGTACACAGAGAAATCAAACGTGGTGCCGTCTGTCATGGTGATGGTGTAGGTATCGGTGGTGCCCGCCGCATGGGTGCCGCTTTTCAGGGTGATGGATGCAATGCCGTTGCCGTCATCGCCGGTATCGCCCTTGCTTCCGGGAGAGCCGGGGTTTCCCTTGTCGCCCTTCGGAAGCACAAGGTTCAGCACCTGTTCCGGCACTGTGCCGGTGATCGTCGCCGCCGCCGTGTCTCCGCTCGTCACAGTGCCGATGCTAAGTACGTTGGCCGGACCCGTCGCGCCGGTATCGCCCTTGTCACCCTTGTCGCCTTTTTCGCCCTGAATGCCCTGCTCGCCGGTGTCGCCCTTCTCGCCCTTTGCGCCCCGGGGAAGGCCGAGGGCCAGCTTGTAGACGCCGCCCTCCAGACTGCCCGCCGCCGTGGCGGGCTTACCCGTCTCCAGCGTCTCCGCCTCGACGGTCATTCCGACGATGGCGTCCCGGGCCGCCTCTGCGGCCTCCTTGGCCGCGGTGACGCCCTCTGCTGCCAGCTCCGCGCCCGCCCGGGCCGACTCCGCCCGGGAAGCGTCAGACGCCGCCTTACTGGCCGACTCCGCCGCCCCGCCGATGGAGTCCAGCACCTGCTCCGCCGCGTCCTGCGCGGCGTCCCGCGCGGCGTACAGGTCCTGCTCCAGCTGCTCAAATTCGGTGGGCAGGCCGCTGTGGAACACCGGCACGGCGCGGACGCTGTCCTTTATATATAGTGTGGTCACGGTACTCAGCCGGACCTTGTTCCCCTGCGTCGCCCGGATCTGCATCGCCACAGTGCCGGGTGCGCACAGCGTGGACCACCGCAGCACCGTGCTCAGCTTTCCGTCCGCATACTCGGGCAGCAGGATGTCCTTCCGCCCGTTGGAGTAGGCCAGCTCAATGCGGTACACCCAATCCGGGCCCGCGTCCACCTGGACCGTGAGCGTATAAATCAGGCTCTCTCCCTCAAACCCGATCTCCTGATCTGCGGCCGGGGCGGAGAGCACCCAGTTCTTCATTGTGATCATGCTCTGCACCTCCTCATGCGTCCCGGTCCGTCTCCGCGGTTTTCCCCGGCCGGTCCGGCCACTTGTTGTTCTGGCTCAGATTCTCAAACAGGCTCTTGGCACAGTACGCCAGCACCACGCCGAGGATCTCCTTCAGCGCCACCTGGGACAGGCTCTGGGCGATCTCGGACCGGCCCAGGTAGGCCAGCAGATAGCTGCACCACACCCAGGCGATCCCGTTTACCAGGCACAGCCAGACGATGCGCTTCGTCGTCGTCTTTTTCACTGGTGCTCCTCCAGTCTGGTGATCCGCTTCTCGTGATCGTCGAGCTGCTGGTCCTGCGCATCGTTCTTTTTCCAGAGCCGGTCGTGACTCTTGGCATTGCGGTCACTGATGTCGGCCAGGCTTTCGGTCATCTGGTCCAGCCGGGATGTCAGCTTCACGATGGAGGAGTTCAGGTTCAGCAGCGGCTTGATGATCGTGGCACCCAGCCCTACCAATACGACAATGACGCCTACGACGCCCCATTCACTCATGTCATTCCCTCCTCACCCGACCAGCACCAGCCGCCCGGCGTACCCGGTGCCGTCGGTCCCGCTGTACGTGAGCGTGACGTCCCCGGTCTGGCTGACGGATATGGCCGTGTCGCTTACCTTCTGGCTGTCCGCCCAGATCTGCGCGACCAGTCCCGCCGCGCCCAGGCCGTGGGTCCCCGCCGCGCAGACCAGCGTTAAGCTGTCGCCCCAGTTCTCGGCGCTGAAGTCCAGCACAAACTTCCGGACCGCCTTGGCCGCGGCCAGCTCTGCCGCCGCCCTCGCCGACTCCGCCCGGGACGCATCGGATGCCGCTTTTCCCGCCGCCGTCTCCGCCGAGGCCTTCGCCTCGCGGGCGGCCTTTTCGCTCGCGCTGGCCGACTCCCGGGCCGCGTACAGGTCGCTCTCCAGCTGCTCAAATTCAGTGGGCATCCCGGCGTTGAACGTCTCTGTCGCGCTGATCGCCTCCCGGATGTACATGACCGCGATGGTGCTCAGCTTGACCTTGTAGCCCCTCGTACCCCGGACCTGTACGGTCACCGTCCCAGGGACGCACAGCTCCGTCCACCGGAGCTCTGCCGTCAGGGTGCCGTCCTTATATGCCGGGAGCAGAATGTCCACCTTGCCGTTGGCGTAGGCAAGCTCAATGCGGTACACCCATTCCGGGCCTGTGTCCGTCTGGATGGTCAACGTGTGGACCAGGTTCTCCCCCTCGAAGCCCAGCTCCTGGTCTGCCGCCGGAACCGACAGCACCCAACTGCTCATTGTGATCATGTGTCACGCTCCCTCAATGGGCCGTCCGGATCAGATCCAGCCCTTCTTTAATATATCGGTGCTCCGGGTAATATCGGTAGAATACCCCCGGCTGTGTGTTATACAGCTTGAATTTATTGTTGTTGGAGAAATGAAGGACCACCGGCCGGTACTCTGCCAGCTTGTGGTCCTTCATGTAGTTGTAGGTCTCCTCCAGCGGCTCCGGGTCCCCCGCCGCCGCCAGCGCCATCTGGTCCGGATAGGTGTAGCGCTCCCGGTTGTAGTACCGCCGCGCCCGGGCCAGAAAGCCGCTGCGCCGGATGTTCCGCAGGTTCAGCACCAACACCGCCGAGATCAGCTCGCCGTACCCGTCGCAGGCGTCCGGGATCGTGTACGCCGCGTAGTCGCTCCCGCCCCGGCGGCACCGCTCGTAGGGCGGCCGGAGGTCTCCCTGTACGATGATGTCCGCGTCCAGATACATACAGCAGTCCATGTCCAGAATCAGGTCCGCCAGCAGCCGCAGCCCGGCATAGGGCGTAAAGCCGGTGCTGCGGTTCACGCTGCCGTCCAGGTGCTCCAGATACTGGTCCCTGACGTCATAGCGGATGAGGTCGGAGTCCGCGTCCATGAACCGCACGATCCGCCGCAGCCACGCCGCATCCTCCTCCGTGATGCCGTAGTAGCCGGTGCCCGTGCCGTCCCCGTGATCGATCTGGACCTCCATCGTGAACAGGTGCCACACCACGTTCCGGTTGTGCAGCATGGCAGAGTACACCAGCGCCTCCAGCCCCGGCATGACCCGCCTGTCGCCCGAGATCAGCAGATGCAGCCGCCCGTCCATGTCACACCTCCGCGAAACCCAGGCAGCCGCCCTGGCACCGCAGGCACTCGTGCTCCGGGCACCCGGCGCATTTCCCCGTGGCGTTGGCGCACACCCGGGGGAAGGACTTCTTCAGCAGCAGATATCGCTCCAGCTCGATGAGGTCCCGGAACTTTCCGCAGTCCACCGGGTCATAGCTGCCGAAGCAGGCCGTGGCCCGGAAGTCCGGCGTAATGTCCACCACCGGCTCGCAGAACCCCGGGGAGTCGTGGTCGTTCACCCGGGCCACCAGCTCCCGCTCCTCCTGCGTCAGGTAGCAGTCCGGGATGTGGTTGCAGTCCGGGCACAGGAGGACCCCCCGCTTTTCCGCCTCCCCGCAGAACCGAAGGAGGATCGGCTTCATTGCCGTGTAGTAGCCCTCTTTGTCATGCCGCCACTGAGTGTACTGCCCGCCGGGAGCCGTCACCGAATACCGCAGCCGGTTCAACTGATACCGGTCCACCAGCTCCCAGATGTATCCGTAGTCCTCCAGGCCCACATACAGATTGCACCCGCAGGTCGCCCGCTCCCGGAACCAGCCGAGAATGTCCAGGTGCTCCATGGTGGCCCGGAACTGTTTCTCCTGCTCCGCCGTCATCCCGTCGGGGTGATTGCAGTTGATGAGCACCCCGATCCCCTCGCCGATCTCGGGCAGGTATTTGTCCAGATAGATCCCGTTGGTGAACAGTGTCGCCGAGGTCCGCAGGTCCCGGCAGTACAGGTTCACCTCATGAAGGATCTCACTGAACCGGGGGTGCAGCGTCGGCTCCCCGCCGATAATGCCGATGTGGTTCTTCGGGGTCCGGGCCAGCCAGTCCAGCGTGGTCCGGAACTGCTCCAGCGTGATGTGCCGCTTCTCCTCGCAGATCATGTCATCCGCAAAGCAGTACGGGCACTTCAGATTGCAGTAATTGGTGACGGCGATGTTGGCCATGGTTTACCTCCTGCTACGCACGAATGGCGTAATTGTAATACTTCTCCGCGTAATGGTATCTCGGCTCCTGGGCTGTCTGGTACTGGTATGCGTAGGTGTCATACCAGTACAGATAATAATAGCTGTACTGGTACGGCTGAGTGGTATACGCAATGCCGCTGCCCGTATACCAGTAGTAGGCTATGCGATAACCCCCGGTATACACGCCGTAATCACCCAGCGCGTAATAGCTGTACACATAGTGGAACGTGTTGTACCCGGTCCCATACGCTATGCCACCTGCGGTGTCCGTGTACCGGTACTGGTAACTGTACTTGTACTCGTGTTGGTACTTGTACGCCTCGTAGTACCGTTTCCGGACATCCAGCTCCGTGGTCCCCGGCACTCCGGGATCGTCACACCGGGCGGTCCGGCCCGCCGCAGCCCGGATGCCCTGACTTGCCCGCAGCGAGAAGGAGGATGCCATCGCGGACCCCCGCTCCACGAGGGGCGCCCGGCCCAGTCCGGCGGCCAGCCGGACCTTCAGCTCCGGGCCCTCACCCCGCAGGTTGTCGTACAGCGGGACCTCCACCATGCCGGACGAGCCCCGCACCTTCAGCATCGCCTTTGCGCCGGGGGCCAGGATCAGGCTGTATGCCGGGCTGGTGTCGCTGCCGGTGTACGCGGTGTCGGCGTCACTCTCGGTCCCCTGCGCGTAGCACACCACCCGGTAGTGGTACTCCACGCAGTCCACAAACTTCGTGGTGTCCAGCTCCGTCTGGTGCTCCGCGCTCTCCACGCGGCCCAGGGTGCTCCACGCCGTCTGTCCCTTCCGGCGGTACAGGACCTCATACGCGCTCTGCGGGTAGTCACTCTGCCAGGACAGCGTCACGCCGCCGGAGCGGTCCACCAGCTGGCTGGTGGGGCTCAGAATCGTTACCGCCATTCCTCGCCCTCCTTATTCCACGACCCAGACCTGACCCAGCACCGTGCTCGCCGGGTCCTGACTGAGCACCGGGATCGCCGTGGCCACGGACGCGGACACCGCCGCGATGGATACCCATGCGGTGCCGTTCCAATACTTGCCCACGCCGTTGTTCCCGATGTCGATCCACAGCACGTCCTTGGCTGTCGGCTCCGTCCGGCTGATCGTGACCTTGCCGTTCCAGGCGGCCTTTTCCTCCGCCGTCACATGGCTGGTGCTGTCCGCGATGTGTGTTTCTGCGTTCTCCCCGGCCTCCGCGGCCTTTTCCAGCTCGCCCTTCAGCGTCTCGTTGATGTACGCCGCAATGGCGTCCGGGTGGTACTGAAGGTCGGCGCGGACCTGCTCCTCATCGGGCTCATAGGTCGGGAAGTCCGTGGGGTTGGTCCATTTCTTCTCAAATTCCAATGCCTTGATCGCCATCAGCGTTCCCTCCCCTGGTAGCGGTAGTAGATTTGCGCGGACACGATGGACATATCCATCCCCGCTTCGTTGTTGTCCAGCTGCATGGCAAAGTGCCGGACGTGGCGGCTCCCCGGCTTCCGCCGGGCAATGGTGGCGAACCGCCGGACGCTCAGATACCGGTAAGCCAGATTCCGGGGCGCCAGCCGCCAGGAGAACGACGTGATCGGTGTCGGATCCTTCCATATGCCGTAGTCGGTCTCATAGGTCAGCTGGATGCGGGTATCCGTATCGCCGCGGACGGAGAACAGCACACTGAGCACATCCTTCAGCTTGTCAAAACCGTTCATGCTCTGGGTCGCGAACCTGTACCGCTTGGGAATCGCCGCGCCATAGTCCGTAAACGTGCGGGCGAAGCGGCTCAGCCGCCCCAGGCTGTCCATGTGGTAGTGATTGCTTACCTCGTCCCGGAAGAAGGCGATACCGCCGATCCCGGTAAAATAGAACCAGCTCGGCTGGGTGTACGTGCTGAGCTGATAGTCCCAGACATATGCCTGTCCGTCCGCCACCACCCAGTACCGGGTGTCGTCGTCAAAGCTGCTCACGGATACCGCGTTGCGCACTGCCTCCAGCAGGCCCGCCCGCTGGCCGGTCCCGTTCACGTTGCGGCTGAGACTGACGATGTTGTTTTCGTATGCGGAGGAGCTGTCCTTGACGATGTGGACCCCCTGCTGCTTGTTGCAGAATACCAGGTTGTTCTCGATCAGCTGGATCGTCCACGGCAGGTCACAGCCGATCCGGCTGTTGATGGCCGTGTAGTCCATCGTCAGCAGTACGCGGCCGCTCTGCATCTCGGTCGTGCCGAAGCTCGCCCGGCCGATGCTGCGCTCCTTGAAGATCACCAGCATGGCCTGCTGCTTTCCGAATCCGGTGATGGCCTCCTCGGCATCGCCGGCGAAATTATACTGCTCCATGGGGAAGTACCCCGGGTCCATAACGATGTGGTTGCCGCACCAGAAGTAGGCGTTAGGCTGCGCCGGGCAGCCGCCCAGCACCACGCACACGTTCTGGTTCCCGCCGAACACCGCCGCATAGCAGCAGTCCATAATGCTGTTCATCGCGTCCGGGTTGGCCTTCGTGTACGTGATCGCCACCGTGTTGGCCCGGACCGGGTCGTGGTGGGTGGGCTCCGTGGTGAACGTCACCTTGCCCGCCTCCAGGTCCACGGTATACCCCGTCCCGGCCTCCAGCTCCACGTCGTCCACCACGACCTTGTCCACGCTGTCGATCCCCTGCACCGGCAGCACGTACTCCTTCACGCCGGACACCGTGGAATACCAGACCGTTTTCTGCCCGCAGATCCGGTTCTCGGACTGATAGGTGTTCCCGGCTCCCGTGGTGGGCTCCGTGTTGATCTGGATGATGGGCGAGAACGCCTTCACCGCGCCCCCGGTGAAGCTGTCCGTATCCCGGTCATATTTGATCTCGTAGTAGCCGCCCCGGTTCTTGTAGTAGAGCTTGCTGTTGTACTGGAAGAAGGTCCCCCGGTTCTGAGGCACCCCCGTGATGAGCGCCGTCGGCGCCGTCTGCGTCTCGCCGCCCATGGTGCAGTAGTAGATCTTGTCCCCCGCGTGGAAGAACACCCGGTCCCAGAACAGCAGCTCATAGCAGGCGTACCCGGTCCCCCGGGTGCCGGTGCTGTCCACCCACTCCTGCCCGTCCCGGCAGCAGAGTGCGCCGTCCTGCCACCACAGGTTGATCATGTCCGGGCTCTGGTTCTGGTCCAGCCGGTAGTTCAGCTCCCACAGGTTCAGTCCGCCGTCCAACCGCGGAAAGTCCACCACGTACTCCTTGGGGGCGGAGGGCATATAATAAAGGTTTACTCTCATCGCTTCACCGCCCCGGCTCAGTAGCCGTCATAGTCCCACTCGGCCGGGTCATAGCTGTCCTCCACGACCTCCGGCTCCGCCTGGGGCTGCTCGCCCAGCAGGGACAGCTTGTCGGAGAACTCGTTGTACAGCGCCTGATATGCGAAGGAGTTGTCCAGCATGACCAGATGCGCCGCCACGTAGAACGGCACCGCCTGCTGTGCGTCTACGCTGTTGTCCAGCTCCGCTCCGTCGGGGGGATTGTCCCCGATCCGGCTGGGCAGCCGGTAGTATTCCAGCGACAGCGGCTCCCCGACCATGGACAGCGGGAGGGCCAGCCGGTCGTCCCCCAGCAGGTGATAGCGGTGGAACCGCTGGAGCCGCGGCCCGTTGTAGCGGATCAGCCCTGCGCTGCTTACCTGCCAGCAGTTCCAGGGCAGCCGATACTCCCGCCAGTCTCCCCTGTCCACATACTCCAGTTGGTCGAGGGGCATGATCTGCCGGATCTTGCGCTTCGTGGTGGCAATATAATGCTGCGCGTCATCCACCAGCTTGGGGATGCGCCGCACATAGTCGGCCTGGTTGTTGTAGCTCAGCTGGATCTCCGTACCCATAATGCTGTACTGGTGGATCAGCTCCAGCGCGTAGTCCCGCGCCCAGCCATAAGTCATACGGCCACCTCTCTTTCATCAGGATTAAGAAGGGCAGCCCCGGAAAACGGGGCTGCCCTGTTCTGCGTTATCGCGCTCAGCCGATGTTCAGCACGGCATCGCCCTTGGCGATGGGCTTGTCGTCGGCGTCCACCTCGACCACGCGGACGAACTTGTGGCCGGAAGTGGGGGTAATCTCCAGACCGTTGGCGGTCAGCTCGGTCCAGCTGGCCTTGGTGATGGCGGTGCCATAGGTCACGGAGGTCAGGGCCGCGGCGGTGGCCGCGGTGATGTAGTACCGCTTGGAGCCCTCAAGGGCGTCGGGGTTCACCAGAATGGTGGACTTGCCGGTAGCGGTAGCCGCGGTCTGGACGGTCAGGTCCTTCATCACGGCCTGACTGCCGTGGTAGTACACGGCATCGGCCTTCTCGTTGAGGACGAAGCAGTCGTAGATCAGACGGCCCTCGACCAGCCAGCCGGAGATGCCGGGAGGATTGTCGTGGATCTTGTAGTCCTCCAGCTGCTTGGGAGCAGTGGCCGCAATGGGGTGGGTCAGCAGGAAGCTGGCGCCCGCAGGGAGGCGGCCGGAGGGGACCTTGACGATCTTGCAGCCGTCCACCTCGCCGATGACGCCCTTGATCAGCATCTGCTGGGAGGCGTCGCCGTACTTCATAAACGCGCTGTCCTGCTTGAGCAGGTTGGCGAACTTGTAGGAGCAGAAACACACACGGCCCTGATCGGGGACGTTGCGGTTGCCCAGATATTCCATGCCGTTCAGGAACATCTCGTAGGCGTTGCTCTTGGTGATGGCGGTGGTGCCGGTGGCGCCGCGCTCGGTGGCCTTGGCAGCCAGGGTCTTGAACACGTAGGTGTCGAACTCGGGGACGCACACCTCGCGCAGCTGGCGGGACAGGGCCTTGCCCGCGTCGCTCACCATCTGGCTCTGGAGCTTGTCGCCCTTGTCGATGATAAAGGTGAAGGCCCGGTCCCGGCAGACGGTCAACGTCTGCACGTTGGTGCTCAGGTCATCCGGGTTGCCGTAGCGGTCCCGGCCCGTCCGCTTGTAGTCCTGCATCGCCACGACGGGCAGGCTGTAGACCTGCACCGTTTTCACCCCGGTGAATTTGTAGTTGTTGTTGAGGGCCATCATGGCCTGACTTTCCCGATGAAAGCGTTCATCGATCTGCTTTGCGTATTTGCTGGCATAATTCTGCACAGACATTTACATCACTCCTTTTGCGCCGAAGAAATCGGCAATTTTTCGTATTCGCCGTTACCCCGGCGAAATGGGGTGGTGCGTCTTGCCAGACGCTCCGCTGGCGGGGGTTTCGCCCCCCGGGCGACATCCTTTTTGTGCGCACAAAAAGGATGCAAAAATGCGCTTAGGGAGAAAACGCGGATTCGGCGTCGGGCACTGAAGGCCGTGCCCTCGCTCATAGCGTTTTCCCCCTAAGGACCCCGTAAGGCGCGGGCATTTCTGCGGAAATGCCAAAACCGCTGACGCGGCGCGCCTTCAAAGGGGGACCAGTCCCCCTTTGAGAAACCCCCAGCCCTGCGGGGCGGACGAAAAAGTTTCTGTGTCTATCGACCGGCGCGGGGTAACAGGATGCTCAAAGCCGCTGTTTCCCGCTGCCGCTCCGCCGGAGCTTGCGAAACCCGGTCCGGCCCCCGGTCCAGCGCCTGCCCCGGTGCCCCGCCGTACTGCGTCGGCGCTATCGGGCGCAAGCCTTGCAAGTCCCGCCCGCAGCAGCGACAGCGGAAATAGAACGGCAGCGTCTTACCGAAGGGGCGCTTTCTCGTCAGTGACTTAAATCCGGAAGATTTTGACGCACCCCTTTGGCGTATTTTCTTTGGCGGTTCGACACCGTTTCTTTTGTACGCAATCAAAAGAAACGGGGTCGAGAAAAACCGTTCCCCCAAAGGGCGCAGCCCTTTGGCTTCTGGGGGCTTCGCCTGAAGCCCCCTCAGTCCTCAAACCCCTCCATGAAGGAGTCCCTTCCCCACGCCGGGTCCGTCACCGCGAACCCGTAGGACGTCCCCGACACCGGGGCCCGGGCCGCGTTGACGGCGTTCTGCCGCTCTACTCGGCTGGGGGCCGGGACCTGCCGGACCACAAGGGGCTGGCTCTCAAAGCCCTGTCCGATCCGCCAGTCCCGGTAGGCGTCCACCGTCCGCTGGCCCCCCGCCGCCGCCCGGACCACCTCCTCGGGCAGCTGTGTGCCCCAGGCGTCCGGGAACTCGTGCAGAAGGTCCCGGACCTCATCCGCGAAATCCCGGCCCTCCGGCTCCGCCGGGCCTTCCGGCGGGGTCTCCGGCGCGGTCTCCTGTACCGGCTCCGCCGCGACCTCCGGCGCAGTTTCCTGTACCGTCTGCTCCATGAATTCTTCCACCGCTTTCACCTCCCTTCGTCGCCGCAAGCTGCGTTTATCCCAGTCCGCGCTGGACGTAGCTGTCCGGCGCCGTCACGATGCCGCCCCCGGCGGCGCTCTGCTTCCGAACGGCTGCCGCCTGGTCCCGGGTCTGCATCGCCGCCCGCTGCCGCAGCTCCCGGACCAGCTCCGCCTTCCGCGGGATGAGCTTGTCGGGGATGCGCTCCAGATAGTCGATGATCTCCAGCGTACCGTCCCGCCGGAGGTTGTCCAGCGTCTGCACCATGGCGATCTCGGAGTAATACGTGGTGGCGCCCGCGTTCACCCGGACGTTGAACCACAGATGCTTGAACTTCGTGAAGTCGTACTCCACCACCACCCTGCGGGTGACCTTGTTCGTCATCATGGTGCCGGTCATGGGGTTGAGCATCGGCGCTCCGGTGGACGGGTCTGTGACGATCTCGTCGAAGTCCCGGTCCCGGACCATGGGCCGCTGACCGTAGTAGGTGCCCATCATGTCCAGCAGGATCGCGCCGATGTCCTCCAGCCATTCGTACATTCCCGCCCGGGTGTTCTCCAGCGGCACCTCTGCCGAGGATTGCAGCACCATCAGGGCCGAGGTGTTGTCCGGCTTCACGTTGCCCATCTGTGCGTCCGTCGCGCCCAGACAGTCCTTCGTGTACGTGACCGCCTTGTCGATGGCCTGAATGATCTGGTTGGACATATCCGCAGGCTGGAGGTTATAGGCCACCTGGCTGATGTTCTGCCCGGGCTGGAGCCCCCTGACGCCGATGGCCTGCCCCACCTCATTGGTCCAGTGGCTGATCAGGTCCGCGTTGTATACCGTCTTGGGGAAGCCCATGAGCTGAAGGTGGCGCATCACCATGGCGAACATGGAGTTGATGAAGATCTGGTTGGGGATGATCCCCGTGACGAGGGCCCGCCCGTGGTACTGGTTCTTCTGCTTTTCCCAGTTGCCCCAGGCGACCGGGTATCGGGACAGCCCCGTGTCCACGTCCTCGTAGATCACGCAGCTCTTGGTGGCCTTCGTCACGTGGACGCTGGTCACCCGCTTCCGGGCCTTCCGGGTCTTGTATACCGGCTGGCCGTCCACGCCGATGAGGGGCCGCCCGTCCTCGCTGGTCATCTGCACCGGGTCGCCGTTCTTGTCCAGTACGTTCTCCGTCCGCACCTCGCCGGTGTCCGGGTCCACGTCGTCCTCCTCGTGGGTGCGCTTCTCGTACATGATGACGTAGAGGGCCTTGCCGTCCTGCGCATCGGCCTCCAGCTCCGTCCTGCCGCCCACGCCCGCCTGGTCCGTATAGTCGGAGTCGGGCTGGAGCTCGCTGTCCTCAAAACCATCTTCCCAGTCCTTGTCACGCTCCGCCTGCTCGCGACGCCCGGCTTCCCTCCGACTCGGGCTGGTCTGCGGGCCGCTGCCCGGCCCTCCGCTCGCCCTCGCTCCAGTCCATCCGGCCTGCTCCCGACGGCTCCGCGCTTCGTGGTGACGTTTCATCTCGTCGCGGAGGTGCTCCACCGTGTCCCGGCCGATGATCAGGATGTAGGGCTGCCGCTCCGTATCCGGGGTGTTGGGATTGCCGAACATGACGTTGATCCCGTCCACCAGCTCCATCTGGATCTCACCGCGGTAGGGGCCGAACGCCCCGCCGTAGGGGATGGCATCCGCGTCCCACCAGAAGTGTGCGCAGTAGTCGCCGGTCTGGGCCCCGTCGAACAGAGCCTCCCGGATGCGGTAGTCCATCTTGAACTTCTCCAGCAGGTTCTGCACCTCGGCGGTGGCAATGGCCGCTCCATTTACGTCCTGCTGCTCCGCTCTACCTCCCTGACCGGGCTCGGAGGACATAAGCCCCCGTCCACCCCGTAGGGCAGGGGTTCTCCAAAGGGGGCTGGCCCCCTTTGGAGGCGCGTCGGCGCCAGCCGATAACGGCGTTTCCGCAGAAATGCCCGCGCCTATCGGGTCACCCGAATAATAGCTCAGCTCGTCGAAGCTCACCGAGGCCGCGCTGGACGTCAGCGACGCCACGAACAGCGAGGCCACGCGCTTGATGATGTTGAACGTCGGCTTGGGCAGCTTCTGCATCGCTGGGGTCTGGGCCAGATGCAGCCACTGGTTCCCGGCGAAAAACTCGATGTTGGTGTTTACCAGGTTGTACTGGTTCGGCGTCAGCCGGTTGTTGTAGGCCCTTCCGCGCTCATACCGCTCCCAGGCCTTGGTCTTTCGGTCCCGATCCCACGGTGTTTTCAATCGCCCTCACCCCTCGCCAGTTCATCCAGATCGGGCACCAGCCCGTAGGCCGTGTCCGTGTTGTAGCTCAGCATATTCTCAAACGCCCGCTGGTCCGCGATCAGGGCCCGGCGCTCCTCTTCGGTCGCCTCCTGCCGGGCAGACCTGCGCGTGTGCTCCAGCCATGCGCTGTGCCCGCGCCAGCCGAGGAACGCCCCCAGCACCAGCAGGCCCAGCACCGCCAGGACGCCCAGCGCGCCGTATAATACGTAGATCATTTGTGTTCCCTCCTTGTCACGCTCCGGATTGGACGCGCGGCCGGGTATCCTTCCCTCCGTCTCGGGCTGGTCTGCGCCTCGCTGCGCGCGGCTCCGCTCGCCCTCGCTCCGGTCCAGGCTCCCCTGCGTGTCTATCCCTCGCGCTTCTAACTGTACACGTCATAGCATTTTTCGCTGTCGAGGAAGTCGTCACCCACCAGCGCAAGCGGCTCCTCCTGCTCCTGAGACGGCGGGAGCGCCGCCTTCCCGGAGCTCCATATCAGGTAGCTCAGAGCCTGCGTGGCGCTGTCCACCATATCGTCATGCTTGCCCGCGGGAAACGCCGTGAATTGGTCCACGAAGTCCGCCGCCCACGCCTCGCCCTCCGGCAGGTACACGTGGCCGGACTCGATGGCCGGGGCCACCGCGTTCACCCGGGCCTCCTTGCCGCCCTTCGGCGTCACCGGGATGCAGAACATCTCCTTCTGGAGCACCGAGATAATGGCGCTTCCGTTGGCCTTGTCCTCGATGAGCACCGCCATGGCCCGGGGGTACAGCCTGCGCACCGTCCGGATGGCGGCGAGGGTGTCCGGGAAGTCCATGTGCCGGTTCAGGCAGTACCGGAGGTAGTAGTCGTTCCCCAGCTTGCCCCAGACCTCGATCGCCACAAAGTCGTTGTTGTCGTTGCCCTTGAACGCCGCGTCCACCGAGATGATCTCCGTGCCGAACACCGCGACCTTCGCCGGGTCGTAATATTTCCACCACTCCCGCCGGACCAGATGTCCGCCCTCCACACGGGGTGAGCACTGGTACAGGGCCGACCACGCGCGGGGTCCGCCCTCCGGGTCGTGCAGATAGCTGTCCTTGAACTGCGCGAGCCACGCCGCTCCCTTGCCCAGCTCCGGGCACAGCGGCTCGCCGGGCTCGCGCCCGAGGGGGTCGTCCAGCTCCGCCTCCACCGGCAGCCGGATGAGGCGGATGTTCCGCTCCGTCGCCAGCAGCCGCGCCGCCAGATCGTCCTCGTGCCACGGGGTCATAATGACCACGACCTTGGCCCCCGCCGCCAGACGGGACTTCAGGGAGTTGAGCCATTCGTTCCAGATCTGCTGGCGCTTCGTGGGGCTGTCCGCCTCCTGCCTGTTCTTGATCGGGTCGTCGATGAGCAGCAGGTTGGCGGGGTTGCCGGTAATACCGGCCAGAATGCCGCGGGAGATAAGCCGCCCGGGGATCGCTCCGCCGGTTGCCGCCAGCTCAAACTCCGTTGCGCGGTTCACGTCTCCGATAGTGATGTCGAACAGCGCCTCGCCGTACCCGGCCACCTTCTCCTTGTTTCTCCGGGCAAACCGCTCCGCCGTGTCGTCGTTGTAGCTGGCCAGGATCACCCTCCAGTCCGGGTGCCGCCCGAGGCACCAGCTGGGGAGGGCTTCCGTGATCTGCATGGACTTGCCGTGCTGCGGGGGCGCCTCGATCACCAGAATGTCGTAGGCGTTCCCGGTGTCAGACTCAATGAAGCCCTGCACCTCACGGGCCAGATAGTCCGCGAACCGCGTCCGCTTCCATGTCCGCCCGTTCACGTAGGCCAGGTACTCGCCGTAGCTGCGCCGCGCAAGCTCGCGCATGGCAAGCTCCGCGCTGATCGTCTGAATATCGTCCGTAGTCCCTGACCTCCTTATATGTAAAAGAGCCGGCACCCAGCGTGTCGGCTCTCGTATTTTCTCATGGTCCCCGTAACGGGACCATGATGTGGGTTATTGGCTTTTCCCACCAGCCACCCGGGGTCTGCCGCTCTCAGACAGGCTGCGCGGCGTTCTGTTTTTCGTCCGACGCGGGCCCCGGAAGGTCGGACGGCTCTTCCCGATGCCGGGCCCTGCTGACGGGACAGTACGCTCGCCGAAATTCTGGCTCGCCGCAGCTTGCCCCCGTACTCTGTCAGCTTTGGGTATTGGTTTCGGGGGTGGGACTCGAACCCACGTTTTCCGGCTTATGAGGCCGTGCTGGCGCCATCTCCAGTCACCCCGACATATGTCACGCTGCGGGTTGGACGCATGGCCGGGTCGCTTTCGCTCCGTCTCGGGCTGGTCTGCGGGCCGCTGCCCGGCCCTCCGCTCGCCCTCGCCCCGTTCCAAGCTCCCCTATGCGTCTACCCTCCGCGCTTCTTTATGAATCCGCCCGGCGGCGGAGGTTGACCGTCGGGCGGACGTGTCACGCCGGACCGCTCCCCTCGTCGGGCCGGCGATCTATATGGGATACGGGCGGCGCGGGTCCGGCGCTGAATGTCGTCCATTGCCCGGTGTCCGCGTGGCCCGGAACCCTCGTCGAAACGGCCTTCATATCGCTCGTTTCCCTCTCCGGGGAAAACTCGCCCATTCCGGCGTTTCTCCTCTCCCCACAAGACCCGCTTGCGCTGGGCTCTTGCGGGGGCCCCATTCAGGGGGTGGTCTGTTGGTTGACCAGTAGTTACCTATATATGGTAAAACGGATTTTTCCCCGTCGAGATTTTCGCGGGGCCCGTTTCTGGATTCGACCCCGCCCCCTTCGGGGGCCCATACCCCCCGCCGGGGTCCTCCCCCTCTGCTCAGCAGAGGGGGAGGGGGTTCGCGCACCCCCTCATACACAGTGCCCCACGTCGTCGGCGCAAGCTCCTTATCGCTCGCCGTGGTGCATAGCACCACGGCGTCGCTCAATCCGCTGCCCCTCCTCTCCCAGTGAAGCCTGCTTCACTGGGGCCCCGATTGGCCGGGGGCTTTTCGCTATACACGCGCTGCAAAGCGGCGCACATTCCTCCTTGAGAATGTGGTAGTGTTCCCTGAATCCCTTGCCGCCGTAAGGCTCCGGGCTTTCAGCCCGGCCCGTGGTGCAACACCTGTGCAACACTCAGTCCTTCGGACTGCCCTCATCGGGCTCCGCGCTGCCCTCGGATGTCACGCTCCGCCTGCTCGCAACGCCCGGCTTCACTCCGTCTCGGACTGGTCTGCGCCCCGCTCTGCGGTGCTCCGCTCGTCCTCGCTCCGCTCCATCCGGTCTGCTCCCGACGGCTCCGCGCTTCGCCGGGCCGCGATGACCCGCAGCTGCTCATCCGTCAGTTTGGACATATCCAAACTGGCAAGGGGCTTGTCGTCCAGATTGCCGATCTCCAGCCCCTCACGGGGCTTCTCGCCTGCCGTGTCGCGCAGATACCGCGCGGCCTCAACGTCTCCCGCAGCGGCTTTGCCGCTGACCGCCAGGTTGATGGCGTTGAGCACCGTGGGGTCTACCCCAAGTGCTTCCAGCACTTGCCGCTTCTCTTCGTCGGGAGTCTGCAAGGCCATGATGGCCTTGATGCTCTCGCGGAACGTGCGCTGCCTGCGCCGTGTCACGCCGCTCGCTTTGCCGCCTTTCACGCCGTTCGCGGACAGCTCCTCGCTCGTGAAATCCGTTTTCAGTCCGACCCATGTGCGGCTTCCGTCCGGATTCTGTTGCATTTTTGCCACACTTCCTCGCCTCCTCTCCTGGTATCTCATGATACCAGTTTAGCACGGCCCGGACTGACATTGACTGCCGTCTTTCGTGCAGCTGCAAAAAACTTTTTCAGAGAAAAAGTTTTTTGAAAAAAGGGGTTGACAAATCCCAGAGGGATTTGTGGCGCGCTTGCACACGCCGCCGCTATGACCCGCCTCATGTGCGCCGGGCCCCCTGTTGTCCCCCAGAGCCGCCCCGCCGGGCCCCGGTGCCGCTGGGCCCCAAAACCTATGGGGGTCCGGTCCTGTGTTACCCCTGAACCGAAGGTGAAGGGGATAACACAGGAACCGGAACCCCCACCCAGCAAACCGGCTCCCGCCTCTTCGGACAAGCCACCCGGTCCGCCGGGTTCCCCGAACCTTGACAAATGCACACTTCACATACTCGAAAGGAGCTTATTCACATGAACGAACACGAGAACATGATCCCCTGCGCCTGCTGCGGCGAACTGCACGACCCCGATGACCTGACCACGACCCGAGACGGCGATCTGGTCTGTGAGGACTGCCTGTCCGACGAGTACGGCTACTGCGAACACTGCATGGAGTACGTCCCGTTTGACGAGCTGGACTACGTGAACGAGGGCACCCCCGAGTCCGAGTGCTGGTGCTCCAGCTGCCGGGACAGCTACGCCGCCCAATGCAACGACTGCGGCCGCTGGTTCACGTCCCGCTGGGGCCGGTCGGACGAATACGGCCACGACATCTGCGACACCTGCTACGAGAATCACGACTACATCACCTGCGAGGACTGCGGAGCGATCCTCCGGTACGACTGCGCCGAAGAGATCGGCGGCTGCTGGTACTGCTCTTCCTGCGCCGCCTCACACCGACCCGACAGCATCCACCGGTACGGCTATAAGCCGGAGCCCGAGATCGCCTACCGGGGCCGCGAGGACCAGAGCACCACCCTCACCTTCGGTGTGGAGCTTGAGGTGGACGAGGGCGAAGAGGACAACGAGACCACCGCCCGCCGCGTCACCGACGCCGCCGACGGCCGCCTGTACTGCAAGCACGACGGCAGCCTGGGGTGCAACGGCTTTGAGATCGTCTCCCACCCCGCCAGCCTGGCCTATCACCTGTACGAGTTCCGCTGGGCGAACATCATGCGGCTCTGCGACAGGGCCGGGTACAAGTCCCACGACACCAGCACCTGCGGCCTGCACATCCACGTTGGCCGGGCCCAGCTGGGCGAGGACCAGCATAGCCGGAGCATCGCCGCCGGGAACCTGGTCCTGCTGGCCTGGCGGCTGAGCGGCGAGCTGTTGACGTTCTCCCGCCGGACCGTAGACAAGCTGGAGAACTGGGCGGCCCTGCCCCGGCTGGGCAGCCGCATCCGCGACGACGCCGGGCAGCTGCTGCCCGACGACATCCTCACCGACGAGGCCCTGTACACGGAGAACGCGGGCCGCTACCAGGCCGTGAACCTGACCAACACCCACACCGTGGAGTTCCGCCTGTTCAGGGGAACCCTGAAGCGGGACACCCTGGCGGCCAGCCTGGAGCTGGTGAACAACCTGTGCCTGTACGCCATGACCCACACCCCGACCCAGTGCGCCACCGCCAACTTTGCCGACGTTGTCGGCATGGACCCCAAGAGCGAGTTGGTGGACTACTGCCTGAAGCACCAGCTGATCTCTCACGAGATCACCGCCGCAAACCCCGCCTGACGATGGCCTGCCGACCACAGGCCGAAACAGCCCTTCGGGGCTGTCGCGGGAAGTCAACTTCCCCAGTGCATTTTGAAAACCGAATACGCGAAAGGAGAATGCAATATGTGCATCATCGCTGCAAAACCCGCCGGCATCCCCATGCCGGACGACGCCACCCTGCGCCGTATGTGGGACAACAACCCGGACGGTGCCGGATTCATGTACCCGGTGACGCTGAAAAAGCACGGCAAAGCCGTGACGAAGGTCCAGGTGGAGAAGGGGTTCATGGAGTACGACCACTTTGAGGCAGCTCTGCAAGAGCTGGCCCGGACCCATGACCTGACCCAAACGCCCATCGTCATGCACTTCCGCATCACCACCCACGGCGGCACCTGCCCGGAGCTGACCCATCCCTTCCCCGTCACCAGCTCCGAAAGCGTCCTGAAAAAGCTCCGCTCCACCGCTGACGTCGGCGTGGCCCACAACGGCATCATTCACTCCGTCGAGCCCCGGAAGGGGCTGAGCGACACCGCGGAGTACGTGGCCACGCAGCTGGCCCCGCTCAGCCGTGCCCTGCCCCGCTTCTACGAGAACACCGACGCCCTGACCCTCATCCGGAACGCCATAGGCAGCAAAATGGCCTTCCTGTCCGCCGATGGCAAGATCGTCACCGTAGGTGACTTCACCGAGCACGACGGCATCCTGTACTCCAACACCAGCTACTCCTACACGGCGTACCAGTTCAGCCGGGCCTGGAGCTGCGGCGGCGGCTGGAGCTGGGACACCGGCACCGGGAGCGCCCCCTGGGACAGCTCCACGCCCCGGAAGCTGATGAACCTGTCCACGGTCCCCGGGGCCTACCTGGTCCTGTCCAGCGGCGAGGCCCTGAGTACGGACTACGAGGACGCCTATGCCATGGACTCAAAGGGGCGCATCTACTCCTACGACGAGCTCCTGGACGTGTTCGTCCGGCTCTCCGGGGCCAGCGCCTACACGTCCCAGGGCACAGCCCTGCGCTACAAGTCCAAGAGCGCCTGCTGGGAGGACACCATGTCCGAGTCCGAGGCCCTGCGCTGCTACGACGACATGGACGAGTGCGACGACATCCAGCCGGTCTGACCCGCCTGATGATGGCCTGCCGACCACAGGCCGAAACAGCCCTTCGGGGCTGTCGCGGGAGGTCCATCCCGACTACACACGAAAGGGGCATCACCTGTATGCAAATTCAATTCCAGCACCTGCTGATCACCGCCGAACCAGACACGCCTGCCCTAAACCCCCGGGCAGGGAAAATCTCCGACTGCTGGAGCGTGACCCTGCGCCGGGACACAGACCCGGACACCGCTGTCTGCATCCCCTACTGGCCCGGAAGCACGGGCCCCCTGAACACCCGCCGGGGTGTACTCATGGCCCTGCTCCGTCTCTGCTCCTATGCCCAGGACGCCGCTCTGAGTCCGGATGAGTTTCGCGCCGAGGCGGCCTGGTACTGCCTGGGGCAGTATCGGGACAGCAGCTACGACTACTGCAAAGCCGTCCGCTCTGCCCTCAGCCCGGCCCTGGCCGGACCCGGCGGCCTGCCCGGCCTGATTGCCGACCTTCGCGCCGCCCTGCCCCATGTCCAGGACTGACGCCGCCCCCGCCCCGGTGTACGAGCTGCGCCGGGACGGGCGGACCTGGGTCAGCTCGCCCCTCCCCTTCTGCGGCTACGACAAGGCCACCCTGAAGAGCCTGAAGGCCGCGGGATTCAAGCTGTACTGCGACGGCAAAGCCGTCCGCATCTGAAAGGAGACTGCCATGCACCGCCTGTCCAACGTCCTGTCCGGCCTGCTGTTCTTCGGCATTATGGCCCTCGCCCTCTGTGCCGACCATCTGGCCACAGTCCTGCCCCTGTAACGCGAAAACCCCGGAGCATCACGCTCCGGGGTTTCTCTTTTCCCTCATGCGGGGGTCCCTGTGAGATCCCGGACGAGGGCTTCCGCCTGCTCCTTCGTCCACACGATCTCCACCCGCTGGCCCAGCTTCCGCAGCTGCTCATGTCTCCACAGCTGGAGCGGGGACAGCCTGCCGCCGCGCGGCCGCTTCAGCTCCGCCCACACCGTCACGCCCCCCGGCATCAGCACCAGCCGGTCCGGCATCCCCGGTGCCTGGTCCGGGACGAACTTCAAGCACTGTCCTCCGACGCGCTCAACCAGTTGCCGGAGATGAGCCTCAACCTCCCGCTCTCTCACGGTCCCGCTCCTCCTTCATCACCGACGAGGCAAGCCGAAGCGTCTCAGACCTGCCAAGCAGCGAGGACACCCGGGTCAGCCAGGAATGGAAATATCCGCCCTTCTCCAGCGGACGCATCTCCGGGTCCAGCAGCCACTGGACCGCCCACGCCCGGAGTTCTTCCGTGTCTGTCTCCGACTGGCGGACAAGTCTTTCCTCCCACTGGTGACACTCAAAGTTAAACCTGATCCACGAACCACACGTTTTCATACCTGCGTCTCCTCTCTGTTCTCATCAGCCCGGGTAACTAAGAAACTATACTTTCCTATAAATTCCCCCGGCTAATTCTGATTTTGCATTTCGTGTTTTCAAATCAGCCTCGCCATGTTTTTGCCCTTTTCATAGTTACCATAGTTACCCTAAGAAGAAAAGTGAGTAATACCAAGGGCTGAAGGGGGTAACTATGAGGGTAACTATGAGGGTAACTATGGTAACTATGAAGGTCAAAATTGCCACTCTCTCCCAGATGTGATTACCCAGCTGTATCACTCGGCGCCGCATCGATTACACATTGTTATCACCGCTGCTCTCATCGCGGGCCCCCGGGAGCACTGATCTCCGGGGGCCCGCTCTGTTCATAGTTACCCTGCACCGACTCTGGAATACACTTTCTGCGGCCCATAAGGGCCCCGCTTTCTCAGTTTTCCCGTCCGCTCCCAGCCGGGCAGGTTGTTCAGGATGTCCGCGATATGGCGACTCTCTGTATCCCTGCCGCCGATGTCCCGCCTGTTCTGCTCCAGCAGCTCCATGCGGATCTCGGGGATGGATACCGTGTCCCGACGCATGGTGCAGGTGCCGGGGTCCGTGAGACTGCGGCCCTGAATGTAGTCCCGCCTGTCCTCCACGGCCAGGTCCTCCCAGTTTTCGGGCAGAGGTTTGTCGAGGTAGTCGAGGATGTAGCCCACCAGCTCGTCGTCCACGGTGTACAGCTCTGCCGCCTCCGCGGCCATGTCCTGTAGCTCGTCCGTGTCCATCCACAGGGACTCCCCGGCGCGGTAGCGCACCACCGCCTCGGCCCACAGCTGGTCCACCTCTTCCTCCAGTCCGGTGAGCCGTCCCCTGTCGAGGCCCGCCACCTGCACGGGCCAGAACCGGCGGTTCCCGGTGCGGTCCTTCAGGAAGCTGGGGTCGTTGGTGGTGCCGTAGAACACACATTGCCGCGGGTAGTCCATGGTGTGCCGTCCGTAGGCCGGGCGGTAGCTGTCCACCTGCTTTGAGACAAAGTTCTTGATGGTCTCCGTCTCGCTCCGCCGTGCCGCGGCCAGCTCGGCCAGCTCCACGATCCACGCCCCGCGCAGCCCTTCATAGGCCTCCTTGCCGTTCATGGTGGTGAGGGAATCGGTGAACCAGCCCCGGCTGATGGCTTTGGCAAGTCTTGACTTGCCCACGCCCTGGGGCCCCACGAGGACCAGCATCTGGTCAAACTTCCGCCCAGGCTCGTATACCCGGGCCACGGCGGCGCACATCCACTTCCGGGTGGCGGCGCGGACATACTCGCTGTCCGCGGCCCGCAGGTGGCGGACCAGCATGGTGTCCAGCCGCTCCGTGCCGTCCCACTCCAGCGCGTCCAAGTAGTTGCGGATGGGGTGGAATGCGTTCTCGTCGCAGATGATGGACCAGGCGTCGGCGATGGCCTGACGGCCGCGGAGCTGCCATACCCGCTCCAGGTAGGACCGGAGCCCCGCGTCGTCCGCGTCCACCCAGGGCTCCCCGTTGCGCGTGTCCCGGACGCTGCCCCGGCGTCGCCACGGCACGTCCCGCCGCAGCACGGGCCGGGCGAGGAACTGGTTGTAGGCCACCGCGCCCCGGAGGTTGGGGTCATTGCGCAGGATGATCTCGGCGTTGTTGATACTGGGGTCCGCCTCGCCGGTCTTGTGGTTGGTCTTGAGCTGGTCCACCCAGCCCATGTCCCCGTCTCCGTCACGCTCCGCGCCGCCGCCTTCCTGCTCCCCCGCGCCGCTCCCCGGCTCCGTGCGCAGATCTGCGAAGTCCTCCTCGGCCCGCGCCATGGCCCGGGCGGCCAGCTCCCGCTTGACCTCCGGCAGCTCCGCAGCCCACCGGCACATGGCCTGGTAGCTGGGCAGCTTCGTGCCGTCGCCGTCCCGGTCCTGCTCCGCGCCCTCGTCCCGGGGGCCGAACTTGTGGATGCGGACCAGGTCAAAGGCGTTGCACAACTGGCCCCACGCCGGGTCTGAGGCGTGGTTGGAGTACAGCCACCGCCCGTCGCCGTACAGCACCGCGCCTGCGCTGGTGGTGCCCTGGGCGTAGGTATAGCGCCCCGGCCCCGCCTCCTCGTACACGTCGGGGAGGAAGGCGTCGATGGCCGCGGGCACGTCGTAGGCCCGGCAGAACATCCCCACGATCCCCGGCTTGCCCTCCGGGTCGGCCTGGTGCCGGGCCTCCCGCCGGACGATTTCCCGCTCCCGGTCCGCCATGGGCCAGAGGCTGACGTCCTTCCACGCTCCATCAGGCCCGTACAGGGCCAGCAGCGCGTCCGGGTCCAGGAGGGCCCCGTCCTGCTCCCGGCAGACGTACTCCCCGTCACTGGCCGCCGTGGGCCAGTACATGAGCCGCTCCGCCTGGTACGTGCTGGCGTCGAGGGTCTCCATGACGCCCAGCAGCTCCGCCGCCTTGCGGCACAGGGGCTCGTACTCCTCCCGGGTCACGGCCCGGCGCAGGGGGATCACCCAGCGCAGCCGGGGGTGCTCCGGGCTGTGGCTGTGGGTGGTATAGGCGCACATGGCCCAGTCGCACAGGGCCGCGGCGCAGTCCCAGTCGTCCGGCCCCGCCTCGTCGGCGTCGAGGGTGATGAGCCAGCGCTCGTATACCGCACCCGCGATCCGGCGTCCGCCCCGCAGGGCCCCGCCCACGAAGCCCCCCGCCGCGCCCTTCTGCCTGCCCTGCTCCTCCCGGGTCATCCGCCGGTACTCGGCGTAGCTCTCCCCGGTGCGGAGGGGTGTGCGCAGCCGGTCCAGCAGGTCCGACCAGGTGATGTCCATGGTCCGCCACCGCTTGCTGGTGACGGACCCCGCTGTCGCGATTTTCATCTCCACGCACCTCCCAGACCGGCGAGGAAGGCCCGGCGCTCGTCCTGCCTCGCCCTGCGGGCGGCCTTCCGTTCCTCCCGCTCCTCCCAGTAGGGGTGCTCCCGGCGCTCCAGTGCCCCGCAGCCCTTGGCCAGGCACTTCCGGCACCTCAGCTGCCGTGCCGTGAGGGGCCGCTTATGGAGCCAGCAGAACCCGACATAACTATCTCTGGGCGCTCCGCCCAGCTTGCATGGCTTTGCCATGGTCATTCCTCCTTGATATACGCTTTCAACGCCGCGATGAGCCGGTCCTGCTCCGCGCCGCGTTGCCCCAGTACGGACAGCACCTTGTCGTCCAGCGTGTCCTCGCAGACGATGTGGTGGACCACCACCGGGTCCGTCTGACCCATCCGGTGGAGGCGGGCATTTGCTTGCTGGTACAGCTCGAGGGACCAGGGCAGGCCGTACCAGATCAAGATGTGTCCCCCGGCCTGGAGGTTCAGCCCGTGCCCCGCGCTGGCCGGGTGGCACAGCAGCATGGGGATCTCCCCGGCGTTCCACCGGGCGATGGTGTCCACTGTGTCCGCACTCGCGTCCAGGCGGACGGCCCGGGGGAACTTCGCCTGAATGCGGTCGGCCTCGTGCTTGTAGGCGTAGAATACCAGCAGCGGCTGGCCCTGGGCGGCCTCCTCCAGCTCGGCGAGGGCGTCCAGCTTCCGCCGGTGGATCTCCACCACGCCCCCATCCTCGTCGTATACCGCGCCCCCCGCCATCTGGAGCAGCTTCCCGGACAGGGCCGCCGCCGTCGCGCCCACCACGGCGCTGTCCAGGTCCTGCCCGTCCAGCATGGTGAGCACCTTGTCCCGCTTCAGAGCGTCGTACAGGGCCCGCTCCTTCCGGTCCATCCGCACCGCCACCCGGTTGAACGTCACCGGGGGCAGGTCAAGGTAGTCCTCCTTGCGCATGGACAGGCACAGGTCCCCGAGGGCGCTGTCGATCCGCTCCCGGGCCCCCTCCTTCAGCCGCCACTCGTAGACGATGTGGCCCTTCCGGGCTCCGGGGGTGAAGTAGCGCTCCCGGTACGCGCCGATGGTGGGCCCCAGCCTGCGCCCCCGGTCCAGCAGGTAGATCTGGGCCCACAGGTCGATGTACCCCCGGGGAGCCACCGTGCCCGTGAGGCCCCATACGGGGGTCCCCGCGGGCATCCGGCGCTTCAGGGCCCGCCAGCGCTTGGCCTGGTGGTTCTTGAAGCTGGACAGCTCGTCGATGATGACCAGGTCGAAGGGCCAGGTCCGCAGGCCGGACTCCTTCGGGTCGCACAGCCACTCCACGTTCTCCCGGTTGATGACGTACAGGTCCGCGTTCGCGGCAAGCCCCGCCAGGCGGTGCTTCCTGTCCCCCAGCACCGGGGACACCCGCAGCCGCCGCAGGTGGTCCCACTTGGCCGTCTCCGTGGTCCATGTGTCCTCCGCCACCCGCAGCGGGGCGATGACGAGGGCCTTGTCCACGGCGAACTCGTCCCAGATCAGGTTGTCCGCCGCCGTCAGCGTCACCGACGTTTTCCCGAGGCCCATATCCAGCAGCAGCCCCGCGCTCTCCGGTTCAGGCGGGGTCAGCAGCCTGTCGATGCAGTATTGCTGATACGTTTTCGGAACGAACCTCATTCGATCACCCCCTCCGCCGTGGCCTGTTCTTTCGGCCAGAGTTCCCGGGCCTCCTGAAGCGCCGCCCCGTGGAGTCGGAAGATCTGCCGCTCGGAGTAGTACAGCCCGTCCTGGTAGAGCCGTTTCTGGAGCTGGGTCCAGCTCAGCCCCTCCAGATACCGCAGCCGCAGCACCGTCCGGCACACGGGGTCCCCCAGCTGGGCGATGAACCGTTCCACCGCGTGGTACTGGTCCAGCTCCTCCTGCACGAGGCGCTGCTCCTCCCGCCGTTCATCCGCGAGGGCCGCCCACGTGGCCTCCAGCCCGGAGCCGCCCCCGGCGGGCATCCCCGTCATCTGGGCCACCAGCCGGGTGCATCGGCTCTCCAGTTCCTCGGTACGCCGCTGGTGCCGCCGCACCTCCAGCCGGGCCTCCAGTCCGGACCGCAGGAACTCCCGCACCGGGTCCGCCCGGCGCTCAGTCTCCGTCATGGGCCCCCTCCTCCGCCTTCCGGCGGCGGATCTCCCGGTCCAGGTACCACCGGGCCTTCTCCAGGTCCTGCACCGCCTTGGACGGGTCCTTCTTTCCTGCCCGGGCCACATATTTCACCGTGTTGCCCAGGTGGAACCCCAGCCCCTTGTCCTCGATGAAGTCGATGACCTCGATTTTCCCGTCCGTGTAGTGGGATGGGTGGTTCACGGGGTCGTTCTCGGGTGTGGGCTCCCGCTGCTCCTCCCGGCCCTCGATAAGGTCCGCCGCCGCGTCCAGCAGCTCCCGCTTGCTCCGGCTCTCAGTGGCGCGCAGCGCCTTGATGATCTCAGCTTTCGTCATTTTGCTCAAACTCCTCTTCCGCGGGGTCAGAATCCCCGTTTTCGTCATATTGCCGGACCCAGCAGTCCGGCGGCTCCAGCGGCCTCTCGGGCAGCGCATAGCGCTGCCCTGCCGCGTTGTAGTACCAGCTCACGTCTCATCTCTCCCGTCCATTTTCGCGCCGCAGTTGGGGCAGAACCTCGGAAGCAGACGGGGCGGCATGGGGTCGTCGTAGCAAATGTCCTCACCGCAAGCGTTGCACTGCCAGTCACACCACTCTTCCACGTCGAACAAAACGTCATCGTCGTCAAAGTCATCTTCAGACGGAACCCACCGCCCATGCACCACCGGGGCCACGTCAGCGGCGGGGCACTCATCAATTTCCAACATCAGAAGATCCATTAAGCCTGAATCCCAGTATGAAAGCGATGCCAAAGCGTCCTCTGCAATACCTTGCTTTAGTTTTTCCCGCTCAATATAGTCAGCCATGTTCTCACCTCACCAATCCGCATTGACGACAACCCTGTTGCCGTGCAGGAGGGTTATCGCCGCAGCGTTTTCGACCTCGTCATAGTTGTATACCCGCTTCTCAACTGCGTAGGCCGCGAGCCGCCTCGCCTGTTCGTCGTCGAGGACCATATCCTTGCCGTACCAGTCGTTTTCTTTGGTGCGATGTTCGTAAGGAACATAGTAGCCGATCTCCCCCAGAATTTCATACCAGTCCGATCCAGCGCTGGCCGTACAGTTCAGGTCCCGGTAGCCAACGACCTTGCCGCAGTCCGGGCAGCGGATCTCTTTGCGTTCTTTAACCCTGATGTCAAGTCCCATCTTTCTGTTCCTCCAATCCCAGCCGCATCTTCCAGCGGGCACGTTTTTCGACGATTAGATGCAGGTTTTCCACTATGCCCAGCTCCAGTGCGCAATGCACCACGTCGGTGTACTCTTCCTTGAGGTTGTCGCGGGCTTCCCATTCGGCCACGGGCGTGGGGTTCCGCCCATCCAGTACCCGGCGCAGTTTCAATGCCGCCTGCGCCAGTTCCGCGGCTTCCTCGGCCAGCTGAGCCAGCACCTCGGCTTCGCCCAGAATGTCAATGATCTCAGGCATCGTCAACCCTCCTGTTCCACTCCTTAGCCGCATCTTCTATTGTGTGGCCTCGCTTTGCACCAGCCCCACAGTTCTGACATTGCGAAAAGTACCGATAGTACAAATACTCGTTATCATCCGCGAGTATCTCTACGCCCTTATATCCACAGAACGGGCAAGGTTTCAGGTCAAACATCTTCCATTACCTCCTGTTGTTCAAAATAAAACTTAACAGGGTGTTCTTTTTCTACGACTTCGCCGTACACAATTCCGACTTTGTAGATATAGTTCTCGTGAAGTTTGTGAGGAATCTCCTCGATGTAGCGTCTAAAAGTTTCAAGCGAATTTGCCCTCTTGTAGTGGTTGCACATACGACAGGCTGGCATAAGGTTGTCAAGGTCGTCTGTTCCAGCGTCCTCGATACCCCACGCTCTCAATGGTTGAAAATGGTCTACCTGCATATCCTTGTAGGCAATTTCTCGCCCACAGTACGCACAATGGCCGTCATACTTTCGATAGACCGCTTCGCGCTTTGATTTGCTGATAGCCATCACTCCATCGCCCCCAACGCTTTCTCTGCCTCCTCGCGGGTGAGGAACCAGCTCTTTCCAAACCTGCTTAATGGCAGCTCGACCGGAAAAATCCTCCCCTCTGCCATGACGCATACGCGGGCCGAAACCGCTTTATGGGGCTGTATGCCAATGCAGGTCTTGCCGTTATCTGTGTAGGTCTTAAACCATACCGTGTCGCCTATCTTGCACGGCAGTACCACCACGCGCCCGTCCTTGTCGGACTCGTCCAGTTCGCGCAAGCGGTCATACGGAGCAAAGCTCTCCAAATCCGCAAGACGCATGAGGCTTAGCGCGATTTCGTCTGCTTTTTCTTTCGGCAAAATCTCATCAGGCAAAAGCCCCGTGTCCTCGTAGTCTTTCAACCGCCAGTAAAATTCCATGGCGTGCGCACGCACAGCTCCCGCATCCACAAACGTCCTGCGGATGGTGTGCTCGTCAACGCGCACGTCTGGGACTGTTAGCCGATCCATCACTCCACCTCCTGCAATAATCTCAGCCATTCCCAAACCTCCATTCCGAGCACCCGCCGTTGTATTTCCATGCGCAGCGGTCACACTTTCCAAAGCACCATTTACTCATCCTCCATCACCCCCTGTGCGATCTCCAGCAGCTTGATCAGGTCATAGAAGTGCTGGGCGTCCAACCCGGTCTCCCGCTTCACCTTGTCCAGATGGTAGATCACCGTGTTCCGGTGCATGAACTTCCGGCGAGCCACCTCATTGGCGTTCATGTCACACTCGGCGAAGGCCAGCACGACCTGTGCGTCCAGTTGTGTCATGTCCCAGTCCTCCTCACAATACCGACCGCAGCTTCTCGGCCAGCTCCCGGACCTGCATCAGCCTCTTCAGGTCGTGCTCCGGCACCTCCTGCGTCGTCCACCTCGCGCCGCACATGACGCACTCGTGACGGCGGCGGCGCCACGTGCCCCTGTCCCGGGTGTCGATCACCCGGGAGTTGTTCTCTCCGCATACCGGGCAGTTCAATCCAGCGTCACGCTCCCGTTCCAGCGTCCGGGCCCGTTGGGGCAGCTGGCGCAGGGCTCCCCGTTGCCCCCGGACCGGCGCACCAGATCATAGGCGCACTCCAAGCAGCCCCAGGGCACGTAGGTCGTGGCGGAGTCGGACGCCTCCACGGACTCGCTCTTGTCGCTCCCCGTGAGGTCGATCAGCCGGTATATCCCGGTAACCGGGGCCAGGTCCCGGCCCTTGTAGGCCCC
The DNA here is from genome assembly GCA_934675115.1 of uncultured Oscillospiraceae bacterium. Classification (GTDB taxonomy): domain Bacteria; phylum Bacillota; class Clostridia; order Oscillospirales; family Oscillospiraceae; genus Enterenecus. Next base: position 11,315 of record CAKUPH010000007.1, on the reverse strand, counting down.
GACGGCTTCTTTGATGGCCTCCAGCCCGGTCTCATCCGCCTGAAAGCTGTTCGACGCGGCCACCGCGATGACCTCGCCCTGGGCGTTCCGGACCCGCAGCAGGGTCCCCTGTTCCACGTTTACCCCCGCGGGTAGCTCGTACAGATACCTCTTGCCCCGGCCCTCGTGGGTCACAAAAATAATGTTGTGCTGCATCTCATTTTCCTCCTTTGCCTGCTGTGCCTTGTCATGCTCCGGGGAGCTTGAAGAACCTGTGCCCCCCGATGGTGATCACGTACTCCAGCGCGGACTCGTGCCAGCGGCCCGCACTGTACCGGGGCGCGTAGAAGAACCGGATGGGCTCCTCCGTCACGCGCTCCCCGTTGTCAAATACCCGGCGGACCGCCTCCCGGACGCTGTCCGTCACCTGCCCCCGGACCGCGGGGTCCGCGTACTGGTTGGGGGCCAGCACCACGGTGTCCGGCCGGAGCTCCATGGCCTCCGCCGTGTTCAGGATGCACTGGGCCACGGCCATCTGCCCCTCCAGCGTCTGGTTCCCGCTCTCCGCAGCCACCACCCGCTCCACCAGATCCCGCTCGTATTCCGTGAGCGCGTACCGGGGCTCAGCCGCCCGGGCCGGTGCCGGGCTGTACAGCGCCGCGCCCCGGGGCAGCCCGGGCAGCTCCCCCGGGATGGTTAGCTGCGCGGCCACCGGCTCCGCCGCCTCGGCGCGGCTCCCCAGCTGGTAGCCCAGCAGCAGCGCCGCCCCCGCGAGGGCGATGATCCCTCCGGCGAGGGCGAGGACCTGCAATGCCGCCGTCCGGCGGTGTTTTCGTCTTTGTCGTGTCATGTTCGGTCTCCTTCAGTCCTTGATGTAGTAGTCGCAGTAGTAGCCGTCGCCACGCAGGGGCAGCCCGGGGGCCCACGGGAGCGCCCGGCCCATGATGGCGGCCACTTCCTCCAGCGTCCGGCCGTCCCGGGGTTCGGAGATCACCACCTCGTCGTGGATGTGGGCGCGGATCTGGAATCCCGCGTCGGTGAGGGCCTGCATCGCGTCCCGCAGGCAGTCCCGCGCCGTTGCCTGAACGCAGTTATGCGCGATGATCGGCCCTGTGGCACCCAGAACGACGTACCGGCGGCGCGGGCCGCAGTTTACAACGTCGTAAACTGGCGTGTCGTGTCCGGCGCGTCGAGCAGCCGGTCTGACGGACAGCCGTGGTCCAGCCGGTACAGCAGCGTCGTATAGCGGACGCCGGACCGTTCCGCCAGCTCCGATACCGGAAGCGTCTCCCCGCCAAAACACACGAAGCGAGTCTTGCGCCGGTTCCGGCAGTTGACTTTTCTGGTCACCCAGCGGCAGTTTTCCGGGGAGTAACCCTCGTTGTTCTTTCTCCGATCCAGATCCTGCGAAATGCTGGGGTCGTAGGTGGGCCCCATGTCCGCCCAGAAGTTCTCGAAGCTGTGCAGCCATCTGTCGCAGACCGTGATCCCCCGTCCGCCGTAGTTGGCCCAGGCCGGGTGCGTCGGGGACGTGCATCTCTGTATCATGGACCGCCAGACCGCGTAGGCCGGGTGATGGGACATCCCATGAGTTGTTTTTGCCTTCGAGATCAGCGCCCGCGTCTGGCACCCGCAGGACTTGGGCCGCCCTTGTTTCTCCGCCTTGCACAGGTCCCGGATGTCTATTTCCCACTGCCTTCCGCAGGCGCATTCGGCCAGCCAGCGGATTCTTCCGTGCGGGTCTCTGCTTTTCCCGGGCCCCACGATCCGCAGGAAGCTGTACTGATACCCGGTCCAGTCCGTCGCATTCTTTTGCATTTTTCCAGCCCCTCATAGTCAATATCTTGTGGTCACCGGTCACCAGCAGGCCGTCCAGCTCGAACAGATCCTCCTCCCGGTCACGGCGGGCGCAGCCATCGGTGCTCACCCACTCAACCCCGTCCCAGACACGGTCGGCGGACGTGACGCTCTCGATAGGGACCCAGCCCCGGCCCGTCAGGACCGGCGTACCTGCGGCCCAGCAGTTTTCCGTGAGCTTCCCGCCCCATGTCTCCAGCCGGGACCACTTGTGCTTGTCCTGGTCGATGCCCATGTAGCTGAGCGCCCGGCGGCCTCCGCCCCACCTGCTGTCCCCGTACCGGACCCCGAAGTAGGCGATCCGCCGTCCGGAGGGCAGCGTCATCCAGAGGATGCCCTGCTCGAAGTCGAACCGGATGTTCCCGGTCCGGGACAGCGCCGTCCCGCCATGCACCACGCTGCGGATGGCGGCCCGCTCCAGCTCCCGCCACAGCTTGCAGGCGCCCTTGTTGGCCGCCCGCCAGAGGTCCACGGTCTCCACCATGTCCTCCTCGGTCATGCCCATCTTGTCCGCGCCGAAGGCCTTCAGGGCGTTCACGCCCCCGCCGTAGCCGCAATTTGATACGCACCGCAGAGCGCCGGACTCATGGTCCACCAGACAGAATCGGTGCCGGGGACCGGCATTGATCAGGTCGTATGTCTTAACCGCTCTTCTTCCTCTGCGGACAACAATGGCTTTTTCCGGTAGTACCTGGATTGCAGCGTCCCGTATTTGAGTCCGACCCGTTCGGCCAGTTCTGCCAGCGTCATATCCCCCAGGGGCGTCGATACCCGGATATTGTTCCGCTTGTTCCGCCCCTGCTGAGACCGTGTGGCCCAGATGCAGTTTTCCGGGGAGTACCCCGCTGAGTTGTCCAGACGTTCGATCTGGAGACCGGGCTTCCATGTGGGGCCCATGTCGTCTAAGAAGTTCTGAAAACTTGTCTGCCACCTGTCGCATACGCGGATGCCCCGCCCACCGTAGCGAGCCCAGCTCTTGTCCTTCGGGTTGGCGCACCGCTGCCGCATCTGGTTCCAGATGCTGTACAGCTTCGAGTCCGTCATCCCGTGCTTCGTGTGACCCGCCGCGTCCAGCGCCCGGGACATACATCCGCAAGACTTGGTCGGCTTCTTCGTTCGGATCAGGTGATCCGCCTGGATCTCTTTCACATTTCCGCATACGCACAGGCAGCGCCACTTCCGCGATGCCCGCCCGCAGGGGCTCGTGTGCACCGCACCGGGTCCCAGGACCGTCAGGTAGCCGAACGTCTGCCCAGTTAAGTCCCGCAGCATTGCCACAGGCCATCATCCCTTTCTCAGTCAGTATCTTGTGGTCGTCCGTGAGCTCCACGCCATTCACCAGCACCGTGTCCCGTATGCCCTGGAAAGCCACTCCCTCGTGGCGGACCCATTCGGCCCCGTCCCACAGAAGGTCGTCAATGTTCACGGACTCGACGGGGACGGGCCCCCGGTCGGTGAGCACAAGCTGGCCCTCGGCCACGCAGGCCAGCACAGCCGTCTTGGCCGCCTGCCGCTTGTCGTGGTTGCAGCCGCCCTTGGCGATGGTCTCCTTGGGCACGTGGAACATCATGGCCCCGGTGGCCTCGTAGATCTGGCCCGCACCCCGGAACTCCTCCAGCGCCCACTCCTCGCCGCTGATCCACGCCAGTACCCGGGCCTCGATGGCGGAGTAGTCGCACACGATGAACCGGTGCCCCTCCTCAGGGATGAGGGCCGTGCGCACCAGCTCGGACAGGCACCCGGTCACGTTGCCGTACAGCAGCTCCAGTGTCTCGTAGTCCCCGGTCCGCACCAGCTCCCGGCAGGTGCCGATGTCCTCCATCTTGTTCTTGGCAAGGTTCTGGAGCTGTACCCGCCGCCCGGCCCAGCGCCCGGTCCGTCCTGCGCCGCAGAACTGGAAGCAACCCCGGACGTGCTCGTCCGCGCAGACGGAGCGCACCATGGCGCTGTACTTCGCCGTGGAGCTCTTGGACAGCTCCTTCCGGATGTCCATGAACTGCCGGGCCCGGTCCGTCTGGAGCTGTGCCACCACGTCGGCCACCACCTTCTTGTTCAGACTGGGTACCGCCAGGCCCTCCTGCTCCAGCAGCCACGCCTTGATCTGCGTCACGCTGTTGGGGTTCTCCAGCCCGGATACCGCGATGGCCTGCTCCGTGAGCTGGGCCTTGTACCGGGCGTCGAAGGCCACGGCGTTCCGGGCAAGGTCAAGGTCCACCCGGATGCCCCGGTCGTTGATCCCTTGGTCCACGACCCAGGCCCGGTGCTCCGTCTTTCCCGGTATCCACCGGCGGAGCATATTGTGGATGGCCCGCTCGGCCACCACGTCCTGCCGGTTGTACTCCCGGTACTGCTCCCACTTCTCCGGATAGTCCGCGGGCATATGCCGTCCCCCGGGCCGCTTCTTCGTGGCCTTGTAGGGCTGGGAGAACCACCGGACGAGGGCCTTGCCTGCTCGGTCCTTCGCCTTGTCCTCCGGCATCCCGAGGGCCGCGCCCGCCTCACCCAGACTCATGGGCAGACCGCACACCGCGCAAAGCACCATGTCGTCCCACCACTGCTCCGCGGGCATGGGCACCCCCAGCCACGCGGCAAGGCACGTCCGCTCGAAGGCGGCGTTGTGGGCCCACTTGCGCACCCCGGGGTCCGTGAGGGCGGCGCGCAGCTCGTCCGGCAGCTCGTCGCCCATCGCCAGATCCACCGTCCGGACCTCCCCGTCGTCGAAGCAGTAGCTCAGCAGCTGGATCTCGAAATCCGGCGCCTCGGCGTACCGGTGGACCCCCGTCTCGCCCAGGTCCTCGCTGGAGTAGGTCTCAATGTCCAGTGTCAGGTCTCTCATGCCCGTGCTCCGATGTCGTCAAACACCACGGGGACCTGTGCCCGGAGCTGGTCGAGCAGCTGCCCGGCCACCTCCCGCATCTGGACGTGGGCCGCGGGGTCGGTGCGCAGACGAAGGAAGTGACGCCACTCCCGCAGGTTGGCTGTCATGACAACCTCGGTCTTGAGGCTGTTGGGGAGCACGGCCCGGGCCTCCTGCGGGGTGCAGCCCCAGTTAAGCAGACTGAAGTATGCTGTCTCAGCCCGGCGGCAGGCCGCTTCCCACTCGTCGTAGGCGGCGGTGCCCGGCGTCAGATAGATCGGCTCTATGACCGTGATCTCGCCGCCGAAGCCCTCCTTGGAATAGTTGCAGTAGCGGGTGCTCTCCTGACAGTAGCTGGCCATCCGGTGCCGGACGATCTCGTGGCTCACGCCCCGGTCGCAGATGAACCGCACCGTGATGTCGAAGTGCTCCAGCACGGCCTCGTGGCCCCGCTTGATGATGCCCCGGACGAATTTCTCCGCGCTGCCCTCCGTGATCCGGTGCTCGGACTTGTAGCAGACCCGCCCGCACTGCTCGATGTGGCGCAGGACGGCGTCCCCATCCAGCGGGGTCAGGATCTCTACGGATGTGTTGATGATCTTCATATGTACCTCCTTCTGGCAGATAGGGCCCCCGCTCCCGCGGGGGCCCTGTTTCGTTTTCAGGCGCTGACGCCCGTGCCTTTAGTCCAATTCATCACCCAGGTCCGCGAAGTCCTGCTCCGCGGTGGCGCCGCCAGCCAGACGCTCGTCGTCCCGGGTCTTGATGAGGTTGTTCAGGCCCGCGCCCACGCCCTTGTTGCCGGAGGAGTCGTAGGGGAAGAAGTTCACCGTCACCGCGCCCCAGCAGCCGGAGTAGAAGTCCTCGGTGTCCAGGGCCTCCACCACCTTGCCGCCCTCCAGAACGCGGACGCCGGGCTTCTGCTTGCTGGAGGCGTTGACGAAGTACATCCCCTCGTACTCGGGGCCCTTCTCCTCCTCGTCGCCGTCGCGGAGGGGATTGCCGCGCTTGGCGGGGAGCTTGCCGCCCCACTTGGAGGTCTTGCCCTTCTCCTCGGCGGCGGCCACGGCCTCCCGCACCAGCTCCACCGTGGCCTTGTCGGTCTTGGGGATCAGGATGCACACGCTGTACTTGGGTTCGCCGCCGTTGTCGCTCTGGCGAGGCTCGAATACGTGGGCGTAGGAAAAGCGGACTTCGCCCAGACGAACGCAGGTGTCACTGATCTTCTTGTTGTAGTTTGCCATTTTGCATTTCTCCTTCAGGTTTCAGATGTAGGGTTTTCGGTATTGTCACGCTTCGGATTGGACCTGCGGCCGGGTCGTTTTCGCTTCGATTCGGGCTGGTCTGCGGGGCGGCTTCCGCCCCTCCGCTCGCCCTCACTCCGTTCCAAACTCCCCTGCGGGTCTATCCTCCGCGCTTCCCGCCATATCGGAAAAGTCCGCGTCTGCTGCGGCGAACTCTATCCTCTTATCGCTCTCGGGCACCAGGTTCAGCGCTCCATCGGCCTGCGTGACGTACTTTGCCACCAGCGCGCTGAAGGCCTGCTTGCCCAGCTCCTTCTCGATCTCGCCGGGGGGCCGCAGCTTATGGACCGCGTACTGCTCCTCGGTGTATCCCGCCCGGATGAGCTGTTCCCGGACGGCCTCCTCGTCTTTCCAGGCCCGGTTGCCCTTGCGCCCCCGGACTAATTTGAATCCAGCCCACTGCTGTCCCCGGAGCGCCTGATTCCGGGCATAGGCCCGGACGTCGCGGATCCAGCTCTCCGCGACGTCGGCCACCTCCAGAATGCCGGGGATGTCCGCGTCGTCGATGAGTCCCGGCGTGGCGAAGCCGTGGGTGAAGCCCCGCATGGCCTCGGCGGCCCGGGCGGCGCACAGGGCGCGGGCGGCGCAGAATTTGCAGTGGTCGCCGGGCTTGTACTCGCCCAGCCCCTTCCACGCCAGCTCCGCCGCCGGGCGGATGCTCTCGCCCCAGGCCTCCAGCTCCTCCCGGGTCAGGGTCTCCTCCGTCACCGGGTCCTCGTTCACCCGGGGCTGGATGATGGTGTTCCGCACGTGGGTGAAGTCATAGAGGAGCCCGAAAACATTGATGGCCCCGAGGCCGTACAGCCGGGCTTGTGTGTTGCCCATGGCGACGATGCGCACCCCGGACCCGAACTTGGCGTCCATGACCTCCAGAGTCTTGTCCGAGATGATCACCGCGTCGCCGGTGCCGAACCCGCTCGGGACCCAGGGCGAGAAGTCCAGCCGCTGCTCCAGCAGCAGCACTGCGCCGGGGTCGATCTTCTGCGCCGTGTAGTAGCGGGACAGCACCTCGTCGCAGTAGGTGTCCACCGCGATCTCATAACTGCGCTCCATCAGGCCCAGCTGCTCCCGCTGGGCCTTGTAGCTGAACTCGTTGATCTCCCCGTTTGCCCGGCGCAGCTTGAGCTCCGCCACCGCGTGGGCCTGAGTGCCCTCCTCTGCGTAGGGGGAGGACTTCTCGCCGAAGATACCCTTCAGCTTTTCCTCCAGCCGGGCAGAGGGCGGGCAGGACAGCCACCGCTTGGCGGCCGAGGCGGACAGTACCGCGTGGAGCCCCGGCATCAGCCCAGGGCCTCCACGGCCTCCCGGCGCAGCCGGTCCAGCTCGGCCAGCTTGTCGTCGGGCACGTCGGAATACTTGCGGACGCCGAACTGGCGGAGCAGCTCGGAGAGGTTCACGCCCTTGCTCTTCGCCTCGGCAAGGGCCGCGCGAAGGGCCACCCGGTCAACCGCGGGCTCTTCTTCGACGGGGGCAGGCTCCTCTTCAACGGCTTCCCCGCCGCCGGGCTCCCCGGTCCCGGTCTCCTGCTTCGGCTCGTCGAACATCGGCTCATAGACGACCGCGTTCTCCACGCCAGCCGGAGCGGTATGTTCACCGGGGACGTCCCGGACCAGCCAGACCAGATTGCTCATCTGGGTCATCAGCTTCGTGTAGCGGTCGGATGTAGGGTCCTCGCCGGACATCTCCCGGGCGAGGCGGGCCATCTCCTGCCGGGCGAACGTCAGAAACTCCTGGTCATTCATCGTCGTCCACCTCATCCTTGTCCGCGCCGAACAGCTCGTCGGCGGCGTCGGTCAGCAGGCGCATGGCCGCATAGGCCGTGGACTCACTGGCGGAGCGGGCGTCGTCCGCGGGGAAGGACTCCGGCGGCTCGGACACGGTGCGGATCGCGCTCAGCGCGGCCAGGGCGTACCGGCCGCCGCTGATGGTCCGGGCCTTCTCCTCATCACCGAACAGCGCATTCGCCATCTCGGTGGCCGTCATGCTGTTGGCGAGTGTGTCTATCATCGCGTACATGGCCTTCTTGCCGCCTGCCTCGGCGGCGTCTGCGGCCCCCTGAGACGTGATGCGGGCAAACAGCCGGGACAGCCCGGCCCGGTCAATGGTCACTTTGCGGGTCAGATACTTGGTGTTCATTTACAGTTACCTCCTCAGTTTCTGAAGCAGAAGGAAATCTCCAGCTCCGCGTCCCGCCCGGCGAGGGCTTCCGCGATGGCCCGGGTCAGCTCCTCCGGGGTCCCGCTCAGCCGCAGTACCGTGCCGGAGCACAGCATCCGGGCCAGTACAGGCTCCATGGCGGTTTCCGCAGGCTCCTCTGCGGCGGGGATTTCGTCGGTCTCCTCCGGCTCTTCATCGGGCTCTTCCTCGGGCGCTTCCGCCTCGTCGTACAGACCGCTCCAGCTCTTCAGCCCGGCGAAGCCCTCAGCGTTGTGGCAGCCGCGGAAGTTCTGGTAGCTGAGCCCCTGCTTTGCGGCGTAGCTGTACGCGCAGGAGTCGGACACGCCCCAGACCAGCCGGGCGATGGTGCCGAGCCCCACCGAGAAACGGTTCTGGACGTAGTCCAGATGAGCCTGCTGAAGGTCAGCAGGCATCTCCTTGAACTGGGCCCAGGTCATGGGGCGGTTGATGGCGTAGGTATGCACCGGCCCGTTGAGGCCGCGCTTCTGCGCCGCCGTCAGGTGGTCACTTGGCAGGGTGCATTTCCTGCTCCGGGCGCCGCTGACCTTGTGCCGGGCGCTGGAGACGAGGGATTTCTTCTGCTTCACTTCTTCGTAAAATTCGTTCATGCTGTACCTCCGTGTCGGGTTGTCGGGTTCATCGGGTTCAACAGGTTCATCAGACCACGCGCATCACGGCGGGGGCCCGGGCCCGGCGTCCGGGCCGACGGGTGTAACTGTACTCCGCCTTCTCGCTGTTGTTCGGGTCCCGCTCGTAGGCCAGCCGGGCCTCGTCGGAGATCCGCCAGTCCCGGCCCAGCTTGAAGCCGCAGAGCCTGCCCTGCCGCAGCAGGTCGTAGACCAGATCCTTGGAGCACCCCCACCGGGCTGCCAGACTCGCCGGGGTGTAGTACAGCTCCTCCCTCGCCTGGTGTGCCTTATCGTACATGGGCCGATCGAACCGTCTCTCATCCATCACCGCTCACCTCCTTTCACCACCTGACAGATCGCCGCGGCCTGAATAATGAGCTCAGAGGCCACGTCCCGCTGGGTCAGGCCGGTATACGCGCTCAGCCGCCGGACGGCCAGCTCCGCCTCCGGCGTGACCCGGAGCGTCCCGTTCAGCCTCCGGCAGCCGGGGTTGGCCATGTCGTAGCAGCGGAGGATGATCGGGCTGTCCGGCTTCTCAGTTTCTGCGGGAAAATTCAGTTTGTCGTTCATAGCAGTAGTTCCTTTCGCATTTTTTCGGTTATTTCGAATCGACGTTTGCACGTTTTACGGGCTTGTATTTATGTGATCTCCTTTGCCTGGGTTTACGCCTGTGCCGCGGTATCATGCCTGCCAGGGCGCTGATCCGCCATGAATGCCATGCCCTCGCCGAAGGCCAGCAGCTTCTCCTGCTCCGACTCACTCAGCGTGGGGAGCACCCTCTTCAGGGGCTCCAGAATTTTCTCTTCCCGTTCGCTCATGCTTGCTCACCTCCCTGAGCTGTGTTATGATGCTGTTACTGACACTGTTGAGCCGTCCTGCCTCAGATGCCCGTCAAGCAAGCACTGAGGGAGGTGATCTCATGGATCGTCTGGAACGCTCCGTCGTCTTTGGCTGTCCCGTTTGTGGTCAGCAGGTCCGCGTTGACGTGGAGTATACCGGCAAGACCGTTACTTGCCAGGGCTGTCATTGCACATATGACATCCCCTCCGAGTGGCGTGACTACCTTGCCCGGTTCCGCACGTTGAGTCGTGGACTGTCATTCTGAACCCGTTGAACTGAGGCCCGCTGAACCGTTGATCCGGAGAACCCGTTGAACTGTGAACCCGCCATGCCCGACGTCAGTACGACGGGCATCTGAGGCGGGACGGCTGTGGAATTGAAAGGACTGGTGCTGGTGAAGTGCGTAAACAAATTCTGCTGGTGCGGAACGGTGCGGGCCTTCCTCGCCCTCACCCCCGGGGACTGGCTGGAGCAGATGACCGCCCGGTATCCCCGTGTCGCGCCCTTCGCGGTGACCCCGCAGCAGAGACGCGCCTGGGAGAGCAGCGGGGCTGCCCTTCGGGCGGCCCTCACGGAAATGGGCCCCACCTACAGTGGCATCCACATCATCTTCGAGTACGGCCTGCCCAAGTACCCGCCCCGGAAAAACGGGGGCGTGGCTGAGGGGTACGCTATTTACCCGGACTGCATTCTCGTTGCCCGGGGGCAGGTGGTTATCCTTGAATTTAAGGACAGGGACCTCTCCGACCCGGACGTAGCCTGGAAGCTCTCCCTCAGTGTCCGGCGCTACCGGAACCGCATTCAGAAGTACCACGACCAGTCGTGGGGTTTTTCCAAGTGCGGGGTCCTCGTCTCAACCGTGAACACCGGGCTGCGCCGCCAGACGATCAAGGGTGTCACCCTCTGCTCGCACGACCTCCTCGCGAGGGAGCTCACCACCCGCCTCGGTCCGAGGCCGCGCCCGGTGCAAAGCATCGTGCGCTGGCGGGAGTCCGCCTATTCCGTACATAAGCCCTCGTCGTGAGGGGCCATCAAGCCGATTGTCAAGCAGGCAATCGGCTTTTTCCGTAGCGTAGCACGGAAAATTTTTCAGCCTGCCGGGTGGGCCGGTGTTCCCAATCCATGAGTCCGGGAACGGAATTCATTCCCTGCGCATACCATATCATGCTTCACGACTTCTGTCAAGCGTTTTTTCATTCCTCAGGAATATTTTTTCCTTGACTTGCCGATTCCGCTGTGTTATCCTCAGTTGTGATAGGAGGTGATGGCGAATGGAAGCCATAAACCAGCGGATAGATGCCGTGCTGAAAGCGTCTGGCCTGACAAAAACAGCCTTTGCCGAGCGGGTTGGAGTCGGGCAGCCTTTTGTTTCTAAATTGACATCCGGGCTTTCTGCCCCCAGCGACCGCACCATCCGGGACATCTGCGAGGAATTCAATGTAAATGAAACGTGGCTGCGCACGGGCGCGGGCGATATGTTTAATGAAGTCACGCGCGACGAGCAGATCGCGGACTTCGTGGGCGAAGTGCTGCGGGAGCGGGACGACTCCTTCAAGCGCCGCTTCGTCTCCATGATGTCCCGGCTCGACGCGGACGGCTGGGCGGCGCTGGAGAAAATGGCGAATGAGCTGGTCGCGGAGCGTGAAAAAAAGGACTGAGCCGCGGCAGCTC
>CAKUPH010000006.1 GCA_934675115.1 uncultured Oscillospiraceae bacterium | reverse complement strand
CAGTCGCCCTGCTTCACATCGTCGAAGCCCTTCTTCGGGTCGGTGGGCTTGTCGGGGTTGGTGGGCTGAGTGGGCTGAGTGGGCACCACCGGGACATCCGGCAGGCTCACCCACTGAGAGACATCCGGGCAGGCGACGGACGCGCCGTCCCGGTAAAGCTCGCCGCCGTCCGCCGAGAACCCGAAGCCCCGGGCGTAGCCGGTGATCTGGAAGCTGCACTCCAGCACAATGTCACCGGCAGCGCCGGTCTCGTCAAAGACAAAGGCGGTCTTGATCTGCCCCGCCGGGAGATTCGCCCCGGCGGACAGCCCCTGCGCGCCGGCGGGGCCGTTGATCTCCGCCGCGTCGGGGACGGGGGAGGCGGCGGACAGCAGCTTGAGCTGCGCCGCGTCGTAATGGAAGCTGAACACGCCGTCGGTCACAGGAGCGGTGAGCCGCACCCGGATCGTCAGCTCCGTGCTGGTCGCGGACACAGCCGCCGCCTCGATGGACAGCGGACTGCTCCCCGCGGCATTGGCACTGACGGTCAGGCTCATGGCCAGAACCACGCACAGCATCATGCTCATCAGTTTTTTCATCATGGTTCTCCTTTCCTGTGCCTTACGGCTCCTCCACGGTCACGAAGGTGAAGCCATGCTCCTCGGCGTAAGCCTGAGCAGCCGTCCCGGCGTAACCGCGGATGGTGAAGCCCTCTACCTTGCCGGACCAGCCAACATAGCCAAATGCGTTATTGCCGATGCTGGTCAGGCTGCGGGGCAGGAAGATCTCCTTGGCCGGGCAGCCGGCGAAGGCCATGGAATCCACAGAAGTCAGGCCCTCGTGCAGGGTGATGCTGTTGAGGGAGTTGCAGAGGTAGAACGCCTGACCGGCGATCTTCTCAACAGAAGCGGGAATGTCAACGGAAGTAAGGCCGGTCCCGCTGAAGGCGCAGTACTCAATGCTGGTGACAGTCTCGGGAATGGTGATCTGCGTCAGGCTGGTGCAGCCATTGAAGGTAAAGGCGCCGATCATGGTGATCTGGCTGCCCTCAGCGAAGTTCACCTCCGTCAGTGCGGTGCACTCATTGAATATGCCAGAGTCAAATGTCCCGCCCAGAGTGGTCAGGGTCTTGGGCAGGGTGATGCTGGTCAGCTTCGCGCACCGGCTGAAGGCGCCGCCCTCGATGGTGACGATGGTCTCGGGAATGGTCAGCGTGGTAAAACCGGTGTTGTCAAAGCAGGCCATGGGGATCGTGGTCAGATTGGCGGGGAAGTTGATGGAAGCGAGGCTGGTGCAGTTCTGGAAGGAGCACTGATCCAGCGCCTTCAGCGACTCCGGCAGGACGAGAGCCGCCACGGGGCAGTTGGAGAACACATCCGAGCCGATCTTCTCAAGGCCCTCGTTCAGCGTGACGGAAGCAAGCTTCACATCATTATAGAACACCATGTAGGGCAGCTCCTTCACGCTGCCGGGGATGTTGATGGAGGTCAGGTTCGGCATCTGAGCGAAAGCGCCCTCTTCAATGATCTCCAGCCCGTCAGGTAGATTGATGGCCGCCACGTTGGTGTACATGAACGCGCGGTCTCCAATCTTCTTGATGGTGGACGGCAGGGTCGCGCCGGTGATGACCTTATTTTCAAAGAAAGCGCGGTAGCCAATCTCCGTCACAGGAACGCCCTGAAGTGTCTCGGGGATGACCAGCTGAGGATCCGTGCCGTCATAAGCGATGACAGACACATACCGTTCACTGGTCTCGGCGTCGGTCAGGATCTCATAGCGCAGGCCGGTCTCGGTGAAGTACTCCAGCGCGAAGTTGTTGGCCTTGGCGTAGGCTTCCGCGGCGCTGCCCGGGGCCACACACATGGTGAAGCCGGGAACGGGCTGGCCGTCCGCGTCATAGCCGAAGGCCTTCTCGCCGATCTCGGTGACGGAAGCGGGCACCTTGACCCAGGTCAGGTTCGTCCCCTGGAACGCGCCCGCGCCGATGGCGGTGATCGTCTCAGGAATGGTGACGCTATTCAGCGGAGCGTCGGCAAAGGCGTTCGCGCCGATGGCGGTGACGGTCTTGCCGCCGGTCTCGGACGGGATGTCCACCGAGGTGGAAACGCCGCTGTAGCTGGTGATGGTCACGGTGCCGTCGCCATTGTCCGCAGTGGTGAAGTGGGAGCCGCTGAGCTTGACCTCGGTGCTGTAGGTGTTCCAGGCGTAGTCCACCACTTCCACATAGATCTCGTCCAGCAGGCAGCCCTCAGAGGCCAGCAGCTTCTGGAGCTGGGGCAGCTCCACCGTGTCGCTGACCACAGTGCCCGGCTCGGCCTCGGAGATCTCGGGACTGGAGACAAAGGCGATCTCCTTGAGGCTCTTGAAGCCCCACTGATCCACCATGATGCCGGAGATCCGTGCGCCCTGAATATGGCCGTTGTCCGACATGGTCAGGATGAGGTTGAAGGCGTCGGTGGCGTCATCATAGACGGTCTCGCAGGAGAAGGTGGGCGTGGTGGTATCCATCGTAATGGTGGGGAAGGTCAGCGTCTGGACCTGCCCGTCATTGCCCTCGTGGGAGGCGCTGACGGTGTAGATCAGCTGCTCACCGTCCGCGGGCCAAGTAAAGGTCTGGTCGCCGTAGCCCAGCATATAGGTAGGATCCACCGTGCTGGCAAAGGCCTGCTGGGACTGAACGAAATAGGTCCGGTTTCCGGGGCCGTAATCGGTGGTGTACAGGGTGTTCCCCTGTCCGTCGGCCACGGTGAAGGTCACGTCGCCCGCATTGCGCAGCAGCGTCAACTCAGAATAAAGGAAGGTGCTCCCCGTGCCAAAGGCGTCGGGGCTGAAGTACAGCTTGTCCGCGTCGAAGGACTGGGTGAAGTAGTTGAAGCCCAGGAAGTTGCCCTGGCCCATCCGGTTGATGGCCACGGCGTAGCCATCGTACACCAGAGCATCCTCATCGTCGTAATAGGTGCTGTCGAAGAGCTGCTGATCCTCCCAGTCGCCCAGATAGCCCAGATACGGCAGGCTCAGGTCCTCGGCGCCGCCCACGCCGCCGAGGGTCACGTAGCCCTCCACGAAGGCGCCCTTGGGGAACTCCTCCATAAGCTTCGCCGCCTGCTCGCCGGTCAAGGTGATGGTGACCTCCACCGTCGCGCTCTCGTGGGCGGGAACAGTAAAGAGCTTTTCGGGAATGGTGCCCAGATCCGCCAGCGCCCGCAGGATAAAGGCGGCATCGGTGTTGGTGACAAGGCCGTCGCCGTCCACGTCGGCCACCCGGAGGGCGTCGGCGCTCAGAACGGTCTTACCGGCCACGTGCCGGCGGATCAGGCGGGCGTCGCGGCTGTCCGTCACGCCGTCAAAGTTCACGTCGCCCAGCAGCCAGCTGTCCTCCACACTGAACTCCACCTGCGCACCCGCGGTGATGTCCTGGGGCACTCCGGAGTAGTAGGACAGGCCGTTTACGGTGACGGCGGTGTCGGACTGGACCACCGCGCCGGTGGTGTAGCTCATGGGACGGTCAGAGAAATTCTCCACCGTGAAGGCAAACTGGTAGGAGCCGCTCTCGCTGCTGCCCAGCTCAGCCTTGGGAAGGCCGCCGTCCACGCCCCGGAGCACTGCGCCGGAGGACACAGCATCCTTCAGGTTCACAAGGCCCGCGCCCTGCTGGCGCACGGAGGCGGGCAGACCGTTCTCTGCCGCCACCGGGTTGGCGGTGGACATCATCAGGGACTGGATCAGCATGGCCCGATCGGTCTTGGACTTCGCCAGCTGCTGCTTCTCTACGTACTGGATCATCACGGCGGACGCGCCGGCGATCTCAGGAGATGCCATGGACGTGCCGCTCATGCTGGCGTACTTGTTGCCGGGAAGGGTGGAATAGATGTTGCCGCCGGGGGCGGTGATCTCCGGCTTGATGGACAGGGTGCTGGTGGGTCCCCACGAGGAGAAGGAGGACATCAGGCCTGCCTCCGGATAGGTGACGATCTGCACGTTGTCCGCCGACGCGGCAAGGGTCACGGTCCCTCCCGCGGCCAGCAGGGCCGCGGCGGCTTCGCCGTCCGCCTTGCCGATAAAGGCGCTGGGAATAGTCGCGTTTTCGATCTGCATGGTGATGAGCTGGGCGCTGTCCTCATTATCATAGATGAGGGCGGCGGCAGCGCCGTGACTCTGGGCGTTAGCCACCTTGTCCGAGAAGGAGATCTCTCCCCGGCGGATCAGGGCGGCCTTGCCGGTCACGTCGATGTCCGCGTAATCCGCCTCCGCGCCCACGCCGGGCACGGCCACGACCTCGAGGGTCCGGCCCAGATTGACAATGGCGTTATCGCCCTCAGCCGCATCGGTGAAGGGCACCCGCTCCTCGTTGAGGGTCAGGTAGCTCTGCCGGTACATGGTGTTGTTGACGCTGGCCACGGAAAAGGCCGCGTGATAGGTGGAAGGAGAGGCCACGATGCCGTGGTCGGGGTTCTCCACCCGGGGCAGCTTTGCGGAATTCATGGGATTGCTCTCGGCGGTGTTGGTGTCATTGCCAGCCGCCACCGCCAGAATGATGCCCGCGTCCTCGATATTCTGCATGACGCCGGACAGAACGCCGCTCACATCCTCGTCAAAGCCGGAGGCGGAGCCAAGGCTCATGTTGATGACGTCCACGTTCAGCAGTACGCAGTCCTCCAGCGCCGCCAGCAGCGTGGTGGTCTGGCACTGGCCGCTCCAGCTGTCGAACACCTTCATCTCAGCCAACTGGGCGTCAGGGGCCACGCCGCTGAAGGTGGTCTCACCGGAAGCATTCACCGTGTGACCGGCGGCAATGCCGGACACGTGGACGCCATGGTTGCTGTTGTCCGCAGTGGCGTCGTAGTCGGAGTTGGCATAGTCAAAGGAATAGATGATCTTGTCGCTGATCCGGAGCTGATCCGCGTTCACGTCCGCGTAGATGGGCTGATAGGTCGAGGGATCCCAGCCATCCTGCGTCCCGGCCCGGAACAGCGAAGCATTCTCGGTCACCAGCGCCTTCATCTGCTCCTGCGTGTAGCGCAGGCCGCCTTCCGGCGCCGCGGCAAAGGCCTCGTGGTCATAGTCGATGCCGGTGTCCAGCACGGCGATGAGGGTGCCGCTGCCCGTCAGGCCCAGCAGCTCCGTCTCGTTCAGGCCGATCATGCCGGAGCTGTAGTCGGTGTACAGCTCATAGCCCGGCTTGGTGACAGGAATGGAGAAATACCCCTCCACAAAGGCGTTCTTCACGCCGTCAAGGCTGCGGATCCGCGCGATCTCGCCATAGGGAACTTTCACGGTAAAGGCGTTGATCAGCAGGGAGAAGCTCTCGCTGTTCTCAAGACTGACGTCGGCGCTCAGAGCGGCCACCTCGGTCTTGACCTCCTGCTGCATCTCCTGCACCTCCTCCTGGGCAAGCGCAAACATCCGCGTATTGATGGACTCCTCTTCTCCGTCAATGGAATACAGCATCTGCCGGAATTCTCCGTCCAGCAGTGCCGGAGCCTCCAGCTGGACGATGACGTTGACGACCTCATCGGGGTCGTACTTGCTCACGCCGCCGGCAAACTGCCGCTGGATGAGCTCCTGAAGAGAGTTGCCGTAGGCGGAGCCGTCCGCCGTTTCCGCCGGAGTTTCGGCGGCTGGCTCAGTCTGCGCGGCGCCCGCCGCCCCGGCCGGAGCCGCGAGACTGGCGCACAGACATACCGCAAGCAGCAGCGCAAGCGCTGCACGCACACGTTTCTTCATCATGTTTCCTCCTGTTCCGGAAATTACCGCCGGGCGACGCTCCCCCCTTGGACGCACATTCCCGGTTTTGAATATTTTAGCGCACTGAATTGCAAAATTCAATCAATGCGAGATTGCACCCGCTAAACTTCTAAGAGATGCGGCTCCTCTATCCCGATAATTTTCTCCGCGATTCAACCGCTGCGACATAAAGTGAAGCAGAACAACACTGTTTCTGCCGCAGCCCTGCCATTTTTGATTCACGGCGGTCAACCGATGCTTTAATTTCTCCCGGAGCAGGCCGTTCCCACAAAATGATAGCACGCACCGGATAAATGAGTCCGGATAAAGTAGAGTCGGGCGGCCAGATCCGCGCCGGGGACGCCGTCGTTCCGGCATAAGCCGCGCTGTTCGCCATGGATCTGGCGGAATAAGAATCACCCCAGCTGACAAAAATAAGCACGGATTTCAGAGTTGACCGGATGTCCGGCTGCATTTTTCCCGTTGTCGGACATTAAAAAAACGGCGTGTTTTTTGCAAAAAACACGCCGTTTTTTTCGTTTAGTTGCACATTTGCTGCATCAGGACCGCCGCCGCGGCCCCCTTGAGGTTCGCGTCCGGCCCGTGAGCGATCCGCCAGTACCGGCCGTACACCCCGGCGCACAGCGCCCCCAGCTCCCGCTGGAGTTCCCGGTTGTAGCGGGCAAATTTCAGGATGGTGGAGCCCTCCGTCATGATAGCGGCGTGCCGCTCCGGGTTGCGGCCCATATCCCCCGTCACCATCACCGCCGTCAGCGCGGCGGCGATATACCCGGCGGCCCGGGCGGTAAGGCCGCCCAAAACGGCTTCGATAACATCCGCGTCCTCCGCCCCGGCCCGGAGCCGCCGGAGCAGGCCGTCATCCTGCCCGTCCAGCAGCGCCCCCGCGTCCCGGAGGTGCAGGCCGCTCAGTGACCGCACCACGTCGGCGCAGTCCGGCGAGAGCAGCCCCGCCTGAGCCGCGCCCTGAAGTGTCAGCCCCATCAGCCGCCCCAGATAGGCCCCGGAGGTCATCTTTTCCAGCGGGTTCCGCCCCGGCTCCTCCGAAGCCGCGTCCAGCGCGAGGTCAAACTCTCCCCGCGGAAAAACGCCGCAGCCCCCAGCCTCCAGATTGACGATCATCCGCCGCCCGGCGGGGGCGGAAACGCCCGCGATGCGCTCTGTCCGCTCCGGATAGCAGATGTTCAGGCCGGTGCCCAGAATGAAGCCCACGATGCCGTCGCACTCTGACGGGTCCTCCGTCAGGCAGCCGCTGAGCAGGGCGGCCGCCGTGTCGTTGACCACGGCGCAGGCCGCCGGAGGCGTCCGGCCCGTATCCGCCATATGGCGGGACAGTTCCTGCCCCAGCAGTATCCCCGCACCGCCGGTCACCCGGACCTCCTTGTCGAAGAGCAGCACCCGGCCATCCAGCTCCGGGGTGATCTCCGCCGGAAAGGAGAAGCAGAAGCCCAGCGGAACTCCCGCCGGGAGCACGTCCAGCCGCCGGGACAGGGCCTCCAGCAGCTCCGCCCGGGTCACCGGCATCACGCTCCCCGGGGTGGGGCCGGTGACGTCCAGCTCCACCCGGGCCTTTCCGCGCTCTACCGTCACCAGCGCCGAGCGCAGGTTGGTGCCCCCCATGTCCAGCGCCGCCGCCCGCCCGTCGGCGGGCAGGCCGTCCCCTAAAATCAGGTAAGAGGGCAGCATCATGAGGGTGGACGGCTCCCGCCGCAGGCCCCGTGCCATTTCCTCCCGGAAGCGCTCGCACAGCGTCTCCGCCGGTACCTCGCACACCATTCCGTTGTCCCGGAGAAAATCCTCCGCCGCCCGCTTCATGTCCATGTGCATTTCCTCCCCGATTTTCCGGTTATTTTTATCAGTTTACCACACACGTTTTCCCCGCGCAATCCGTTGAATATCAGCCGCAAACGTGGTATACTGCTATTACATTTTTAATAAGGTATCCGCGCTCCGCGGATCACGGCAGGAGGGATCTTTCGTGACAACATCGCAGGAATACGCCGCCCTTCAGCGCCAGAACCAGCAATTGCAGCAAAAGCTCCGCCGCCAGCTCCTCCGGGACCTGTTCCACGGCGCGCCGGCAGCAGGCTCCACGCTGGACGAGATCAATGAATACTACGGCTATCACTTTCAGCCCGGCAGCTTCAACGTGCTGGTCATCCGGCTCAATCCCCGGGAGCCCGATCCCCCCTACCCCCTGTCCACTGCGCTGGAGTGGGTGGACAGCGACGCCCGGATGTTCCTGAACTCCGTGGGCCTGACGGAGCTGGAATCCCTCATCGAAGAGGACACAGTGTACCTCTTTCTCAACTTTGCGGCCAAATTCGGCTCGCAGGAGGCCGACGACATCCTCCACGCCGTGGACCGGCTCTACCACCACATGGACATCTCCCGGCGCTACCGCCCCTTCTACTTCACGCTGGGCGACGGCCTTCCCGTCCACAGCATTCTGGACGCGGGCTCCAGTCTGCTGTCCGCCCGCAACGCCGTGGACGAGTATGGCATCGCGCTCCATGTCAACCGCCGCCACGACAGCGCTCAGCAGATGTACGCCATGGCCCAGATCATGAACGTCCTCACCCCCGTCCGCCGGGCGTGGTTCGCCCACTACCTCCACACCGGCCAGATGGAAGCCCTGCGCAAATGGGTGGACGAGATCTTCGTGGACTGCCGCCCCTATCTGGAGCGGTTCCCCACCATCATATTCCAGCTGCCATATAAAATTCTGGACCTGTGTCTGGATGCCTGCGGCGATGCCGTCAACGGCAGCGAAGCGCTTCAGCAGATCCTCATCGACTGCCGCAGCGCCGTGGACAACCATCAGGATTACGACCAGCTGCCGCCGGTGGTCTCCGCCGGGCTGGAGCGCTTTTACCGCCAGTATACCCAGGGCGTCAGCAGCGACGGCAACCCCGCCGTTCTCCAGTCCAAGAACTTCATGTGGAACAACTACATGAAAAAGCTCACGCTGGACGAGATCGCCGGGCAGGTCCACCTCAATCCCCAGTATTTCAGCGTCCTCTTCAAGCGGGAGACCGGCGAGTCCGTCACCACCTATCTGACCAATGTCCGGGTGGACCACGCCAAGCTGCTGCTCAAGGACACGTCTATCCCCATCAACGAGGTGGCCCGCCGGGTGGGCTATGACGACCCGGATTACTTCAGCCGCCTGTTCCGCAAGGTCAGCGGCACCACGCCCCGGCAATACCGCACCGTTATGAACGGCCAATGACGCTGTGCAGACTGCACAATTGTGATCGTGCAAAAAAACGCACGGGTGCAATTTGTGTTTTTTTCACAACGGCTTTTTCGAGGACAATAATTACCAATAAATTTTCCGGTTTTTCTAAGGATTTTCCATTGCGGGACGACGTGCAAACCTGTTAAAATTTTGGCGGTGGACGATATGGTTATAAATCTATAGCTTATAGTTATATCTCTGTATCTTCCGCCAAACAATTTCAAGGAGGAAAAACGATGAAAAAGTGGAACAAGCTCTTTGCTCTGCTGATGGCGCTGGTCATGGTCCTGAGCCTGGCTGCCTGCGGCAACAGCAACAGCGGTAGCAGCGACGCCCCCTCTGGCGGCGACAGCAGCAGCGCCCCTTCTGACAACGGCGGCGAAGCCACCGGCACCAAGACCTTCGTCTTCGGTTCCGACGCCAACGCCAACACCTTCGACGTGGCCACCGACCTGCAGACCAACTCTGCCCGCGCTCTGGTCAACTCTGTCATGCAGACCCTGTGGACCATTGACAAGGCCGGCAACGTCACCGACATTCTGGCTGAGAGCCACGAGTGGACCGGCGATCTGGAGCTGACCGTTCACCTGCGTCAGGGCGTCACCTACTCCAACGGCAACGCCTTCACCGCTGACGACGTGCTGTTCAACCTGGAGCATCTGCGCGACTCCGGCCGCACCGCTTCCATGGTGGCCTGCGTCGACTTCGACAAAACCACCTGCCCCGATGACAACACCATCGTCATCGCCATGAGCACTTACGACGCCGGCTTCTATGACGTCATGGCCAACTGCTTCCTGATGGACCGTGAGACCTGCGAGGCCGACGGCTGGAACTACGGCTGGCTGTATGGCACCGGCCCGTATAAGCTGAAGGGCGACGGCGTGTCCGACAAGTCCGGCTGGGAAGAGTCCGTCCAGTACACTCTGGTCCGCAACGACACCTACTGGGGCGAGGCTCCCTACTACGATGAGGTCATCGTGAAGTTCTACTCCGAGGAGTCCACCCGCTACGCCGACCTGCAGGCCGGCAACCTGGACGCCGCTTTCCTGACCGAGGCTTCCTACGTCAAGAACCTGTCCAACGGCGCCGTCAACGGCGTGGGCCTGGTTCAGGTCCCCATGCAGTCCGTCTACGGCTTCCAGATGGCCGCCGGTAAGGACACCGTGGGCGCTTTCGCCGACATCAACATCCGCAAGGCTTTCGCTCACGGCATCAACATCGAAGAGATGGTCAACGTTCTGGGCGAGGGCATGTATACTGTGGCTACCTCCATTCTGGGCGCTGACAACTGGGCCTATGAGAACGTGGGCACCTATCAGTATGATCCCGACTACGCCAAGGAGTGCCTGGCTGCCGCCGGTTACTCCGTTGACAACCCCCTGACCGTCACCATCGTGGCTGAGTCCACCGCCTTCAACCAGGCCATCGCCACTCAGGCTCAGTCCTCTCTGGCTCAGATCGGCATCAACCTCGATCTGTCCGGCATGGGCGACTTCGCCACCATCCTGCCCGTCCTTCTGAGCGGCCAGCAGGCGCTGGGTATCAACAACCCCTCCAACGGCGCCGGCAACGACCCCGCCTCCCTGCTCCAGCAGATGGGCCCCCTGTCCGACAACGTCCTGCAGCGCCGCAACGAGGATGAGGCCGCCGACCTGTTCAACCGCGGCTCCGCCAGCCGCGATCAGGCTGAGCGTACCCAGATCTACAAGGAGTATCAGGAGTACATCCACGACAACTACCTGTTCATCCCCCTGTGGAACGAGACCAAGAACTACGGCGTGAAGGACGGCCACAACTCCTTCGAGGCCGCTCTGGACAGCAGCAACCAGCTCAACCCCACTCTGCTGACTGACTGAGTTCATCCCGTCTCAACAGACTGACAGCTAAGCTAAGCAAAGAAGCGTGGGGGGGGTTTCCCGCCGCCACGCTTCCTTAAAATTCCGACATCGCCCCGAGGAGGGAGAGCCAATGCTCAAATACATCGTCCGGCGTCTTCTGCTCATCATTCCCGTGCTGTTGGGCGCCATCATCATCATCTTTACCATCAACTATTTCTCCACCACCGACCCCGCCATGATCAAGCTGGGCCTGAAGGCCAACGACCCGGTCCTTCTGGCCGAAATGCGCCATGACATGGGCCTCGACCGGCCCTACATCGTCCAGCTGGGCGAATACCTGATCAACCTGTGCAAGGGTGATCTGGGCAATTCCTATGTCTATTCCAAGACCGTCGCCGAGCTGATCGGCAGCCGCATCCCCAACACCCTGAAGATCAGCCTTGGCGCTATCCTGATTTCGATTTGTCTGGGCATTCCGCTGGGACTGGCGGCCGCCCTTCACCAAAATTCCTTTATCGACTATCTGACCTCCGTGCTGGCCATCCTGCTCACCGCCATCCCCGGCTTTCTGGTGGCCGTGGTGCTGGTGCAGTTCTTCGCCGTCAAGCTGGGCTGGTTCCCGGTATCCGGCGCGGGCAACGGCATCCGGAGCTTCATCCTGCCCACCATCGCCGCCGGCGTCGGCTCACTGGCGCAGAACGCCCGTATGACCCGGTCCTCCGTCCTTGAGGTCATCCGTCAGGACTACGTCCGCACCGCCCGGGCCAAGGGCATCTCCGAGGGCAAGGTGGTCACCCGCCACGTGCTCAAGAACGCCCTGATCCCCATCCTCACCATGGTGGGCAACGGCATGGGCGCCGCCATGGCCGGCTCCATTCTGGTGGAGATGATCTTCCAGATCCCCGGCATGGGCATGCTGATCAATAACTCCATCAACAGCAAGGACTTCATCACCGTGCAGGGCTGCGTGCTGGTGTGCGCCATTGTGGTGTGCGTGATGAACCTGCTGACCGACCTGGCCTACGCCGCCGTTGATCCCCGCATCAAGGCCCAGTACACCGCCGGGAGCAAGACCAAGAAAAAGGCGTCTGCCGCCAAGGAGGTGGCCTGAACATGAGCAAATCCGCAAATACCGCTGTGAAGGGCGAGCCCGTCCGCCTGAAGAAGCGCAGCTACTGGGGCGAGGTCTGGCATCAGCTCAAGAAAAACCCCGTGTCCGTCATCTGTCTCATTTTTCTGGCCCTTCTCGTGCTGGCCACCGTTTTCTCCACATGGATCGCCCCCTATGACTACGCGCAGCAGGATCTGATGCTCCGCTTCGCCAAGCCCAGCCTTCAGCACATCATGGGCTGCGACGCTTACGGCCGCGACCTGTTCTCCCGCCTGCTGGTGGGCGGCCGCTACTCCCTGATGGTGGCCGTTATCTCCGTGGCCATGGGCATCGTGCTGGGCATGATCATCGGCGCCCTCTGCGGCTTCTTCGGCAAGACGCTGGATAACGTGCTCATGCGCTTTATGGACGTCATCATGGCCATCCCCGGCATGATGCTGGCCATCTGCATCTCCGTTGCCCTGGGCTCCGGCGTGTGGCAGACCGCTCTGGCCATTTCCGCCGGCACCATCCCCGTCATCGCCCGTCAGCTCCGCGGCTCCACCCTGCTGATCCACGATCAGGAGTACATCGAGGCCGCCCGCACCTTCGGCGAGGGCAGCGGCCGCATCATCCTCACCCACGTGATCCCCAACTGCCTGGCCCCCATCATCGTGCAGTCCACCCTGTACCTCGGCGGCTCCATCATGGCCATCGCCGGTCTGTCCTTCATCGGTCTGGGCGTTCTGGAGCCCACTCCCGAGTGGGGCTCCATCCTGAACTACGGTCTGGACAACGTGTCCATGCTGGCCGATCGGTGGCACACCATCGTGTTCCCCGCCCTGTTCATCATCCTGACCATGCTGGCCTTCAACCTGCTGGGCGACGGCCTCCGGGACGCTATGGATCCCCGGATGCGCAAGTAATGAGGAGGCAGCGAAATTATGAGCTTACTGAAAATTGAGGATCTTGTGATCCATTTCAAGTCCGAAAGCGGCGACGTTCATGCCGTCAACGGCGTGTCCCTGTCCGTGGATGCCGGCAAGACGCTGGGCCTCGTTGGCGAGACCGGCGCCGGTAAGACCACCACTGCTCTGGGCATCCTGCGTCTGGTCCCCGAGCCCGGCGAGGTGCTGGGCGGCACCATCACCTACAAGGACAAGGACATCATGACCATGTCCGAGAAGGAAGTGCAGGACATCCGCGGCAATGAGATCTCCATGATCTTCCAGGATCCCATGACCGCCCTGAACCCCGTCATGACCGTGGGCGATCAGGTGGCCGAGGTCATTCTCCGCCACCAGAACTGCACCAAGGTGGAGGCCCAGCAGCGCATGATCGACATTCTGGGCAAGGTGGGCATCGGCCCCGACCGCGCGGGCGACTATCCTCACCAGTTCTCCGGCGGCATGAAGCAGCGCGTGGTCATCGCCATCGCGCTGGCCTGCAACCCCAAGCTGCTGCTGGCGGACGAGCCTACCACCGCTCTGGACGTGACCATTCAGGCGCAGGTCATGCACATGATCAACGACCTGAAGAAGGAATTCAACACCGCCATGATCCTCATCACCCACGATCTGGGCATCGTGGCGGAGTCCTGCGACACCGTGGCCATCATGTACGCCGGTGAGATCGTGGAATACGGCTCTCTGGAGGATATCTTTGACCACACCTCCCATCCCTATACCGTCGGCCTGTTCAACTCCATTCCCTCTCTGGACAAGGACACCCGTCGTCTCCAGCCCATTCAGGGCCTCATGCCCGACCCCGCCAACCTGCCTGACGGCTGCAAGTTCCACCCCCGGTGCCCTTACGCCACCGAAGCGTGCGCCACGGAGCATCCCGGCATGACGGAGCTGGCCCCGGGCCACCTGTGCCGCTGCCTGCGCTGCGGCGAATCCATTCTGAGCGAGGAGGGCGGCCGCGATGAGTAAGCTGCTGGAAGCAAAGGAACTCTGCAAATACTACAAGACCCCCAAGGGTCCCCTGCACGCGGTGGAAGGGCTGAGCTTCTCCATCGACGATCAGACCACACTGGGCGTCGTGGGCGAATCCGGCTGCGGCAAGTCCACCCTGGGCCGGGTCATCATGGGCCTGCACGAGCCCACCGGCGGCTCCCTCTCCTTTGAGGGGCAGGACGTCACCCACCCCAGCAAGGCCCAGCGCCGGGAACTGAACCACAAGATCCAGATGATCTTTCAGGACCCCGCTTCCTCTCTGGACCCCCGTATGAGCGTGTCCGACCTGATCACCGAGCCCATGAAGGCCATGCGGCTTTTCAAGAGCAAGCAGGAACGGGACAACAAGGTGGCTGAGCTGATGGACACCGTGGGCCTCGCCCGCCGGCTGGCCTACGCTTATCCCCATGAGCTGGACGGCGGCCGCCGTCAGCGTATCGGCATCGCCCGGGCTCTGGCCGTGGACCCCAAGTTCATCGTGTGCGATGAGCCTGTTTCCGCTCTGGACGTGTCCATTCAGGCCCAGATCCTGAACCTGCTGCAGGACCTGCAGGAGGACAAGGGCCTGACCTACATGTTCATCACCCACAACCTGTCCGTGGTGCGCCACATCTCCCACAAGATCCTGGTCATGTATCTGGGCTGTCAGGTGGAGCTGTGCGACTCCAAGGAGCTGTTCCAGCGGCCCCTGCACCCCTACACCAAGGGCCTGCTGTCCGCCATCCCCATCCCCTCCATCCACGTGGAGCGGAAGAACATCGTGATGAACGGCGAGGTCACCTCCCCCATCAACCCCAAGCCCGGCTGCCGCTTCGCCGCCCGTTGCCCCTACGCCAAGGACAAGTGCCATCAGGAGCTGCCCGCGGTGGAGGAGGTCCTGCCTGGCCACTTCTGCGCCTGCCACTACGTGCGGGAGCTCAACGAGCTGTAAGCCCCACTAACTTTATCTGGAGGAACGATCCATGGCCAACAAAGGCTCCTGGTACTTCGACGGCTATCAGGCCCACTATGAAGTCGGGAAAAACGGGAAGAAAAAGCGCGTCCTCACCTACACCGGCGAGAAGTACGGCATCTCCGGACCGGTCCCGGTAAACCGGGTGCGGCTGCTGGTGACGCTGGACATCGTACTGCTGACGGCGATCCTGCTGCTCATCAACTTTTTCCCCGGCACCGGAGGTATGCTCCGCTGGGTGGCGATTCCCTGCATCTGGGCCCTCATCCCGCTGATTTTTCTGTATGTGGGGCTGTATAACTTCCTCACCTGCGGTGAAAAGTGGATGATCCGGCAGTATTACGCCGGATACCGGCGCATTGCCCGCTGGGCCATCGCCGAGTTGGTGATCATGGCCTTTGTCACCGCAGCACACATTGTGTTTCTGTTCCTCTATCCGGCCTTTTTCCCCTCCGAGTTGTACTACACCTTCGGCGCGCTGGCCTGCACGGCACTTGCCGCCGGGCTGGTGTATACGACCCGGAAGTGGCCCGCCTACGTGGTGGAAGGCCCGGTCATCAAGTGATAAAAAAGTTCCCGCTGTCCATAGGGCAGCGGGAACTTTTTTAACCCGTCGAAAAAGGCATAGCCTTTTCCGACGGAAAAACTGCGCCCCGCGGCAGCGCACGTTTGCGGGGCGAGAAGTGTTTTCTGCCACGCGCATGTCACGGCAGAAAACAAATCATATTTCTTTCGCCGCTGCGGCGGCGAAACTCTACGAGGTCCTTCGACGCTCTCAATCCCTTCTGTCCATTGGACTGCGGGGATTTTTTATACTCCTCAGTTCAGGAAATCCTTGAGCTTTTTGCTCCGGCTGGGGTGGCGCAATTTTCTGAGGGCCTTGGCCTCGATCTGGCGGATGCGCTCACGGGTGACGTTGAACTCCTTGCCCACCTCTTCCAGCGTGCGGGTGCGGCCGTCCTCGATGCCGAAGCGCAGCTTGAGCACCTTCTCCTCACGAGGGGTCAGAGTGGACAGAACGTCCACCAGCTGCTCCTTGAGCAGGGTGAAGGACGCGGCCTCGGAGGGCTCGGAGGCGTCCTCATCGGGGATGAAGTCGCCCAGATGGCTGTCCTCCTCCTCGCCGATAGGGGTCTCCAGCGAGACGGGCTCCTGCGCGATCTTCAGGATCTCCCGCACCTTCTCCACCGGCATGTTCATCTCGGCGGCGGTCTCCTCGGGGGTGGGGTCGTGGCCCAGCTCCTGAAGGAGCTGACGGTTGACGCGGATGACCTTATTGATGGTCTCCACCATGTGAACGGGGATGCGGATGGTGCGGGCCTGATCGGCAATGGCCCGGGTGATGGCCTGACGGATCCACCACGTGGCGTAGGTGGAGAACTTGTAGCCCTTGGTGTAGTCGAACTTCTCAACGGCCTTGATGAGGCCCAGATTGCCCTCCTGAATGAGGTCGAGGAACAGCATGCCCCGGCCCACATACCGCTTGGCGATGGACACCACCAGACGGAGGTTGGCCTCGGCCAGCTGCTGCTTGGCCCGCTCGCCGGCCCTGATGGTCTTGTTCAGCTCCTCGCGAACCTCCTGCGGAATGGCTTCGCCGGACTTCTCCAGCTCCTCCAGCTGCTCCTTGGCCAGATTGCCCGCGCCCATCTTCTGGGCAAGGTCGATCTCCTGCTCCGGAGTCAGCAGGTTGACCTTGCCGATCTCCTTGAGGTACATGCGCACGGGGTCGTCGATGGAGAAGGCGTCCACCAGCGTATTGGGATCCACGATCTCCTCTTCCGGGATGTCCTCCAGTTCCTCCACCTGCGGGCCGGCCTCGTCTTCCAGATCGGGCAGGAAGTCCTCATCGGCGGCGGTGTCGATGCCCAGATTCTCCATGGTGTCGTACAGCTTGTCCAACTGCTCGGACTCAAGGCTCAGGGAGTCCAGCACTTCCAGCAGTTCGTTAGAGGTGAGCTTGCCCTTCTTATAGCCGGTATCCAGCAGCTCGCCCAGCTTTTCGGCGCCCTGCATGCCCTCCACCATCTTCATGACCTCGGCCTTGGCTGCCTGATATTTCTCGGTGGGCACCCGGACTACGTTCACAGTCTCGGCCTGCTGCTTCGTCTTCTTTTTCTCACTCATGGTCATCATCCTCCATAGCCTTTTGTCTGTTTCAGTCTTGTACGTAAGGCGGCCAGATCCTCGCCGCTTGTAATATTTCGCTTCCGGAATTCCTCCAGAATGATCCGCTTGCTGTCGTCCAGCGCCGCCTGCGCGGTGTGCCGGGGCTGGGGATCCTGCACGGCGGCGGACAGAAGATCCAGCTCCTCCGCCGTGAACTGCCCCGTGGCCTCAAGCGCCGCCAGCGTGGCCGGGCGCTCCTCCTGCCAGCGCTGGCGCAGCAGAGTATACGCCCTGCCCAGCACCAGGGAGGAAAACATCTCGCCGGTCAGCTCATCCAGCTGCCGGAAATAGTCCCCGTCCAGCAGGACGATGCGCAGAAGCCCCGCTTCCGCCCGGGCGGAGCGGACGTTGGCGAACCGCAGGGTTCGCTCCTTGGGCTGGAGCTGCTGGGCCGGGGCCAGATCCTGCCGCTCCTGCTTACGCCGGGCTTCCCACGCCCGCTTTTTCCGCAGGCGCTCCACCTCCTGCCCCATGGCTTCCCGGGAAATACCGGCCAGATCCGCCGCGCGGCCGCCGTAGATCTCCCGCTCCACTGGGCTGCTCAGGGCGGCGATGACCCCCGCCGCTTCCTGCAAGTAGGCCGCCCGGTCCTCGTCCTGAGTCAGGTCGTATTTGCCCTGCACCACACCCAGCCGGTATTCCACCGAGTTGGCGCTCTTGTTCATCAGTGTCTCAAAGGCCTCGCCGCCATAGTTTTTGATGAAATCGTCGGCGTCCTGCTTCACCAGCTGGCCGTCCTCCGTCCGCCTCCGGGGCAGCTGGAGGACCTTGACCGTGATGTCGGAATTTTTCAGCAGGCCGATGGCCCGCTGGGTGGCGTCCACACCGGCGTTGTCGTTGTCGTAGCACAGCACCAGTTCTTTCGTATACCGCCCCAGGATGTGGACGTGCTCCTCCGTCAGGGCGGTGCCCATGGTGGCCACCGTGTTGTCAAAGCCCGCCTGATGGAGGGTGATGACGTCGATGTTGCCCTCCACCAGAATGAAATTGAGCCGCTTGGTGTTTTTTGCGTAGTTCAGTCCGTAGAGAATGGACCGCTTTTTGAAGATCGCCGTCTCCGGCGTGTTCAGGTATTTCGGCGTGGAGTCGTCCATGACCCGGCTGGTGAAGCCGATGACGTCCCCCCGCACGTCGATGACCGGCAGCATGAGGCGGTTGCGGTACTTGTCGTAAATGCCGCCGTTCTTCCCGGCCACCGCAAGGCCCGCTTCGATGAGGTCGGCCTTGTCGTAGCCCTTCTCCGCCATGGCCCGGATGAGGGTGTCCCACGCGTCCGGCGCGGCGCCAAGGCCGAATCGGGCGGAAAACCGCGGGCTGATACGCCGCTTCCGGCTGATGTAATCCGCCACCAGCGCCCCACGGGGGTCGTCCAGCATGGCGCGGTAGAACCGGGCGGCTTCGCGATTCAGCTCGAGGATCCTCCGGCGGCGCTCCCGCCACTGCCCGTCCCCCGGGCTGTCGTCCGGAACGTCCATCCCCTCCTGCGCGGCCAGCTTGCGTACCGCGTCGGGAAAGGAGAGGTTCTCGATCTCCATGAGGAACCGGATGGGCCCGCCGCCCTTACCGCAGCCGAAGCAGTGGAAGCTCTGTCTCTCCTCGTTGACGGAAAAGGACGGGGTCTTTTCGTGGTGGAAGGGGCACAGGCCCCAGTAGTTGGCGCCCTTTTTGTTCAGCGGCACATAAGCGGACACCACGTCCACGATATTGGCCCGGCTGTTCAACTCGTCCAGAAAACGCTCCGGTATGGACATGACATCACCTCCTGATGATAGCCAGATCCGGAATTTTTTATGACATTCAGGCCAGCGGCACCGGCTGGAACCGTTCCCCAAGCTCCACCGCGGCGAAGGTCCCGGCGGAAAGCTCCGTCATCCGGGCGGCAAAGGCCGCCGCGTTCCCCTCGGGCAGGAGGGCGTGGACCGTGACAGCGGCGGCGTACTCGATCTCGCCCACCGCGCCGTCCAGCGCCGTGCACTCCAGCTTCACCCGCTCGAGGTAGCTGTATGGACAGTCCACCGCAAGCTCCACCCAGCGGCGGACCACGGAAATGCCCGCCGCGTCCAGCGCGTCCTTGGCGCTCTGGGTATAGGCCCGGACAAGGCCCCCGGCCCCCAGCAGGATGCCGCCGAAGTACCTGGTCACCACGCAGCAGACGTTGGTGACCCCCTCCTTCTGGAACACGCCCAGCATGGGCTGCCCGGCGGTGCCCTGAGGCTCCCCGTCGTCGGAGTAGCGCACCGGGCCGTCCTTTAAGAGATAGCACCAACAGTTGTGCCGGGCGTCGTGGTATTTTTTCTTCATCTCGTCGATGCGGACCCGGGCTTCCTCCTCCGTCTCCACCGGCCAGACGTGGCCGATGAAGGTGGAGCGCTTTTCCGTCAGCTCCGCTTCCGACGCTTTTGTGGGCACATAATATTCCGTCATTGGCTCCCTCTTTACTTCATGTCTGCTGAATAAGCACGCGCTACTTCACGACCCAGCCCTTGGGGATGAACAGGTTGCTGAACTGCTCCACGGCGTAGGTGTCCGTCATGCCGGCCACGTAGTCCACCACCGCCCGTTCCTCGCCCTCCCGGACCAGAATATCCTGATATTCCGGGGGCAGCTCATCGGTGTGCCTGATGTAATAGTCGAACAGCAGGCAGATCATGTCCTCCGCCTTGCCCTCCTCCCCTTTGGCGAGGGGATTGAAGTACACGGACCGGAACATGAACTCCTTCAGCTCCGCCATGGCCTTTGCGATAGGCTCAGACTGGCGGATCTCATCCCCCTCCTGACTGTTCTCGATGATGTCCATGGTGAGAGTGTCGATGCGTTCGCCGTGGGTGAAGCCCAGCGTCTCGGACAGGTGGACGGGGATGTCGGTGGGGTAGATGATGCCGCCGCGCATGGCGTCGTCAATGTCGTGATTGATGTAGGCGATCTTGTCGGCGAAGCGGACCAGCTGGCCCTCCAGCGTCTCCGCCTTTTCGCCGGTGGTGTGGCACAGGATGCCCCGCCGCACCTCGTAGCACAGGTTCAGACCCGCGCCGTCGTTTTCCAGCCGGTCCACCACCCGGAGGGACTGCTCATAGTGGCGGAAACCTCCGGTCACCACCCGGCTGAGCGCCCGCTCCCCGGCGTGGCCGAATGGGGTGTGGCCCAGATCGTGGCCCAGCGCCGCCGCCTCGGTGAGGTCCTCGTTGAGCCGCAGGGCCCGGGCCATGGTCCGGGCGATACGGGACACCTCCAGCGTGTGGGTCATGCGGGTGCGGTAATGATCCCCCTCGGGCTGGAGAAACACCTGCGTCTTGTGCTTGAGCCGCCGGAAGGACTTGCAGTGGATGACCCGGTCGATGTCCCGCTGGAAGCAGGTGCGCACGGGACAGGGCGGAATGTCCGCCGCGCGGCCCTTCGACCGGGTGGACAGGCAGGCCCGGGGCGAGAGCGTCAGGCGCTCCAGCTCCTCGGTTCGCTCCCGGATGGTCACGGTGCATACCCCCTTTTCGCAGTTTGTTTTGATGTAAAGATATACTCTTTTCGGCGGGAAAAACCCTCTTTTTTTCTCCCGATTTTTTCATTTTTCACATTCAGCCAAAAATACGACGGCGTTTCGCCCGAAACGCCGTCGTATTCCCCACGGTTATCGTATTACAGATCCCGGTTGTAGATGGCCGCCACGTGTTCCCGGCCCCGGTACATGAACAGGTACACCGTCGTCACGCCGAGCACGCCCATGAGCAGCATGACGTGCCGCTCCGGCATGACCTCCGCCATCGCCCCGGCCAGCAGGGTGCCGCCGATGCTGCCCATGGAGGTCAGCATGGTGAAGGTGCCGTTGAACCGCGCCCGCTTCCCGTCCGGGACATAGGACTGGGTGGCCGCGATGCGGATGTTGTAGGACGTGACGCCCAGAATGCCGTAGGTGAAAAACAGCACGGCCATGAGGGGGATGGGCATGTACATGAGGGTGCCATCCAGCGCTTCGACGATGAAATAGACGCAGATGGCGATGGCGAACTTTTTCTCCTTGGGGAATTTCACCTTGTAGTGGATCAGCCCGCCGATGAACCGCCCCACCACGGAGCAGTTGGACACGATGGTGTACAGCGTCACCGCCGACACCGGCCACATGGCGAACAGGGCGGCGTTGTTCTTGAAGAACGGCAGCTGGAGCGTGCCGCTGGCCGAGCCGACAAACATGGACACCATGAAGTACAGCGTGATGACCAGCAGGCCCTTCTCCCCGGCGATGTACCGCAGGCCGTCCCGCAGGTCCCGGCTGAAGCGGCCCATGACGCCGAGACCGTCCGCCGGAGGCGCCTTGTCCATGTGGGTCTCCTGATGGCGGATGGTCCGCTCGAAGCAGGCTGCCGTGAAGAAGCACACGGCGTTCACCGCCAGCAGGGGCATCACCGTCCCCAGCCGGTCGTACACCAGCGCGGCGATGGGCTGGGTCATGGCCGCCAGCGGCCAGAGCATACTGGACACGGAGTAGGCCTTGGAATAGTTGCCCTCGGTGATGAGGTTGGGGTAAAAGCTGTCGTAGGCCACCACGTACACGCCGTAGATGCAGCCCATCAGGACATTGGATGCCAATAACAGCGGGTAGCTGAACCATCCGCCCCGCAGCAGCAGGAACAGCGCCAGATAAATGCCGGCGGACAGGAAGTCCAGCCGGTAGATGACCTTTTTCCGGCTCATCCGGTCTAGATACGGCCCGGCCAGCAAGGGGCAGACCAGCAGTGGGATCTGATAGCCCACGCTGAACAGGGCGTACAGAAATGTGGAGCCGGTATAATCCAGCACCATGATGCTCATGGCAAAGCCGGACAGTGTCCCGCCCACCATGGACACCACGCTGCCCAGAGTGATGACGGTGAAGTCATAGGTCCACAGGGGCCTGCCCGGCCTGATACTTGGTTTTGACAATAGATCTCCTCTCTCGCAGAACATGCGTCAGACGATTGCAAATGGCGGCAAAAAGTCCGCCTTCAGACTTTGCGAAGGCGGACTATCAGTCAGAACAGGTTTTGGGCATTGGGCTCCCAAAAGCGCGGAGATTCCCCGCCGCCGTACTGATTCTGCAAGCCGTCTTCGCGTATAAACGACCGGACCCGTTGCTTTACAACGCGTCAATGTCATTTATTGCAAATTTGACTTCCAATCAATTCAGCAGCAGCATTTCGCCGGATTCTCCTCTCAGTGCCAGATGCTTTTCCATGATACACACGGCGCAGTGGTTTGTCAAGCCTTTCCTCCGCGCCGTCTGCCGTTACGCCTGACGGCGGCGCGCCCAGACCGCTCTTGGCATGGTATAGCACAACATTTTCTGGGTGCGGCCCAGACTGTCCACGGTGTCGTGGACGCCCGCGGGGGCAAAGCCCAGCTTCTCGATGACCCGGCGGGACTGGCCGTTCCATTCGAAGTGTGAGCAGTGAGCCATCCGGCAGTCCAGCTCCTCAAAGGCGTACCGCAGCAGCTCCTCCGCCGCTTCCGGCACCAGCCCCTGCCCCCAATAGGGCCGGGCGATCCAATAGCCCAGTTCCAGCTGGACCGCCTCCGGCGGAAGCTCCGTGGGGGCCGCAAATTCCGGCGGGAAAAGTCCCGCGCTGCCCACCGGCTCCCCAGTCTCTCTGAGCACCAGCGCATAGGTCTCCGGCATGCCCAGCGGGCCGTGGATGATCGCAAGGCTCTCCGCCGCGCTCTCGTGAGGCTTCCAGCCCGCCATGGGGCCGACCTCCGGATCCTTGGCCCAGCGGTACAGGATCTCTGCGTCGCCGTCCTCCCACGGGCGGAGCAAAAGGCGCTTGGTCTGCAGTTTCATTTTAATCCTCCCAGTCTTCTTTGGGCGGCGTCCAGCCCTCCACGAACCGGCCCAGCCGGCCGATGGTCTTGGGGGTACACACCGCCGTCACGTCGATGGACTCGGAATAATCCACCTTTTCCACCCTGGATTCCTGATAGAGTGTGTCCAGCAGGCCGCCTTTGTCGTAGGGCAGGTGAATGACCACCCGGCGCACCCGGTCGCCCAGCCGCTTCTCAATGGCAGCGGTAAGCACGTCCAGCCCCGCGCCGGTCTTGGCGGAGATGGACACGATGTCCTCGCCGTGGGGCAGGATGTCCCCCACGAACTTGTCGCACTTGTTGAATACCTCCAGCCGGGGCGTCTCGGAGGCCCCCAGCTCCACCACCAGCCTGTCCACCACATCGGCCTGCTCCCGCCAGCGGGGGTCGGAGGCGTCGATGACGTGGATAAGCAGGTCAGCGAAGGTCAACTCCTCCAGCGTGGCCTTGAAGGCGTCCACCAGCTGGTGGGGCAGCTTTTCAATAAAGCCGACGGTGTCGGAAATGAGCACCTTGCAGGTGTCGGACAGCTCCAGTGTCCGGGTGGTGGTGTCCAGCGTGTCGAACAGCCGGTCGTTGGCCGGGATATCCGAACCGGTGAGGGCGTTGAGCAGGGTGGATTTGCCCGCGTTGGTGTAGCCCACGATGGCCACCACCGGCACCTCGTTTTTCTCCCGGCGCTCCCGCTGGGTGGCCCGCACCCGGCGCACGTCCCGCAGCTCCTCCTCCAGCTTGGCGATCTTCCGGTGGATGTGCCGCCGGTCGCTTTCCAGCTGAGTTTCGCCGGGGCCGCGGGTGCCGATGGCGCCCTCCTGCCGCTCCAGATGCTTCCACATGCCGGTGAGCCGGGGCAGCAGGTACTTGTATTGGGCCAGCGCCACCTGCAGACGGCCCTCACTGGTGCGGGCCCGCTTGGCGAAGATATCGAGGATCAGGGCCGCCCGGTCCATGACCGTCACGCCCAGCTCCTCGGTGAGCACCCGCTGCTGGGACGGGGACAGGGGGTTATCGAAAATGACGATGTCCGCCCCCAGCGAGCCCACCAGCTCCTTGACCTCGGCCACCTTGCCCTCGCCGATGAAGGTGCGGGGATCGGGGCTGTTCTTATTTTGCAGCACCGTTCCCAGACACACGCCGCCCGCGGTGTCCAGCAGAGCGGCCAGCTCCTCCAGAGAATCGTCGTCGGCGTTCTCCTCCCGGCTCAGCCCCGGGCAGTTCAGCCCCACCAGAACGGCGCGGTTGATGTTTTTCAGCTTGTTTTCTTCGAACATAAGAACTCCTTTTTATTTGCCGGAAGCCCCGGCAAAATGAGGTGGTGCGTCCTGCGGACGCGGGGCGGAGGGTTTCGCCCCTCAGGGCGACCTACTTTTTGTGCGCACAAAAAGTAGGCAAAAAAGCGCTTAGGAGGAAAACGCGGTCGGCTCCGAACGCTGAGGGGCGCGTTCTGCGCTCCAGCGTTTTTCCCCTAAGAACCCCAATTTTTACGGGGGCGCATTCAAGTGGTGCAGCGTTCTATTACCGGCGCGGGATAACAGGATACATAAAGCCACTAATTATCGCTGCCGCTCCATTGGTGGTCGTTAAAGTCTGTCGGGCCAACGATCGGCGCCTACTCTGTAGGCTTGCTTGTGGGTGCGGCAGCGCTATTGGGCGCAAACCTCGCAAGTCCGCACCAGAGCAGCGGCAGCGAAAATAGAACGGCAGTGTCTTACCGAAGGGGTACTCTCCCGTCGGTGGCGAAAAGCTAAAAGATTTTGACGCACCCCTTTGGCGTATTTTCTTTGGGGGCCACCCCGTTTCTTTTGTACGCAAACAAAAGAAATGGGGTGGAAAAAAGCCGTTCTCCAAAGGGCACAGCCCTTTGGTTTTTGGTTACTTTTTGCAGGAGCAAAAAGTAACTCGCCCGCAGGCGAAACCTACTCTTTCCTTCTTTCTTGAAAGAAAAGCGGTGGCAGGGCTCCCGCCCCTGCGGATTTCAAAGGGCTCTGCCCTTTATAAAAAAAGCCCATGTCCGAAGACATGGGCTTTCTGAAAGACAAAATTACTCCAGACCGAACTTCTTGTTGAAGCGGCTGACACGTCCGCCGGTGTCCACCATCTTCTGCTTGCCGGTATAGAAGGGGTGACACTTGGAGCAGACTTCCACCTTGATGTCCTTCTTGGTCGAGCCAGTCTCGATCACGTTGCCGCACGCGCACGTAATGGTGGTGTGCTGGTAATTGGGATGGATGCCTTCCTTCATCGTTGTTCACCTCTTTCACGTTCGTAGGGTCAAATCGGCGCAGCAAGCCTCCACGCCTCATAAACGCAAATGGTATTTTACCACAGCAAAACGCAAAAAGCAAGGGCATTTTTGCGTTTTCACCAGGAAATTTCCCGGTCCACCGCAAAGAACCACAGCACCCGCCGGGTCACCGGCGCGCCCATAACCTCGCTCAGCGCCCGGGTGTATGCCTCCAGCTGGGGGCGGTAGCCCGCGGCCCGCTCCTCCACGGTATGCTCCGTCACCCGGTCTGTCTTGAAGTCCACCACGGTGATGGAGCCGTCCTCCTCCCGGAACCAGCAGTCCACGACACCCTGCAAAAGCAGCTCCTCTCCCGGCTCGCACTCCGGGAAATAGTCGGCGGCGGGCACCAGCATGGAAAATTTGAACTCCCGCTCCACCTGCGGCGCGTTCCGGAGCTTTCCCCCCAGCGGGGAGGCGAACAGCGCCCGGATGGCCGCCGTGTCCACCGCCGCCCCCTGTGCCGGGGTGATGAACTGCCCGGCCGTCAGCCGGGCCACCTCCTCCCGGATGGCCGCTTCCGTGTCCGTTTTGCTGTAATCCAGATACTGCATGGCAAGGTGCAGGGCCGTGCCCCGCTCGGTGGGGGTCAGGGGCCGCTCCTCGCCGAATATGGGCCGCCGCAGGGCGCGGCGGGGCCGCTGGGGCCGCAGCTCCTCCGCCGACTCGGACACCTCGGCGTCCTTCTCCCGGCCCTTGAGCTGGGTGGCGGTGAGCTTGGACGGCATGTTCACCTCTGCGGCGTGGGGATAGGTCCAGCTGAACCGGGTGCGAAGCTCCTCCGCCGCCCCGGCGTCCGGCGCGTCCGGCGTCTCCGCCGCCGTCTCTGCCGTCGGGGCGGGCGCGTTCCGGTAGTTAGTCCCGGGCAGCAGGCGCATATCCCACTTCGGCCCCAAATTTTCCGGCGGGGCGGGGCGGTCGGCGTCCAGCGCCGCCCAGAGCGGCCCGCTGTCCGGGCGGCACAGGGCCGGGATGAGCACCCACGCCGCCATGGACCGGGCCTGCGCCATGAGCCGCGGGGGCGGCGGGCACTGGGCCTGCATGGCCAGTGTATTGAGGTTTTCTCCCCGGCCGCCGTTGACGGCGGTAAACAGGAACAGCTTGTGCTCCGCCCGGGTCATGGCCACGTACAGCAGGCGCAGCTCCTCCGCCCGGAGCTGCTGCCGCAGGCGGAGAGCCACCGCGTCCCGGGCGATGGTGGTGTAGCGGATCATCCGCGCCCGGTCGGTGCGCTTGGGGCCGAGGCCCAGTACGTCGTGAAACAGAATGGTGGACCGGGAGTCCGCCTCGTTGAACTGCCGTTCCAGCCCGCACAGGAACACCACCGGGAATTCCAGTCCCTTGGACTTGTGGATGGACAGGATGCGCACCCCCCGCCCGGCGGCAGAGGGGACGGGCATGGCAAGGTCGCTTTCCACCATGCGGGTCAGGTGGGTCAGAAAGCCGAACAAGCCCTTGTGGCCCGCGCTCTCGAACCGGCGGGCGCTGTCGTACAGGGCCAGCAGGTTCGCCCTTCTGCGCGCTCCGTCTGGCATGGCGGAGAACACCGCCAGCAGGTCGGTGCGGCGGTAGACCTCCCACAGCAGGCGGTGGCTGCTCTCCTCGGCGGCCAGCGCCCGCAAATCGGCCAACAGGGCGAAAAAGCCCGTGCAGTCCTCCTCTCCCCGCTCCGCCCCGGCCCGGACGCAGTCGTACACCGTGCCCTCCGCTCCGGCCCGCAGCTCCGCCAGCCGGTCCGGGGTGAAGTCGAACAGCGGCGAGCGCAGCACGGACAGCAGCGGCACGTCCTGCCGGGGGTTGTCGATGACCTGCAGCAGGGACAGGGCCACGGAGATCTCGGTGGTGCCGAAAAATTCGCCGCCGTCTTCCGCCTGCCACGGGATGCCCTGTTCATCCAGCGCCAGCGTGTAGTCCGCCAGCACCGGCCCCGGGGAGCGCAGCAGGATCACGATGTCCTCCGGCGTCACCGGCCGGTCCCCGATGGGAAGGCCCTCCCGCAGCAGCTCCGCGATCCGGGCGGCGGCGGCCCGGGCCTCCGCAAGGTCCTTGTCAAGCTTCTCCTCTTCCTCCTCGCCGTCCGGGTCGGAGAGATCCACGCAGTCCAGCTCCACACAGTACCGCCCGTCCGGCGGAAGATCCTCCCGGCCGGGGATGAGGGCCTCGTCCCCGGTGTAGTCCATCTCGCCCACCGGCTCGGTCATGACATTCCGGAAGATGAAATTCGTCCCCTCCAGCACCTCCGGACGGGAGCGGAAATTCCGGCTGAGAAGCACCGTGCGGCCCTCCCCCGGCTCGGCCACCGACGCGTCGGCATACTGGCCGTATTTCCGCAGGAAAATAGTGGGGTCGGCCAGCCGGAAGCGGTAAATGGACTGCTTCACGTCTCCCACCATGAAGAGATTGTCCCCGGTGGACAGCGCGTCAAAGATCACATTCTGGACGGCGTTGGTGTCCTGATACTCATCCACCATGATCTCCCGGTAGCGGCGGCTCCACTCCGCCGCCAGCGCCGACGGCTGACCGTCCTCCCGGGTGAGGAGCCGGGCGGTGAGGTGCTCCCCGTCAGCAAAGTCGATGAGGTGACGGCGGCGCTTGAGCTCCGTCAGTTCCCGGTCGTACTCCGCCGTCACATCCAGCAGGGCGGTCATGGCCGGGGCCACCGCCCGAAGGTCGTCCATGGCGTCGGCGGCGGACACGTCGAACCGCTCCCCCAGCTGGGTGATCTGCTTTTTGCACAGGTCCCGCAGGGCCTTCACCCGCTCCTTGAGGACGCTGTCGCCCCCCCGCTTGCCCCCGGCCCGGGGAAAGGGCACGGGGAACAGGGCTCGGCAGGCGTCCCAGCCCTCTCCAAGCGCCCGCTCCAGCGCCCGGAGGTGATTGGCCGTGGCTGTCAGCGTGGGGCCGTAGTTGGCCCCCACCACGTCGTCAAAGGCCAGCTCGTCCGTCAGGTTTTCCAGCGTCTCCGCCCAGTAGGCCGCGAGGGTCTGCCCGTCCTCCAGCAGCAGGCGGCCCCAGACTGTGCCCTCCGGCTGTGCGTCTGCCGGAAGGTCGAAATCCCCCCGGCGCTCCACCAGCCAGCGCAGCGGCT
This sequence comes from uncultured Oscillospiraceae bacterium, assembly GCA_934675115.1. Taxonomy (GTDB): domain Bacteria; phylum Bacillota; class Clostridia; order Oscillospirales; family Oscillospiraceae; genus Enterenecus. The sequence goes on along the minus strand of CAKUPH010000006.1, from coordinate 20,305 downwards.
CCGGGTGGCTCTGCACCCGGCGGTGGACGTCAGATACCACCTCTTCCAGCGTCTGGTCGTCCCGGTCCCCGGCCAGTGCGTCCACCAGCGCGGCAAAGGCGGGGTCGTTCCCGATGTTCTGATACCGCCGCTCCAGCACCGTCTCCATGGCCTGCTGGCCCAGCGCCTTTCCCTCCGCCTCATCGCACAGGCGGAAATCCGGGTCGAGCCCGGCGGCGGGGCCGCACTCCCGGAGAAAATCAAGGCAGAAGGCGTCGATGGTGGAAATGGGCGCTTTATACACCAGCGTGGCGTTCCGCCGCAGGTGGCGGTCCGCCGGATTTTGAGCCAGCAGCTCGCTCACCGCCCGGGCGATGCGGTCCCGCAGCTCGGCGGCGGAGGCGTTGGTGAAGGTGATGATGAGGAAGCGGTCGATGTCCTCGCCGCTTTTCACATAATCCATCAGCCGCTCCACCAGCACCCGGGTCTTGCCGGAACCGGCGGCGGCGCTGACCAGCAGGTTTCCGCCCCGGTCGGTGACGGCGGCGGCCTGCTGGCTCGTCAGCTCAAAGGCCATCGTTCTCTCCCTCCTTTTTTCTCAGCAGCTGCCAGAATTCCCCGGCGGTCAGGGCCTTCCGCCGCCGGACCCGGTCGCCGCAGCACTCCTCGAAGTGGCAGGCGGCGGCGTAGTCGCAGTAGCGGCAGGCGTTCATATCTGCGTTGTGCCAATAGGGGTCGGCGTCAATGTTCCCCTCCGCGAGCTGCTCCGCCGCCCCCTCCAGCGCCCGGGTGAGGTAGTCGTCCAGCTCGTCCATCTGCTCCGGTGTCACGAGGTAGTCGTCCTTCCCCCGTCCGGAGGCGATGGGCAGATAGGCGTAGGCTCCGTCGGTGTGCTCCATGGCGGACAGCACCTCTCCATCCGCCAGCACCAGCCCCTTCCGCCGCAGCTCCCGCTGCCGGGCGGCGGAGATGTCCTCGTCCGTCATGGCCCGGTCGCCGCTGATGATGGGGCTGCGGGCCGGGACGTACAGCACCCCGGCGGGGATCAGCTCCTCCGGGCCGAAGAGGGCCTGTCCCTCCCGCCGGAGGGCGAAGAGGTACAGCAGCATCTGAAGGCCCCGTCCGTCAGCCACGTCGGAAAAGTCGAAGGATTTTTTGCCGGTCTTGTAGTCCACCACCCGGAGGTAGCGTTTTCCGTCCTTCACCCAGCTGTCCACCCGGTCCACAAAACCGGTGAGCCGAAGCTTCACGCCCTTTTCCACCTCCAGCGGGGGCATGGCCTGTCCCCGGCCGAAGCCCAGCTCGAAATAGACGGGGGTGAAGTCGGAGGCCGCCAGTTCGCCGCACACGCTGTCCGCCACGGTCTGGGCGGACTGCTTCATCCGGTCGAACACGTAGCGGAACCGGGCGGTCTCCCCCTCCAGCCCCGCCAGCGCCTCCGCCTCATAGCGGTCGGCGGCTTGGGCGGTGAGGGTGTGCCGCAGCACCGGATCCGCCGCCAGCGCCCGGATGCCGCCGGGCATGGCGGTTGCCTTGCCCAACACCTCCTCCAGCACGGCGTGGATGAAGGTGCCATAGTCAGAGGGTCGGAACTTCGCCTTCTTCCGTGGCTTTGCGGACAGGCCGAATTTCATGAAATGGCTGAACCGGCAGGCGTTGTAGAGGTCCAGCCGGGTGGCCGACATGGGCACCGTGCCGCCGTACAGCGCCGAGACTCCCGCCGGGGTCAGGCGGCCCCGCCGCCAGCGGGCGGCAGAGCGGATGCGCGCTACCCGCTCCCCCCAGCCGGGGAGGGCGGACAGGGCGTCCGCCGCAGCGGCGTTTTCCCCCGCCAGCTCCAGCGCCGGGCCGGGGGCGGCAAGGCGGCAGGTCCCGTCCGCCTTCCGCTCCGGGCTGTCGGGAAACAGCGCGGCGATGCGCTCATATAGGAAGGACGGCGCACGGGCGCTCCCCGCGCCGTCGGCGGCGGCATAGGTCACGTACAGGCGCTCCGTGGGCAGGGCACAGGTTTCGTAGATGATGGTCAGCTCCCGCTGGAGCTTGTCCCCCTGCCGGGGGGCCAGCCGCAGCTCCCGCTCCGCCAGCGCCTCCCGGTCCAGATCGCTGAACAGCCCTGGGGACGGCGCGCAGCTGGGAATGGACACCGAGTCCGCCCCCAGCAGGAACAGGGCCTTTACCGTCCGCCCCGCCATCCGGGGGGCGTCCCCCGCCGCCGCCCGGTCGAGGGAGACGGGGATGGTGCCCACGTCGTACTGGCTCAGGGCCAGCGAGAACAGCCGGGAAAACTCCTCAAGCTCCAGCTCCACATCCCCCAGCAGCAGGGCGCACTGCTCCAGCGCCCCGGCCAGAATGTCCCACAGCTGGCGGTACTCGGCGGCGGTCTTGAGGTCGCCCCGGTCCTCCAGCGACGCCGCCCGCTCCTCCAGCCGGGCGGGCAGGTCGATGTCCTCCATGAGCCGGTACAGGGCCAGCGCCCGGCCATGGCCCGTCCGGTCCGGCGACCGGCGGAGGGTCTCCAGCGGCGCGATGACCCGGCGGCGCAGCCCGTCCAGCCGCTCCATCAGCGCCGTGTCCTCGTCGGAAAATTCCCGTCCGTAGCCCTCCGGGTGCATGTCCCACGGCTTCTGCCGGGTCCACGTGCCGCCCTTGATGTCCCACGTGAGGACGTAGTTTTCCAGCTCGTCGCGCTCGTCCTCGGAAATGCCCGCAAGGCCGGTCTTGAGATAGCGGAACAGCTCTTCATAGGGGTAGTCTCCCGCGGCGGCCGCCAGCGCCGACGTCACCAGCGCCAGCACCGGCTTCTGGAGCACATCGGTGACGGTGGACAGGAACACCGGCACGCCGTACTGGGCGAACACGCTCTCCGTCAGCCCCTCATAGGGGGCGAAGTCCCGGGCGCACACCCCGATGTCCCGAAAGCGATAGCCTTCCTCCCGGACAAGGCGCAAAATCTCCGCCGCCGTCCACTCCACCTCCTGCCGGGGGCTGTCCGCCCGGGTGCGGATCACGGCGCAGTCCCCGGGCCACGGCTCCAGACGGTCGGCAAACAGCTGCTCCTCCAGATGAACAAGGCTGTCCGCCCGGGGAATGGGCCGGAGGACGGCCTGCTGCCGGACCTCCACCCCCTGTTCCTCCGCCAAATGGGTGAGGTAGGCGATGGAGCGCCGGACGGGGTCGAAAATGTCTGATGGATCCCCGAGGTCGCAGGTGAGGGCGGCGGTCACGTCCGCCTGCCCCAATAAGGCCCGGAGCACCGCGCCCTCCTGAGCGGTGAAGTCGGTAAAGCCCCACACCCAGATCTCCTTCCCGGCGGCCCAGCGGCTGTCCTCCAGCGCCCTCGCCAGCCGGTCCAGCTTGGCCCGGGGGTCGGCCCGGCCCTCGGCGGCCAGCGCCTCATAGGCGGAGTAGATCAGCCCGATGTCCCGGAGCTTATCACCCTGCGGGCCGCCCAGCTCCTCCCCCGCCGCCAGCAGCTGTCCGGGGGCCACGGAATAGCTGCGGCACTCGTCGATGGACGCCATCAGGCCGGTGAGAAATGCAGGCTTCCGGGAGGTGACCTTATAGCTGGTCAGCAGGTCGCCCACCTGACGCAGGGCGCGGTAAAGCAGCAGCATCCGCCCGCCGGCGTCCAGCGCCGGGGCGGCTCCGCCCCCCGCCGCATCCGCCACTCTGGCCCACAGCCGGGTGAAGGACAGCACCTCGCACCCACGCGCTCCAGAATTGCCCAGCGTCCGGCACAGCGCCCGCTCCGTGTCGTGGGAATACTGCTCCGGCACCAGCAGAAGGCGCTTTTCCGCCTTCGACCGGCCCATCCGCTCCAGCAGCTCCCCCCGGACGTCCTGCCCGGCCCGGGCGCACAGTATGGTCAGCATGGTCATCCCTCCCCGCCGCTCAAGGCGGCGCTCACAGCGTTACGTAAATGTCGTTTTTCGGCACTTTTTCCCAGTCAAACTCCTCGATCAGCTCCCGGGGCCGCACCGGCTCCGGCGCGGGCAGCAGCCCCGCCCAATGGGCCAGCAGGCCGGTGAGCTCCTCCGGCGTATACCGCTGCCGCAGGGCGCCCATGTCGAGGTCGCCGTCCCGCTTGGACAGCCGCCGCCCGTCGTGGGCCAGCAGCAGCGGCACATGGCAGAACTCCGGCGGCTCGTACCCCAGCGTCCGGTGGAGCCACGCCTGCCGGGGCGCGGAGGACAGCAGATCGCTGCCCCGCACCACCCGGGTGACGCCCATAAGGGCGTCATCCACCACCACCGCCAGCTGATAGGCCCAAACCCCGTCCGACCGGCGGACGATAAAATCCCCGCAGTCCCGGCGGAGATTTTCCGCGTACAGGCCCATGTGCAGGTCGTTCACGGTCACGATCTCATCCGGCACCCGCACCCGATAGGCCGGGCGGCGGCCCATGGCTTCGAACACCGCCCGCTCCGCCGCCGTGAGGTGGGCGCACCGTCCGGAGTACACCGCCGCGCCGTCCGACCGGTGGGGGGCGGAGGCGGCCAGCCGCTCCGCCCGAGTGCAGTAGCAGGGGTAGATGAGCCCCAGCTCCTCCAGCCGCCGGAAGGCATCCGCGTAATACCCGCTCCGGGCAGACTGGCAGTACTCCGGCTCCGCGCCGCCCTCGTCCCAGTCAAGGCCCAGCCAGCGCAGGTCGTCCATCACCTGCCGCGCCCGCTCCACCGTGCAGCGGTCCGGGTCCAGATCCTCCGTCCGGAACACCAGCGACCCTCCCGCCGCCCGGGTGTCCAGCCACGCCAGCAGGGCGGAAAACAGGTTGCCCAGATGCATCCGGCCGCTGGGGCTGGGGGCAAATCGTCCTTTCATGGGTGCCATCCTTCTCTCGTGCCGCAAATTTCGTTTCATCTATGACATTTTAACACGGTTCCTTGAAATTGGGGAGCATTTATGGTAAAATTCACTCATCTTTGTGGGAAGGAGGTAAACCAATGACCATCAACCCTGCCATGTTCGGCATTTATACCCCCTTCCACCTGCCGTAAGGGCACAGCCTTCTGTCTGACTCACCCCGTCCCGCGGCCGCGGGACGGATCGATCGACCGCTTCCGGCGGACGGAACCCGCCGGAACCCGTAAATTATGAAGGAGGACCCAATTATGGCTCACCCAAAGTATCCCCATATTTTTGAACCCATCAGGATCGGCAATGTCGTCTTCAAGAACCGCATCTGGTCCGCCCCCGCCGGCGTTCACCTGCTGTACGGCCGGGAGGAATACCCCTCCGACGCCGCAGTGGAGTACTACGCCGCCAAGGCCGCCGGCGGCGCCGCTGTCATTACATACTCCGCCCAGAATATGGATCTGGAGATGCCTTACGACGCCGTTCACGCCGCCGAACGCATCGACCACTACGAGTCCCAGCGCCACTGGCAGCGGCTCACCGACGCCATCCATTTCTACGACGCCAAGGCCTCGCTGGAGCTGCTGGCCTTCCAGTACCATGGCCACGACCACCACGGCAATCTCATCACCTACTCCATCAACGGCGATCCCGATCCCGACGGGGAGCCCACCGTCATGCTCACGAAGGACGCCATGGCCGCCATCGCCAAACGCTATGGTGACGTGGCCGAGGCGGCGCTGAAATGCGGCTTCGACATGCTGCTCATCCACGGCGGCCACGGCCTGTGCCTGTCCCAGTTCTACTCCCCGGTCATCAACCGGCGCACCGACGAGTTCGGCGCGCAGACCATCGAAAACCGCCTGCGTTTTGCCGACATGATCATCGACGCCATCCGGGAGCGGGTGGGGCGCAAGCTGCTCATCGAGTACCGCATCTCCGGCGACGAGCTGTGGCCCGACGGCCGCGGCTACCACACCGACGACTGCGCCGCCATGATCGAGCACCTGCAGGACCGCATCGACATCGCCCACATCTCCACCGGCGCGTTCTACAACGGCACCGAGAACATCACCCACCCCACCGAGTTCCTGCCCCACGGCTGCAACGCCAAGTTCGCCGCCGCCATCAAGGCCGATCCCCGGGTGAATATCCCCGTGCTGACCCTCGGCTCCTTCCAGGAGGCCCAGCTCATTGAGGACACTCTCGCCGAGGGCAAGGCCGACATGGTGGCCATGGCCCGGGGCCTCATCTCCGACGCCCAGCGCCCCGCCAAGTTCTCCGAGGGCCGGGAGGATGACGTCATCCCCTGCATCCGCTGCTTCCACTGCCTTGACTACGCCAACGCCAACTCCTTCTGCTGCTCCGTCAACCCCACCGTGGGCCGCGAGCGCTTCCTGAAGTCCATCGCCCCGGCCCAGCCCGGCGCGCCCAGGAACGTGGTCGTCATCGGCGGCGGCCCCGCCGGTCTTCAGGCCGCCGTCACCGCCGCCCAGCGGGGCCACAAGGTCACGCTGCTGGAAAAGGCGGGCCGTCTGGGCGGCAAGCTGCTCTTCTCCGAGCAGGTGCCCTTCAAGCAGGATCTGCGCAATTTCATGAACTACCTCATCCATCAGGCCGAAAAGGCCGGCGTGGACATCCGGCTGAACACCGAGGCCACCCCCGAGTCCGTGGCCGCCATGAAGCCCGACGCCATCCTTGCCGCCGTGGGCGCTGATCCCTTTATCTTGCCCATCCCCGGCGTGGACGGCAAGAACGTCCTCACCGCCGAAGCCGCCTACGACCGGGTCCGCGAGGGCACGGAGCTGGGCGAGAATCTCGTGGTGCTGGGCGGCGGCCTTGTGGGCTGCGAGACCGGCCTGTTCCTCGCCACCGAGGCGGGCAAGAAGGTCACCATTCTGGAAATGCTCCCCGAGGTGGCCACCGACGAGATGCACCTCACCCGGGACGCTCTGCTGGACCGTCTGGCGGAGCACACCACCGTCATCACCAATGCCCGCTGCACCGCCATCACCGACTGCGGCGTGACCTACGTGGACGCCGACGGCGCGGAGCACACCGTAGCATGTGACAATGTGATCCTGTCCGCCGGTATGCGGCCCCGTCAGGATCTGGCGGAGTCCTTCCGCGGCATTGCCCCCTTCTTCACCGTCATCGGCGACGCCACCCGCGCCACCAACGTCCGCAACGCCACCCGTACCGGCTACGATGCGGCGCTCCGGCTGTAATTCAGGATCGAATCAGACGCGAAGAGGCAGAGCGGCACAAGCCGCTCTGCCTCTTTGTCATAGTAGAGTCTGGAACTAAATAAATGATGGCACCGCTTTGTTTGCCATTTCCTTTCTGGAAAACGGCAAACCGTACCATACCGTAAACTTCGCGTTATGATGCGCTTACTTTGCAGCCTTGATACCAGGAGCGGGAACATGCTTTGTGCCGCCGCTGAAAACGAAGGCCACCAGTGCGATTACAGAGAGCACAGTCAGGACGATGATACCGGTATGATAGAGACCGGTGGATGCCAGACTAAAGGACATGATTAGTGATCCGAAACTTGCCATCAGACGATTGATGGGGCAGCAGACCCCGTAGATCGCGTCATAGTTTTCGGCACCAAAACGGGTGATGATATGGGAAGGAAGCAGATTGTTCACCGAACCAACCACAGCGCCCTGGAAGCAGAAGCCGACGCCAGCGACCATGCCCTTGCCGAACCACATCATAAACAGTCCGGCAGTTGCCACGGCGTACATGACGATGCTGGAAACATAGGAATTGGTCTTCTGGTCAAGAATGCCGGAGAAGTTGGAGCCGACAAAGCCGACTACGCCGCCGGCACCCAGTAAGGTCATGGCCATGGTGGGGGACAGGCCACGCTCGGTCAGAATACCGACACCGGAGGTCTGAGTGCCGAGGTTGCCGACGGTGATAAAACCGGCGCAAAGAACCAGCAGCCAGATGATGGGACTGGTCAGCACTTTGCCCATGGTCCAAGGGCTTTTGAAGCTCTTGGCGGTTTCCAGCGCGGCCAGTTCTTCTGCGGTGTAAGGCTGGTTATCAGGCTCAAGGCCGACCTCCTGAGGCGTATCTTTGACCCAGAAGATAGCGATGATGGCAAACACGACTAGGATACCACCAATCACAGCGTTAGAAAAGCCAATGCCGTGACTGGTGAGTAGCGCCTGACCCAGCGGCAGGATCACGATGCCGGAGCCGATGGAGCCGGAGGTAATAAAGCCCATGATGACGCCCTTTTTACGGGGAAACCATCTGGCCATCAGTGCCAGCAGGGACATCATGCTGTAGCCCAGAACCAGGAGCTGGTTCAGAAACACATGAATGACCGCCTGAGTCTGAGAGGCGGAAAAACCCAGCATAGCAAAGTTGACACCGGAAATGATCGCTGTGACAACAAAGACTTTTTTGGGCCCCTTCCTCTCGATGATCTTACCCAGTACAATCCCCAGCAGTGCCCCGCAAATACCGCCGATAGAGTGGGCACTCAGCAGAGCGGCAGGAGCAATGCCACACTCAGCCAAAGCGGGAATAAATACATTGGGGGACATAACGTCAAAATAAGTAGTCAGGAAGAAACCAAGAAACGCGAAGGCTACCATGCTCCAACCGAATGCAAAGCTCTTTTTCTTTTCCATAAATACATCTCCCTCTGTGACGCAGTGAAATCATATGCCGATTCCGACAGACTGGTGATTAGATGTTTGCGATGTTTTTATGAAGTCTTGTCAACTCAGCAAGGTGTTTATACTTTGATACATTACAATATGAATGTGTTTTTAACATCCATACTTGCGCGGCGCACCCAGACCGAGCATGGCGCGGGCCTCCTCACAGGTAGCTCGGCGGCGGCCAAGGTCATCGGCCATGCGGCAGATCTTCTCTACCAACTGGGCATTGCTGTCCGCCTTGCGGCCCTTTTCAATGTAGACATTATCCTCCATACCAACGCGGACATGGGCGCCCATGATGAGTGCCTGCGCCAGAATGGGGAACTGCTGGGCGCCGGCGGCGATGATGCCGAGGACGGCGTTATTGGGCACGACCTGCTTGAGAGTACTGATAAACTCGGGAGTGGGCCAGTTGGAGCCGGTGGTAAAGACAAACTGGATCCAGTGAGGCGCCCCGAAGGGATCCTGATAGCCGTTCTCCACCAGCCATTTCAGATAGTGCAGGTCAGACATCTGGAAGCACTCAAATTCTGGTTTGGTACCGTTGGCGCTGAGCCGGCGGCAAGCTTCAAGAGCATCGCCCTGAGAGATACAGTAGCCGCGCTCCATCACGATTTCCTTTTCACGGCCAGGAACGCCGGGACGGGCAGGCAGCTTGATATGGGAGAAATAATTGGATACATCTACACTGCTGACCTCGGCATGGGTCTCAATCAGGCTGCTCTTGGTTTCCGTGACCACCCCCTGCTCGGGAACGATATTCCGACCGCAAATGGCAGTATTGTTGATGATAATGTCCGGACATTTTTCACGTATCTTGGCGTTCAGCTCCCGGTACAACTCCGGCTCCATGGAAAACTCAGCCGTATTTTCCGGGTTGCGGCAATGAATATGTACCATGACCGCACCGGCCTTGTAGGCTTCGTAGGTGGATTCCACCTGCTCGGGAATGGTCTCGGGCAGATTCGAATTGACCTCTTTGCCGCCATTCGCGCCCGTAATGGCACAGGTAACAATGGCGGGGGGCAGATTGGCAAGGCCGCTTCGCCAGAGGTTGGAGCAATAGTGATAGGTATCACGCAGATATTCCATTGTATAGTTAGTAATGGGATCCATCAGGGTTTTCTCCTTTCGTTGCAGCGAGCCGCCGGAGCGCCGCTCCGGCGGCTCGCTTTTCTTTACGCTGTCTTAGACAATGGGATCTTCCTCAATGAAGGGACCGATCCGTGGACGGAGCACCTTCCCCTTCGCTTCCGCCTCCAGTGTCGCGCGGGCCTGCGCCTTGGCGGCCTCCCAGTACAGGGGGTAGTGAGGAGAGGCTTCACTGAGAGTGTTCCACATCTCAGTAGAGAAGGAACCGCGGAGTTCGTCGGCAATCTGCTTGCGCCAGGGGAACCGCATGACCTGAACGGTGAGACGGCGGGTTTGCCGAGTGGAGGAACGCATGATAAGCTCAGCAATCTCATGGGCACGGGCATAGGCGGACTCCACGTCCTCCTCGATCTCATTGATCATACCATACTCCAAAGCCTTCTTGGCCGTAAGAACATCCCCGGTCAGCTCCGCATAGTTAAAGCGCTTAATGCCCATCAGGCTGCGCCAGGCAATTTGAATGCCGTCGCCGGGCACCATATTCAGCCGGAAGTGGGTGTCAGTGGTCCATGCATCCTTGGTGGCGATGGTAATGTCAGTGAAGAAATAAAGGTCGGAGTGGAAACCACCGCCGTTCCAGACGCCGATGAGGGGGATAGACAGGTTGACCTGACTTTCGATATCCTGTGTTCCGTCAATGTAGGAGTGCTCAAGCAGCTGCCAATTGTACCGGGGATCGGTATCGTCCATGGGCACAAACGGCTTAGACGCGTCACGGTACTCATCAATGGGGCCGATCGTCTCGAAGAAATCCTTGCCGGAACCGCCGAAAATCATCAACTCCACATCATGGTCATTATTGACATACTCAAAAAGCTGGTGAATCGCCATGTGGGAAGTAAGATTCCAGACAAAGCCCTCGTGTCCGGGCGTATGACAGCGGCATTCCAGCACACCGTTCTCCAGTTTCATCTCGAACCAGGGCTTGAGCAGCTCGGAATACTCCTCAAATGTGGCTGTCTTGGGGAAAATATAGTCGGCAAAGGGAAAGTCGGGACGCTTACCGGCGTCTGTCTCGGAAAAAGGCGTCAGCCGCTCGTGGATCTCGTCGGCCTTTTTGTTGCCGTAGTCCTCATGCACATAGCGCAGTACGGGTTTCTCGATGGGGCGATCATTGCTCTGGTTTCCCATTATAACTTCCTCCTGTAATATGATTTTTATTGGATGGGCTGCACCGCCTTGCACGGGTCAGTCCTCGCGTACAGTTATTTCATAAACGATTCCGCCGGTAGACTTCGGGTGCGTAAAGAAGGTGTCTTGCATCTTGGCGGTAATCACAGTACCCGCCGCCTCCATCTCTTTCATTTCTCCGTCCAGATCATCGGTCAGAAGTGAAATATGATGGAATCCTTCCCCGTGGGTGGCCAGAAACTTGGGAACAACGCCCTTATCGCCGATGGGTTCCATCAGCTCATACCGAGACTCACCGATCGCCACAAGGCAGGACACCTGCCCCATGGTGGGATATTCCATCCGGCCAAGCTCTTCCGCGCCAAAGTTTCTCTTCAGCATTTTCAGCGTAGCGTCGATGCTGTGTACAGCAAAACCGATGTGATTGACTTTTTTGATCAACTTTGATCCCTCCTTATCAGATCGTAAGAATGTGGCAGGCACCCACAGTGGGGCAGCCAAGGCCGGTAAGATAACCTCCAATCATCTGAGCCATGCCGACCCGGGCGCCGGGCTGCTGACGGGCACCCGCCTCGCCGCGCAGATGTTGAGTCACCTCGCAGACCACCCGAACGCCGGACGCTCCAAGGGGATGTCCCAGAGATTGAAGGCCGCCGCTGGGGCTGAATGCACATTTGCCGCCGATCTCCGCGCTGCCCTCCGCAATAAATTTCATGCATTCGCCCTCCGGGCATACGCCGGTTGCCTCATAGGCATACAATTCCTCCGGCGCAAAGGCATCGTGCATTTCCACAAGGTCAAGATCCTCCGGACCGATCCCGGCCTTTTTGTAGGCCAGATAGGAAATGTCCCGGATAAAGGGAATATCCGTGATAGAATTTTCAAACGACTCGTATCCAATGGTAAGAACTACAGAGGACGCCATTTTCACAAGCTTTGTGGTATACTGTTGCGCGATCTCCTTTGTACAGAGGATGACCGCTGCGGCGCCGTCTGAAGTGGGGCAGCAGTGGAGCACACCGATGGGGTCGGAAATCATCCGGGCGTTGAGAACGTCTTCCACGGTGATGATCTTCTGGTACTGCGCGTAGGGATTGCCGCAGGCGTTCTTGTGGTTTTTCACGGAGGGATAGGCAAGATCCCGCAGCGTGCCGCCCCGCTCGTGGATAAACCGTAGGCCATTCATGGCACCGACCACAGGCATACGGATCCCTAACTCACCGTTAAGGTCCTCCTCCGCCACGCCCACAAGCCCCTTTGGCATAGCCGTCATGGATTCGCAGCCAACGGCAATGCCGATGTCATGTACGCCGTAGGCGATGTCCTTCCACAACAGATTTACCGCGCCGCCGCCAGACGCACAGGCATTTTCCGTATTGTGCATTTCGATGCCGGTCACGCCGATGTACTGCATGATACTTTCCGCGGTCTGGGTGTCGTCGCGGGAGCGGCTTCCATATGCCACCTCCAGCTTTCTGGGGTCGGCAAGGCCGGCATCCTTAATGGCGGCCCTGGCGGCCTCGATCCCGAGCGTGATGGGACTGACGCCCTTCATCCGGGCAAATTTGGTCTGACCGATGCCCAGAACATATACTTCTCTCAATCCGTTCATTTCTCGTCCTCCACCACCTCAAAGCGATACCCGGTGACGATCCTGTCTTCTTCCTCCCACAGATCGTCCGGTACGATCCGTACCTTCTGGCCGATGGCATACTGCTCGTCTTCCCGATAGACCAAAGGCGCGGTAACGCGGACCCGCTCGGGCAGATTGATCATGCCGATAGGATGAGGCGCGTTAAAATGATTGTCGCTGACACGCAGGATGGAAAAGGTGTGCAGTTCACCCTCCTGGCTCAGTTCGACCTCCTCCTGATCTTCGCACAGACATTTGGTACAGAACTCCCGCTTGGGAAAGGATATCTGCCCGCACTTCGCGCACTTTGCGCCCAGCAGGACCAGACTGCTGTCCTCCTTGGTGCGGAACAGGTTTTCACGAATGGGAACACATTCTTTCACCGTTGCTGTCTCCTCCTTTATCTCTTGGATGCCAAAGATCAGCACCCTCTTGCTTGCTATAAGTATAGTTACTTGTCAGACAAAGCGGAACCCAGAACACCAGAACAAATGTCATTCCGAACGTAAAATAGAAAGGATTCCAAATTCGAATATGTCAAAGAAGTTGAAATGGGGAAAAAAATCAACGATGTGTTTTGCACTTTGCACAAAACGCATCGTTAATCCTCTCAAATCCAACTCATCTATTCGTTTTTTGAAATTCTGCTATTCCCGGTCAATGAAACTGTTGCGCAGTAAATACGCCGCTTCTTCATTGAGCATACCCGATCCATGCTTCCAGATAGCAAGCAGAGATGAAGTAATTTCATATTTTGTCAGAGGGATGGCAGTCAGCCCACATTGGACCCCAAACTTCGCAGTAGAAGCACCCAGAATAGTCCCACCCTGACCGTTCTTTACCTTGACGATGACCTCGCTCCAGTTATCACAGGTTTCAACACGAATGGGTTTTTTGACTTTTCTCAAAAAGTCGTAGGTCACACTAATAGCGATCTGGTCATCCACAGAGAAAATACAATCCAGCTTTGGCAAAATATCCTCGATTTGGGCATCTTCCAGGCCATCCGGCTGAACCAGCATATAATTATCGTTCTCGTTCAGTTGGAGAAAATCCATTCCCACATAGGCTCGTTCCGCAATTAAACTGTTATTAACCGCAGTAATGGCCACGTCAATGCGGTTTCCCTTGACGAAGTCACCCAACTGTTGATCCTCGAAATAAGCAATTTTCACATCCAATTCCGGGTGCAGCCGCCGCAGCTGACCCACCGCATCCATCAGGGGCAGAAGCAAGCCATCCGTTGGCGATGCAGTCAAAAATCGGGCCACACCGATAATCAGCGGTACTACTGTCGCCCCAGAGTGAAACTGATGCAAAAACCCCCGCATGTCATCCTCTTTGGTGAGAAGCGCTTCCGCATAGGGCAAAAGGGCCTCTCCCAAAGCAGTCGGTTCTATCCGGCGGCTGTTGCGCAGAAAAAGCTTACCGCCCACTTCTTCCTCAAGATATGCAATTACTTTGCTGACAGAAGACTGTGAAGAAAATGTCATTTCCGCTACTTTGGAAAAACTGAGGTATTGCATGCACAAAGCAAAAATACGGATGTTTTGCAGATCCAATATACCGCCCCCCCTTCGTATTCGTACAAACCACATAATCTGGATTGTATATTTGAATATCTTATGATGTTATATCACAAACCAAAAGACAAGTCAAACCGAATATTTTTCATCAGACAAACGCCACAGCGTAAGCCGTTAAATGTTTCCACTCCCCGCAACGCCACCCGTACCGGCTACGACGCGGCGCTCCGGCTGTAATTCAGGCTCAAAGCATACAAACAGGCAGAGTGGTTCGCCGCTCTGCCTGTTTTGATCCGGTATGAAAAGATTCCCTGCGCCGTGCGGCGCAGGGAATCGCGTTTTTCTTACTTCTTGTTGAAGATCTTGAAGATATCATCAAAGGGGTCGCTCTCCGGCTCGTCCTTGCCGTTCTCGTCCAGCGGGACGGGGGGCACCACGGGGCCGACGCCCGCCGGGACGACGCTGGGCTTGTCCTCCTTAGCGGGGGCGGCAGCGCCGGGAACGGGGTTGCTCACGCCGCCGAAGCCTGTGGCGATGACGGTGACGCGGATCTCGTCCTCCAGCGTCTCGTCAAAGGCAGCGCCCATCATGAACAGCGCATCGTCCGCAGCCACGTCCTTGACCATATTGGCGGCGGCCTCCACCTCGTCCAGATCCATGTCCATGGGGCCGGTGATGTTGACGATGATGCCCCGGGCGCCCTCAATGGAGGTCTCCAGCAGGGGACTGTTGATGGCGATGCGGGTGGCCTCCTCGGCCTTGTTCTTGCCCGCGGCGCGGCCCACGCCCATGTGGGCAAGGCCCGCGTCCTTCATGACAGCGGTGACGTCGGCGAAGTCCAGATTGATCAGGCCGGTGGTCTTGATCAGGTCGGAAATGGACTGCACCGCCTGCCGCAGCACGTCGTCGGCAATGGCAAAGGCGTTGGCGAAGGTGATCTTCTCGTCGGTGGCGTACTTCAGGCGGTCATTGGGGATGATGACCAGTGCGTCCACCTTTTCCTTGAGTTCCTCGATGCCCTTCATGGCCTGATCCATGCGGCGCTTGCCCTCGAAGGCAAAGGGCTTGGTGACCACGCCCACGGTGAGGATGCCCCGCTCCTTGGCAATCTCGGCCACCACGGGGGCCGCGCCGGTGCCGGTGCCGCCGCCCATACCGGCGGTGACGAACACCATGTCGGTGCCCTCCAGCATGGCCGCGATCTGCTCGCGGCTCTCCTTGGCGGACTCGCGGCCCACCTCGGGGTTCGCGCCCGCGCCCTTGCCGCCGGTGAGCTTCTCGCCGATGGTGAGGCGCTGGGTGGCCTGCGACACGTTGAGCACCTGCTGATCGGTGTTCACCGCGATAAACTCCACACCCTGCATGCCGGAGCTGACCATCCGATTGACTACATTATTACCGCCGCCGCCGACGCCGATGACCTTCAGT
This sequence comes from uncultured Oscillospiraceae bacterium, assembly GCA_934675115.1. Classification (GTDB taxonomy): domain Bacteria; phylum Bacillota; class Clostridia; order Oscillospirales; family Oscillospiraceae; genus Enterenecus. The sequence continues at coordinate 4,916 of CAKUPH010000006.1, read as the reverse complement.
ACATCCTGGCCGCGGACCGCGGAGTCCATCACAAACGCCATAAAATGCCCCTCCAATATGTAAACAAGTTGTTGTAATATGTCCGTGAAAAGGAAACTATATTTTGTATTATTGTATTCCATTTTCCCGGCCCGGTCAATAGAAAAATATCGGTTTTTCCCGTGACCGCGCCGAAAAGGCGGCCCGTTTCCGAATATCGGAACCATCGGGCCGCCGATCTGTCAGGATTTGCTGTAAATGGCCTTTCCCTCGGCGGACGCGAAGTCAAAGGTACCCGCGTCCTCCCGGCTCACACGGCCGCTGTCAAAAGCTCCGTCCAGCAAGGTGAGCATGTAGGAAAAGTCCCCGGTGGACGGCAGCTTCAGCCGGAAATTCAGGTAGTCCAGCCAGAGCACCCCGGCGGAAGAGCAGTCCAGCGCCGTGCAGTCATCCAGCATCCCCCGGCCGTCCAGCGCGGACAGGAGGGACAGCGCATAGGTCAGGCGGTTTTCGTACTCCGCGGACACCGCCAGCTTTCCGCCCAGCTCCGGCTCCACCGCCGTCAGGCCGGTGATCTGAATGACCGGCCCGGGTGAGGACACCGTCTCCAGCAGCTTGCCTTGAGCGGAGATATACCACCAGTTCGTCCCGTCGGACACGGCGGCCGCCGCCGTGTGCTCCGTGACGGTGAGCACCACCGTATCCGGCAGCGCCCGGCGGATGGACACCGACTGGACGTAGGGCAGGCGGGTGCGTATCCGGGCGGCTATCTTGCTCTTTGACAGGGCGATGAGGTTATCCCCCGTCCGGATGCCGGACACGTCGGCGATCTCTTCCGCCGTGTACCGGGCGTTGCCCGTCACCGTCACCTGATTGATCCGAAAAAACACCAGACAGGCCGCCGCAACGGCGGCGATGACCAGAATGACGGACAGCAGCTTATAGGCAAAGCTGAACCGCCCCCGGCGCCGCCGGGGTCTTGATTTGTGTCTGCGCTCGCTGGCCACAGCCGCGCCGCCTCCCTTCGCTTTAGTCATTTATCAGCCGGAGCCATCCTCCCGGCGGAGCATTTTCCCGCCCAGCCGGGTGATCATGTCCTCCAGCCGCTCGTAGCCCCGGTCGATGTGGCGCAGGCCAGTGAGCACCGTGTCACCCTCGGCCCCCAGCGCCGCCGCGGCCAGCGCGCCGCCGCCCCGCAGGTCGGTACACTCCACGCGAGCCCCGTGGAGCCGGGGCACGCCCCGGACAAGGGCCACCCGGCCCTCCACCGTGATGTCCGCCCCCATGCGCACCAGCTCAGACACATGGCGGTAGCGGCTGTCGAACACATTCTCCACAAACAGCGCCGTCCCCCGCCCCGCGCACAGCGCTGCCATGACCGGGGCCTGAGCGTCGGTGGGAAAGCCGGGATAGGGCGCCGTCCGGACGGTGAGGTCCCCCCGGAGGAGATGGTCGGCCTTCCGGCTGATGCGGACGCCCCGGCTGTCGCTCAGGACGCTGCACCCCGCCTCCGCCAGCACGGCGCTGACGGTGGACACATGCCGCCAGTCCACGCCGTCCAGCCGGACGTCGCCCCCCGCCGCCGCCACGGCGGACATGAGGGTGGCGGCCACGATGCGGTCGCCCATGACGGTGTATTCCCCGCCGCCCAGCGGCCGGCGGCCCTCCACGGTGATGACGGAGCCGCCCGCGCCCCGGACCTTGCCGCCCAGCAGGTTCAGGAACCGCTGGAGCTCCGCGATCTCCGGCTCCCGGGCGGCGTTGTTGATGGACGTGACGCCCTCCGCCCCCATGGCGGCCAGCATAGCGTTCTCCGTGGCCCCCACGCTTGGAATGGCGAGGGTGATGTCGCAGCCGGTGAGCCTGCCCCGGCAGGAAAGACCCTTCGGGCCCTCCGTCACCTCCGCGCCCAGCGCGCGCATGGCGGACAGGTGCAGGTCGATGGGCCGGGGCCCCAGCTCGCAGCCGCCGGGATAGGTCAGGTGCACCGCGCCGTTCCGGGCCAGCACCGGGCCGAGGAAAATGATGGACGAGCGCATGGAGCGCATCAGGTCCTCCGGAATATCGCCCCCCGCCGCGCCGACGGGGTCGATGAGCAGTCCGCCGTCCTCCCACCGGGCCGCGCAGCCCAGATGCCGGAGGATCTCCACCGCCGCCGTCACGTCGGTGAGCCGGGGGCAGCCCCGCAGCAGCACCGGCTCCCGAGCCAGCAGACTGGCCGCCAGCACCGGCAGAACGCTGTTTTTCGCCCCGTGGACGGTCAGTTCCCCCTCCAGCGGCCTGCCGCCGGAAATCAGAAATTCGCTCATGGAATGGCCTCCCCATCTGATGAAGTCAGTTCATCCTATGAGAAAGCTCCGGTTTTGGTCAATGCTTCGCCAGCAGGGCGGAAAGGGCCTCGTAAATGTCCTCCGCCGCCGTGGGGACGGCGATGGACAGCTGGGCCTGACGCATGTTTTCCCGCTTCACGCCGTCGGCCAGCAGGCCGCTCACCGCGTCGTACAGCTTCGCGCCGGTGCAGTCCTTCTCCTCAATGAGGATTGCGCCGCCCCGGTCGGCCAGCACCTTGGCGTTTTTGTACTGGTGGTTGGCAGTGACGTTGGGCGAGGGCACGATGACCGCAGGCTTGCCGGTGGCGGTCAACTCGCTGAGGGTGGACGCGCCCGCCCGGCACAGCACGATGTCCGCCGCCGCCATGATGACGGGCATGTCGTAGATATACTGCCGCAGGTCAAACTGCTCCGGGTCCAGCCCCCGGTCGGACAGGGCCTGCTTCATGGTCTCGAAATCCCGGCCAGCGCCGTGGATGTGGTGGAAGGGCTTGTCCTCCTCCAGCCAGCGGGCCGCGAAGTCCACCATTTCGCCGTTCATCACCGTGGCCCCCAGCGAGCCCCAGAAGGACAGCACCAGCGGCTTGTCGTCGGTGAGGCCCAGCTTCGCCCGGGCCTCCTCCCGGCTCATGGCGAAAAACTCGGGCCGGACGGGCGTGCCCGTCACCTTCACCTTGGAGGGGTCCTCGTAGTGGCTCACGGCCTCCTTGAAGCCCACCATCACCATGTCCACCTCTTTGGCCAGGGTCCGGGTGGTAAGGCCCGGGGTGGCGTTGGACTCGTGGATGGCGGTGGGGATGCCCATGCGGGCGGCCTGCCGCACGCACGGGAAGGAGGCGTAGCCGCCGGTGCCCACCACCAGATCGGGGCCGAAGTCCTTCAGGATGGCCGCCGCCTGACGGCGGGAGGCCACCACGTTCCACGCGCTTTTCAGGTTGTGCCCCCACTGCCTGGGGGAGAGGGTGCGGCGGAAGTTGGAGATGGTGACGGTCTTGATGGGATAGCCCTCTTTCTCCACCAGCTTCAGCTCCATGCCGCCGTCCGCGCCGACAAACAGCACCTGACAGTCGGGATAGTGCTTTTCAAACACCCGGGCCAGCGCCACGGCGGGATAGACGTGACCGGCAGTTCCGCCGCAGGTCAACAACAGCTTCATATGACTACACTCCATTCTCTTTACCCCGCGCGTGCGGCGGGGATCTGACGGGATACGCTCAGTATGATGCCCATTTCCGCCAGCTGTATCAGCAGCGCGGTGCCGCCGTAGCTGAAGAAGGGCAGAGAAATGCCTGTGGTGGGGATGGTGCCGGTGACCACGGCGATGTTGAGGATCACCTGGGCGGCAAACAGGGTGTTGATGCCCACGATGAGCAGAGTGCCGAACCGGTCACGGGCGTGGAGGGCCAGCCAGTAGCCCCGGATGATGAGCAGGGCGAACAGCAGGATGATGACGAGGGCCCCCACAAGGCCCAGCTCCTCGCACACGATGGCGAAGATACAGTCGTTGTGCTCCTCGGGCAGAAAGAGAAATTTCTGCTTGCCGTTGCCCAGTCCCAGCCCCAGCAGGCCGCCGGAGCCGATGGCGATCTGGGACTGGTAGAGCTGGTAGCCGCTGCCCTGAAGGTCGCTCAGAGGGTCCCGCCAGGCATTGATGCGGAGAGTCATGTAATCGGTGTTCATTACGATGTAGGTAAAGGCAGCGGTCACCACCGCGCCGCCCGCCGCAAACCAGCCCAGCCGGATGCCGGAGGCGAACAGCACAGACACCGCGCCGATGGTGATGAGGATCATGCCGGACATGTGGTGCTGGAGGGCCAGAATGCCCAGCACCAGCACCAGCACCAGCCCGTAGGGAATCAGTTCCAGCAGGCCAATGCGATCAAAAAACTCCCCCAGACGGCCCGTGAGAGTGCGGCGGTTCCACTTTTTCGGCTCCCGCAGCTGATCTCTTCGCTTGGACAGCCGGGCGGCGAAAAACATGATGACGCCCACCTTGGCAAGCTCGGAGGGCTGAAACCGGATGCCGAAGATCACCAGCCATCGGCGGGCCACGCCCACCGCGCGGCCCAGCGGGGTGAACACCATCAGCATCAGCACGATGGAGCCGCCCAGCACAAATACGGACATCCAGCGGAAGCGCTGGTAATCGATCTTGGAGATGACGAACATGACACCGAGACCCAGCACGGCGAAGATGGCCTGCCGCCGGAAGTAGTAGTAGGGGTTCCCGTGGGTGTTCACCGCAGAGTCGAGGTTGTAGTAGGCGGAGGGATAGGAGGCGGACAGCAGCATCACCAGCCCTACCACCAGCAGCAGGAGCACCAACGTCAGGAAGGGCAGGTCGATGGGCCCGCGGGCCAGCTGTTCTTCGATGGTCAGGTCGCGTTTGGCTTTGCGGGGCATGGCTGTCCCTCCTTTCAAATGCGCAGAGTGAAGCTCTGCATCCTTATTCTTTCGCACGAAAGAACAAGCAGTTTTCGCCTGACGGCGACCTACTTTCTGTGTGAACAGAAAGTAGGCAAAGAATCACTTAGGGGGAAAACGCGGTCGGCTCCGAACGCTGAGGGGCGCGTTCTGCGCTCCAGCGTTTTTCCCCTAAGAACCCCA